>CAYNVN010000124.1:0-20464 GCA_964400655.1 uncultured Lentimicrobiaceae bacterium
TTTCTTTATGGAAAGCAAGAAAAAAGGTAATCGTAAATATGCTACTTTGGGTGTGGGTATTCGATACAATGTTTTCGGGTTGGACTTCTCTTACCTGATACCGATGAACTCAACACAAAACCCGTTACAAAATACCATGCGTTTTTCGCTTGTATTTGATTTCGGAAAAGCCGCATCCAATGCCAATACAGCACCACCGCAGTAAAATAAATTAAACATAAAACAGAAGCAGTTCCGGTAAGTTGGTTTAATCTGACCGCGGAGCTGCTTTTTTGTTTTGCAGGAAAAACTTTTTTCCGTAAGAAGAATAACAATGAATAGCGAGCTTAGGATAGGAACAGGATACGACGTTCACCGGTTGGTTACCAGCCGGCAACTTTGGCTGGGGGGTATTAATATCCCCTTTGAAAAGGGATGTTTGGCACATTCCGATGGCGACGTATTGCTTCATGCAATTTGCGACGCGCTGCTGGGGGCACTGGCACTGGGTGACCTCGGTGTTCATTTCCCCGATAGCGACCGGCAATATAAAAACATCAGCAGCCTTATATTGTTGGAAAAAACCTTCCGGATGATTTCGGAAAAAGGGTATAAAATAATAAACATCGATGCGACCATAGTTTTACAGCAACCGCGCATATCGCCTTACATTACCGGTATGCGTAAAAATATTGCCCAAACCGTTAAAACAGGCATCGAAAACATTTCCGTTAAATCAACCACCACCGAAGGATTAGGGTTTACCGGGACGGGCGACGGTATTGCCGCACAGGCAGTGGTTTTGCTGGGCAGAAAATAAAAAAGGGCAAAAGCTTTCGCTTTTACCCTTTTTAATGCAGTTACAAGTTGCTACCTACTCCTTATCTTCCTTTTTCTCCTCTTCTTTAGCCTCTTCCTCTTTAACTTCCTCTTTGGCTTCCTCTGCCTTTTCAACTACCTCATCCTTAACCTCGGTCTCTACCTTCTCTTCTTTCTCCACGGTTTCAGGAGTATCTGTAGCAGCAACTTGTTCTGTAGTTTCTGCTTTAGGAGCACTTTTTTTGCTTCCACCACGACGACGGCGGGTTTTGGCTTTTTTCGCACTCTTTTCTTTCAAAAGATTTTCGTTGAAATCAACCAATTCAATCATTGCCATTTCGGCATTATCACCCAAACGGTTTTCCAGTTTAATAATACGGGTATAACCTCCCGGGCGATCGCCAACTTTGGCCGACACTTCTCTAAAAAGTTCGGTTACCGCATACTTATCGGTAAGATATTTGAAAACCATTCTTCTTGAATGAGTTGTATCGTCTTTGGCTTTGGTGATCAACGGTTCAACGTAACCTCTTAAAGCTTTAGCTTTTGCAAGAGTTGTTACAATTCTTTTATGCATGATGAGGGAAGATGCCATATTAGCCAGCATGGCTTTACGGTGCGAACTTGTTCTTCCCAAATGATTAAAACTCTTCTTATGTCTCATCGTTCTTAGTCCTTATCTAATTTATACTTTGCTACATTCATTCCGAACTCAAGGCCTTTGTTATCTACCAGTTCATCAAGTTCAGCCAATGATTTCTTTCCAAAATTTCTAAACTTAAGCAAATCGTTGCGATTGTAAGCCACCAGCTCGCCGAGTGTTTCAACATCGGCAGCTTTTAAACAGTTGAGTGCCCGTACCGAAAGGTCGAGGTCAACCAGTTTGGTTTTAAGCAACTGACGCACATGGAGGGTATTTTCATCCAACTCTTCGGTAACCGATTTTTCTTCGGTTTCCAGGGTGATTTTCTCATCCGAGAAAAGCATAAAGTGATGAATTAATATTTTGGCTGCCTCTTTAAGTGCATCTTTTGGATGAATGGAACCATCGGTATCAATTTCGATAACCAGTTTTTCGTAGTCGGTTTTCTGTTCAACCCTGAAATTTTCAACGTAATATTTTACGTTCTTAATGGGGGTATGAATTGAATCGATGGCGATTACACCCAAAGGAGCTTCCTCCTCTTTGTTTTCTTCAGCCGGCACATAACCTCTGCCTTTATTAATGGTGAGTTCCATGCTCAGTTTTACCGAAGGATCCATATGACAGATCACCTCATCGGGATTGAGCACCTGAAAAACGGAGAGAAATTTATTGATATCTCCGGCTTTAAATTCTTCCTGATCACCAATAACGATGTTTACTTTTTCCATATCCTCGCCCTGAATTTGCTGTTTAAAGCGAACTTTTTTCAGGTTAAGAACAATTTCGGTAACATCTTCAACGATGCCTTCGATGGTGGAAAATTCGTGAACAACGCCTTCGATCTTAATGGAAGTGATGGCAAATCCTTCAAGAGATGAGAGTAAAATTCTCCTGAGGGCATTACCAATGGTAATCCCAAAACCGGGTTCCAAAGGACGAAATTCAAAAACGCCTTTGAAATTATCGGATTCGTTCATTATAACCTTATCAGGTTTTTGAAATGCTAAAATTGCCATAGTTTATGTTTAGCGATTAAAAATTGGTCGATTTAAATTTTACTTGGAGTAAAGCTCAACGATCAGGTTTTCCTTAATATTTTCAGGAATCTCTTCACGTGCGGGATAGTTCAGGAATTTACCCTGCATTTTTGTTTCGTCCCATTCCAGCCACGAAAAACTTTTACGCGAAGCCAGCGAATCGGTAATGGCTTCAAGGCTTTTTGATTTTTCGCGAACACCAACAACATCACCTTCACGAACCGAGAAAGAGGGAATATTTACAATATCTCCGTTTACGGTAATGTGACGGTGCGAAACCAGCTGACGGGCAGCTGCTCGTGTGGGGGCAATTCCCAGGCGGAACACAACATTATCCAAACGTGCTTCGATTAACTGAAGCAGGTTTTCGCCGGTAATACCTTTTTTACGTGATGCTCTTTTAAATACATTACGGAATTGACGTTCGAGAATGCCGTAGGTGTATTTAGCTTTTTGCTTTTCAGCAAGCTGCATACCGTATTCCGACTGTTTTCTTCTTCTGCGGTTGTTACCGTGTTGTCCCGGAGGGTAATTTTTCTTTTCCAAATATTTGTCAGGACCATAAATGGGTTCGCTGAACTTACGTGCTATTTTTGACTTTGGGCCAATATATCTTGCCATAGCTAGTTATTTATCGTTTAAATATTCTCTAAACTGTTATTAAACTCTTCTTCTTTTGGGCGGACGGCAACCATTGTGCGGCAATGGTGTAACATCGATAATTTCCATTACTTCGATACCGGAAGAGTGAATGGTACGAATTGCTGATTCACGTCCCGAGCCGGGTCCTTTAACATATACCTTTACTTTACGCAGGCCTGCGTCGTATGCTACTTTAGCACAATCTTCGGCAGCCATTTGTGCAGCGTAAGGCGTATTCTTTTTTGAACCTCTAAATCCCATTTTACCTGCCGAGGCCCAGGAAATAACCTGTCCCTGTTCGTTGGTAAGCGAAATGATGATATTATTAAACGAAGCTTTAACATAAGCACGTCCAATAGGCTCAACTTTTACTATTCTTTTTTTTGTACTTCTGGTTCTCTTTGCCATAGTTATATTTATTACTTGACTATAAAATCGAAACGTTAATTATTATTTAGTAGCCTTTTTCTTATTGGCAACAGTTTTCTTACGTCCTTTACGAGTACGGGCATTGTTTTTGGTTCCCTGTCCGCGAACCGGTAAGCCGATACGATGGCGGATTCCGCGATAGGCACCAACATCCTGAAGGCGTTTAATGTTCATTTGTACTTCCGAACGCAATTCACCTTCCACTTTGTAATTATCCACGATAATGGTACGGATTTTATTCAAATCTTCATCGTTCCACTCGTTAGATTTCTTATTCCAGTCGATACCGGCTTCTGAAAGAATTTTCTGTGCTCTGCTTCTGCCTATTCCATAAATGTAGGTTAAAGCAATTTCACCTCTTTTGTTGTTTGGGATATCAACTCCAGCAATCCTAGCCATAATTAATAATCTTTTTTTTAAATTTTATTATAAAACCCTTACCCTTGTCTTTGTTTAAACTTGGGGTTTTTTTTGTTAATAACGTACAATCTGCCTTTACGACGAACTATCTTGTCTTCAGGAGATCTTTTTTTAATTGATGCTCTTATTTTCATTTCTTCAATTATTTGTATCTGAATGTTATTCTTCCTTTTGTCAAATCATAGGGCGACATTTCAAGTTTTACTTTGTCTCCCGGCAAAATTTTTATATAGTGCATTCTCATTTTTCCTGAAATATGAGCTGTAATTACATGCCCGTTTTCCAGTTCCACCCGGAACATTGCATTTCCGAGAGATTCAATTACTGTTCCATCTTGTTCGATTGACGGTTGCTTTGCCATTTATTCTTGTCTATTTATTGTTAAGTACTTCTTCAATATAATCAAATGTTGACAATATATCCGGTTTTCCTTCTCTGATGGCCACATCGTGTTCAAAATGAGCCGACGGTTTTCCGTCGATGGTTCTGATGGTCCATCCGTCTCTGTCCTGAACAACCTCTTTACGTCCGAGGTTGATCATCGGCTCAATGGCAATGGCCATCCCTTTTTTCAGTTTGACACCTGTACCGCGTCTTCCGTAGTTAGGTACTTCGGGTTTTTCGTGCAGGTGTCGTCCCACACCATGACCTACGAGGTCTCTAACCACTCCGTATCCAAAACGTTCAACATAGCTTTGGATGGCATTTCCTATATCGCCTACCCTCTTTCCGGCAACAGCCATTTCTATACCGAGGTATAGCGACTGTTTCGTTCGCTCCAGTAACCAATGAACCTCTTCATCCACTTCGCCTACTTCAAAAGTATAGGCTGAGTCGCCGTAAAAACCCTGCCAGATGGTTCCGCAGTCGATGGATACAATATCACCCTCTTTCAACTCCCGTTCACCCGGAATACCATGCACCACTTCATCGTTTACCGATATGCACAGTGTTGCAGGAAATCCGCCGTATCCTTTAAACCCCGGTTTGGCTCCGTTATCGAGGATAAACTCTTCGGCAACCTTATCCAGCTTTTTGGTTTTTACACCAGGTTCAATCAGTTTGGCCACTTCGGCCAACGTTTTACCAACAAGTAAAGAACTGTGTCGTTGTATTTCTAATTCCGCGTCTGTTTTATAATGAATCATTCAGCGAAATTCTAAAATCCTATTGACGAGCGGCCGCCTTTAATACGGCCCGATTTGGTTAATCCGTCGTAATGACGCATCAACAAATAACTTTCAATTTGCTGCAATGTATCGAGCACAACACCCACCAAAATCAGCAGTGAGGTTCCTCCGTAAAAAGCAGCAAAGGAGCTGTTAACGCCAGCCATTCGTGCAAAGGCGGGCATAATAGCTATAAATCCGAGGAAGATAGAGCCCGGCAATGTAATTCTTGATAAAATCATATCAAGGTATTCAGCCGTTTTACGACCCGGTTTAACTCCCGGAATAAATCCACCGTTTTTCTTAAGGTCATCAGCCATTTGATTGGGGTTAATGGTAATGGCCGTATAGAAATAGGTGAATAAGATAATCATAACAAAGAAGGTGAAGTTATACCAAAATCCGTTATAATCGGTAAATGCAGCAGCAAAACCGCTTAATGTATCGGAGTTGGCAAATCCAACCAATGTCATAGGCAGGAACATAATGGCCTGCGCAAAAATGATGGGCATAACACCGGCAGCATTAACCTTTAAAGGCAGATACTGACGAACACCACCATACTGTTTGTTTCCTACAATCCGTTTGGCATATTGCACCGGAATTTTACGGGTTCCCTGAACAAGCAGGATGGTAAACAAGATAACCAAAATCAGGATTACCAATTCCAGTAAAAAGTACACCAAACCGCCGCCCTGTTCTTCGAGGCGTGAAACAAATTCTCCGAAAAGGGCAAAGGGCAAACGGGCAATGATACCAATCATAATGATTAATGAAATACCGTTTCCGATACCTTTATCGGTAATTTTTTCACCCAGCCACATTACAAAGAGGGTACCTGCAATAAGAATAATGGTTGATGATACCCAAAAGAAGATGGAGGGGCTTGTAATGCCCGGATCGAAGGGGGTAATGGCCTCGGCGGGTAATTGCGAAACGAGGTTTGCAATATAACCGGGAGCCTGGAATGCCACGATAAGTACAGTAAGATAACGAGTGATCTGGTTGATTTTTCTTCTACCGCTCTCCCCTTCACGCTGTAAGCGCTGGAAGTATGGGATAGCCATACCGAGAAGCTGAATAACAATAGAAGCCGAGATATAGGGCATAATACCCAATGCAAAAATTGAAGCATTAGAGAATGCACCTCCCGAGAACATGTTCAACAACCCAAGCAAGCCCGAACTGGCCTGATTTTGCAGGTTCGACAACATACTCGGATCGACACCCGGAATTACCACATATGAACCGAAACGGTAAATAAGAATAATTCCCAGTGTATAGAGGATTCTGTTTCTCAGTTCCTCAATTTTATTGATATTCCTTAGTATTTCAATCAACTTTTTCATTCAATCTTAAATTTTAGTAGCGGTTCCACCCTGTGCTTCGATAGCAGCAACTGCTGATTTAGTAAAAGCGTCAACGGTAACTTCCATTTTAGCTTTTAATTCGCCGTTTCCAAGAATTTTAATTAAATCGTTTTTATGTGCCAAACCGTTTTTAACGAGTACCTCTTTGGTAACAACGTTAATACCGTTATCGGCAAGCTGTTGTAATACGCTGATGTTGATTCCGCGATACTCTTTACGATTGATATTTTTAAAACCGAATTTAGGAACACGACGGTACAATGGCATCTGGCCACCTTCAAAACCGATTTTACGTTTGTATCCCGATCTCGACTGGGCACCTTTATGTCCGCGTGTAGAGGTACCGCCTCTACCGGAACCTTGTCCGCGTCCTACTCTTTTCCTGTTCTTAACAGAACCTTCAGCAGGTTTAAGATTACTTAAATCCATTGTTAAAATATTTTTAAATTTCTTCTACCTTCAATAAATGTTTAACTTTTTCAATCATACCAAGAATTGCGGGGTTTGCCTCAAATTCTTTGGTTTGATGAAGTTTTTTAAGGCCAAGAGCTGTTAAAGTTCTTTTTTGCCTTAGTGGCCGGTTGATGGCACTTCTTACCTGAGTTATTCTAATTTTACTCATTTTCTTAACTTATTAACCGTTAAAAACTGTATCCAGATCAACACCGCGAACCTGGGCAATTGTATAAGCATCGCGCATTTTCGACAGTGCGTCGATGGTAGCTTTAACTACCGAGTGCGGGTTGGATGATCCTTTAGATTTTGCAAGCACATCGGTAACACCAACACTCTCTAAAACTGCACGCATGGCACCACCGGCGATTACTCCGGTACCGGGGGCAGCGGGTTGAATATAAACGCGGGCACCGCTGTATTTACCAATTTGTTCGTGAGGCACGGTTCCTTTAAGAACAGGTACCTGGATAAGATGTTTTTTAGCATCGTCGATACCTTTAGCAATAGCTGCAGTAACCTCGTTAGCTTTACCAAGACCGTAACCAACCACGCCGTTTTCGTTTCCAACAACAACGATAGCCGAAAAGCTAAAGGTTCTACCCCCTTTGGTTACTTTGGTAACTCTGTTTATGCTAACCAGCCTGTCTTTCAGTTCAATTTCGCTGGATTTAACTCTTTTTGCATTTGCGTTTGCCATAATTCCTTAAAATTTAAGTCCACCTTTTCTGGCAGCTTCAGCTAAATTTTTAACTCTGCCGTGATACAAATAACCGTTTCTATCAAAAACAACTGACTCAATACCGGCAGCTTTTGCTTTTTCGGCGATAAGGGCACCTACTTTTGCGGCCTGCTCAATTTTAGTTATTTTATCGTTGTCAATATCTTTTTCTCTTGATGAGGCGGCAATAATTGTTTTTCCGTTTTCATCATCAATCAGCTGAGCATAAATCTGCTTATTACTTCTAAAAACAGACAAGCGGGGTCTTTCGGGAGTACCTTTTACGGTTTTCCTGATCCTCATCTTAATTTTTAGTCTGCTGGATACTTTTTTATTTTTTGTTCCCATTGTTACTCCTGGTTTTAATCTTTTTACAGATATACTTCAGTTACTATTTATCAGTTGCTGATTTACCGGCTTTCTTTCTTAACTCTTCGCCCTGGAACTTAACACCTTTACCTTTGTAAGGTTCGGGTTTACGTAGCGAGCGTATTTTTGCGGCTACCTGTCCGAGCAGTTGTTTATCGAAAGAGGACAGCTTAATAAGCGGGTTTTTACCTCTTTCGGTAACAGTTTCTACTTTAACTTCGGCAGGGATTTCCATAAAAATGTGGTGCGAATGTCCCAGTGCCAGCTCCAGTAATTGGCCTTTGGCATCGGCTTTAAAACCAACACCTACCAGTTCCAGTACAACACTAATTCCTTCCGATACACCGGCAACCATATTATTAATCAGCGAACGGTACAAACCGTGTTTCGATTTATGGTCTTTACTTTCAGTTGCTCTTTCCAACGTGATGGTTCCGTCTTCGACGTTAACTTTGATACCCGGGTCGACCACCTGGCGAAGTTCGCCCAGTTTTCCTTTAACGGTAACAACATTGTTGTCGGAAACCTTAACTTCAACACCCTGAGGAATAGCAATCGGTAATTTTCCTATACGTGACATTGATCTATCTCCTGTTTTAACTTACATAACAAATTACTTCGCCACCTACATTCAGTTTACGGGCTTCTTTATCGGTGATAACACCTTTTGAAGTGGACAGGATGGCAACACCCAGTCCGTTAATAACCCTCGGTAATTCGTTGGCGTTTACATATTTTCTCAACCCTGGTGTTGAAACACGTTCAATTGATCGAATTGCCGGTGTTTTGGTAACAGGGTGATATTTCAGGGCTATTTTAATGTTTCCCTGATTATTTTCTGTTTCTTCAAACTTATAGTTCAGAATGTATCCTTTTTCAAAAAGAATTTTGGTAATATTCTTTTTCAAATTGGAAGCAGGGATTTCAACCAAACGGTGTTTGGCGGCCACTGCGTTTCTAATTCTTGTTAAATAGTCTGCTATTGGATCAGTAATCATCTTGATTAACCTTTTAATTATTTATAAATTACCAACTGGCCTTTTTAATTCCGGGGATCAACCCTTTAAGTGCCATTTCACGGAAATTAATACGTGAAACGCCAAACTGACGCATATACCCTTTAGGCCTTCCGGTTAGTTGACAACGGTTGTGCAAACGAACGGGCGATGCGTTTTTAGGCAGTTTTTGTAAACCTTCGTAATCGCCGGCGGCTTTTAACGCAGCACGTTTGGCGGCGTATTTTTCAACCAGCTTTTGTCTTTTGCGCTCACGCGCTTTCATCGACTCTTTTGCCATTAGTTGTTATTTTTTTGGTTCTTAAATGGTAATCCGAATTCTTTAAGCAAAGCAAAGGCTTCTTCATCGGTATTTGCGGTGGTAACAATGGTAATATCCATACCATTGATTTTATTCACTTTATCGATATTGATTTCCGGGAAGATAATTTGTTCCGGAATACCAAACGAGTAGTTACCGCGTCCGTCGAAACCTTTGTCGTTAATGCCTCTAAAGTCACGAACACGTGGCAGGGCAATAGCAACAAGTCTGTCGAGGAATTCGTACATTTTTTCGGAGCGTAGTGTTACGCGCACGCCAATGGGGTTACCTCTTCTTAATTTAAAGTTTGAAACATCGCGTTTCGAGATGGTAGGTACCGCTTTTTGTCCGGTTATGGCTGTCATTTCAGCAATACCGGTATCGATTAACTTTTTATCGGTTAATGCGGCGCTAATACCCTGATTGAGGTTTATCTTTACCAGTTTAGGTACCTGCATAACTGTTTTGTAACCAAACTTTTTGGTTAAAGCAGGAACGATTTCCTCGTAATACTTTTTTTGTAATCTAGGTTGATATTCCATTACTTAATTACCTCCCCTGATTTTTTAGAATAACGAACTGTTTTCCCGGTTTTATCATCTTTCTTTCTTCCTATGCGGGTAGCGTTACCTTTACCGTCAACCACCATAAGGTTTGAGATATGAACAGGTGCTTCCTGTTCAATGATACCGCCTTTTGGGTTATCGGCATTGGGTCTGGTATGTTTTTTTACCATATTAACGCCCTCAACAATGGCTCTCATTTTTTCGGTAATAATTTCGAGCACGCGTCCTTGCTTGCCTCTGTCATTACCAGAGATAACCATAACTGTATCGCCTTTTTTTATATGTAACTTAGCCATAACTCTATTTCTGTATTAAAGCACCTCGGGTGCCAGTGATACGATTTTCATATACTGTTTTTCACGCAATTCTCTGGCAACAGGGCCGAAGATACGGGTTCCCATCATTTCGCCGGCAGTATTAAGCAATACCACAGCATTATCATCAAAGCGAATGTAAGAGCCGTCGTTTCGTCTGACTTCTTTGTTTGTTCTTACCACTACTGCTTTAGCCACGGTACCTTTTTTAACGTTACCTGAGGGCAAAGCATTTTTAACAGTAACCACCACCTGGTCGCCTACCGAAGCATAGCGACGTTTGGTTCCGCCAAGAACTCTGATGATCAGAACTTCTTTAGCTCCACTGTTATCAGCAACTGTACATCTTGTTTCTTGTTGTATCATGGTTATTTAGCTCTTTCAATGATTTCTACTAATCTCCAATTCTTATTTTTGCTCAATGGCCTGGTTTCCATGATGCGGACGGTATCGCCGATGTTACATTCGTTTTTTTCATCGTGAGCCATAAACTTATTGGTTTTTTTCACAAACTTCCCGTAGATGGGGTGTTTGAAACGGCGTTCGATAGAAACCACGATAGATTTATCCATCTTATTGCTGACGACCAATCCGATTCTTTCTTTCCTAAGATTTCTCTTTTCCATTGTTTTACTTATTGTTGTTTTCCTCAATTTCTCTTTTCCTCAGTTCAGTCAGAATACGAGCAATCACTTTTTTGTTTTCGCTGATTTTATGAGGATTTTCGAGCGGAGAAACTGCATGATTCAGTTTAAGGCGGGTAAGGTGTTTTCTTTCCTCAACCAGTCTTTCTCTGAGTTCAACAGTGCTCATCTCTTTAACTACTTCCTGTTTCATTGTTTCCTATTTTTACTCAGTGTAATCTCTTCTAACTACAAATTTGGTTTTAACAGGCAATTTTTGAGCTGCGAGTCTCAAAGCCTCTTTTGCCACATGCAAAGGAACACCTTCAGCTTCAAAGAGAATACGGCCGGGTGTTATACGAGCAACGAAGTACTCGGGAGCACCTTTACCTTTACCCATACGAACCTCTGCAGGTTTTTTGGTAACGGGTTTATCGGGGAATACTCTAATCCAAATTTGACCTTCACGTTTCATATAACGGGTAACAGCCTGACGTGCAGCCTCAATTTGACGCGAAGTCATCCATGCCTGTTCCAGTGTTTTTATACCGAAAGAACCGAAAGCCAGTTGATGCCCTCTGCCGGCATTGCCTTTCATGCGGCCTTTCTGTTGTTTTCTGAATTTGGTTTTCTTAGGTTGTAACATTGCTACTTAGCTTTAATATTATTACTAAAACGCTTTTTATCTTCTGCGACGTTGACGACCGGCACCTTTTGACTGTGCACCACCGTGTTTTTTACCGGTTTGTGCTGATGAGACCAGTTCGGGGCGGCCATAAATTTCGCCTTTGAAGATCCAAACTTTAATACCGATACGTCCGTAGGTGGTATGAGCTTCAACCAAAGCGTAATCAATGTCGGCTCTTAAGGTATGCAAAGGAATACGACCCTCTTTATAAATTTCGCTACGTGCCATTTCGGCTCCGCCCAAACGTCCTGATATCTGTACTTTAATACCTTCGGCACCCAGTCTCATGCTTGAAGCGATGGCTGTTTTTATGGCGCGACGGAAAGATATTCTTCCTTCAATCTGTTTTGCAATTGTATTGGCTACAATGGCAGCATCCAGTTCGGGTCGTTTAATTTCGGAAATGTCAATCTGAACTTCTTTATTGGTGAGTTTTTTCAACTCTTCTTTCAGTTTTGCAACTTCCTGACCACCTTTACCGATAATGATACCCGGACGGGCAGTCATAATGGTAATGGTTATAAACTTCAATGTACGTTCAATTACAATTTTTGAAACACCGGCTTTGGCCAGACGGGCATTAAGATATTTTCTGATCATATCATCTTCTACCAGTTTTTCGGAGAAGTTTTTTCCGCCATACCAATATGAGTCCCATCCTTTGATGATACCTAACCTGAGTCCTATTGGATTAGTTTTCTGTCCCATTAAACTATATTATTAAAGTTCTTAATTTTCGTTATTTTCAGATTCCGACACATCCACCTGATTCATTTCATCCAAACGGTTTCCAAGAACCAGTGTAACATGATTAGAACGTTTTCTAACCCTGTAAGCTCTGCCCTGAGGTGCGGGTTGAATTCGCTTAAGCATTCTGCCGCTGTCAACGCTGATTTCTTTTACATAAAGAGCATTGTCTTCGAGGCGAGCTCCTTCGTTTTTAACTTCCCAGTTAGCAACTGCTGAACGCACGAGTTTATACAAACGGCCTGCAGCTTCCTTATTGGTATGCTGCAATACGTGCATTGCTTTTTCAACATCCATACCACGAACCAAATCGGCAACAAGTCTCATTTTGCGCGGCGAAGTAGGTACGTTGCGTAAGCGTGCCATATACAGATTTTTACGTTCTGCTTTACGTTTTTCGGCACTATTATGTTTTCTAGATCCCATTTTTGCTTAGCTTTATTTTCTACCTTTATCTTTTTTACCTGCGTGACCTCTGAAAAGACGGGTTGGAGCGAACTCGCCGAGTTTGTGTCCTACCATGTTTTCAGTAATGTAAACAGGGATAAATTTATTACCATTATGAACAGCGATGGTTTGTCCAACAAAGTCGGGAGAGATCATAGATGCTCTCGACCATGTTTTGATCACGGTTTTTTTACCAGACTCGATGTTGGCAACAATCTTTTTTTCGAGTTTATAATGGATATATGGTCCTTTTTTTAATGAACGGCTCATAGTACTATCTGTTTACGATTATTTCTTACGTTTTTCAATTATGTACTTGTTAGAATCCTTCTTCTTAGCACGTGTTTTGTAACCTTTTGCAGGCAATCCTTTGCGTGAGCGCGGATGTCCGCCTGAGGAGCGGCCTTCGCCACCACCCATTGGGTGATCGACAGGGTTCATGGCTACACCACGTACGCGGGGACGGCGGCCTAACCAGCGACTACGACCGGCTTTACCCGATTTTTCGAGGCTATGGTCGGTATTGGATACCATGCCAATGGTAGCGCGGCATGTTTGCAGTATCATTCGGGTTTCCCCTGAAGGGAGTTTAATGATGGCAAACTTTCCGTCACGTGTCATCAACTGTGCGTAAGAACCGGCACTACGGGCCATTTTAGCTCCCTGTCCCGGACGCAACTCGATGTTATGAATGATGGTACCAAACGGGATTTCCGACAGATACATGGTATTGCCCAGTTCGGGGGCAACGCCTTTACCTGAAAGGATTGTTTGACCAACTTTCAGTCCGTGAGGGGCAATGATGTAGCGTTTCTCGCCGTCAGCATAGTAAACCAGTGCGATACGTGCAGTACGATTAGGGTCGTACTCAATGGTTTTCACTGTTGCGGGAATACCTTCCTTATCACGTTTAAAGTCGATAATTCTGTATTTCTGTTTATGACCACCACCTACGTTGCGAATGGTCATGTGTCCTTCGTTGTTTCTACCTCCGGTACGTTTTTTAGGAGCCAGCAAACTCTTTTCGGGTTTGGTAGCTGTAATGTCGTCAAACGCGCTGATAATCTTGAAGCGCTGACCCGGGGTCGTTGGTTTATATTTTTTCAGAGCCATTTCTAAATGTTGCTAAAAAAATCAATACTTTCACCTTCTGCTAATGTTACAACAGCCTTTTTATAGGCCCTGGTCTTGCCGGTAATTACACCTGATTTAGTAAATCGTGATTTTGTTTTACCGGAATAGTTCATGGTATTTACAGATGTTACCTGCACACCGTACAATTCTTCAACCTCTTGTTTGATTTGTATTTTGTTGGCATGTTTGTCAACAATAAAACCATACTGGTTGAGAGCGTCGCTTTTGGCGGTCATCTTCTCTGTAATTACCGGTTTCATTATAATTCCCATCTTTCTTACTCTTTATTATTTAGCAAATACTTCATTGATGGTTTTCAACGAGCTTTCAACCATAATAATATTGTTGGCGTTCAGAATATCGTATGTATTCAGTGAATCGGCACGAACAACTTTAGCCTTTTGAATGTTACGGGCTGAAAGATAGATGTTCTCATCTTTCTCGTTTAACACCAGCAAGGTTTTTTTATTATCGAGTTTCAGACCTTTCAGTAAGTTTAAATACTCTTTTGTTTTGGGAGTATCCATTTTAAAATCTTCCACTACAATAATCTCGTTATCTTTTGCTTTATAGGTAAGCGCCGATTTACGGGCTAACCTTTTAACTTTTTTGTTAAGCTTAAAATGATAATCGCGGGGGTGTGGTCCGAAAACGCGGCCACCACCACGGAACAAAGGGTTTTTAATATCACCGGCACGAGCGGTTCCGGTTCCCTTTTGTCTTTTAATCTTACGTGTACTACCGGTTACATCACTTCTTTCCCTGGAATCGTGAGTTCCCTGACGCTGATTGGCTAAATACTGTTTTACATCGAGGTAAATAGCATGGTCGTTGGGTTCAATTCCAAAGATGGAATCATCCAGCAAAACCTTTTTGTCTGTAGCTTGTCCGCTCTTTGAATGAACTACTAACTCCATCTCTCTATTTTTACGTATGAATTATTAGGACCGGGTACCGATCCTTTAACTACCAATAAATTCTTTTCAGGAACGATTTTCATAACCTGCAGGTTTAAAACCTTCACGGTTTTGGCACCTGTTTGTCCGGCCATTCTCATTCCTTTAAAAACCCTTGAAGGATATGAAGAAGCACCAATGGAACCGGGTGCTCTTAAACGGTTATGCTGACCGTGTGTAGCATCGTTAACACCGCGGAAACCGTGACGTTTAACAACTCCCTGAAATCCTTTTCCTTTGCTGGTACCTTTAACATCCACAAATTCGCCTTCGCTGAAAACGGTAACGTCAACAATTTCGCCGAATTTTTTCTTTTCTTCAAAACGGGTAAATTCCATAACTATTCGTTTAGGAGTGGTTCCCGCTTTTTTAAAATGGCCTTTAAGCGCTTTTGTGGTGTGCTTGTCTTTTTTATCGACAAAAGCAAGCTGAATTGCTTCATACCCATCGTTCTCCAATGTGCGAACCTGGGTTACCACACATGGGCCAGCTTCGATAACGGTGCAGGGAATGTTTTTCCCATTCTCGTCGTATATGCTGGTCATACCTATTTTCCTACCTAATATTCCTGACATGATATTATTCTTTAAGCCTGTGTGTCAAATATTCATCAAACTTTAATTTCAACTTCAACACCACTGGGCAGTTCCAGTTTCATCAAAGCATCAATAGTTTTCGAGGATGAGTTATAAATGTCCATCAGTCTTTTGTAAGTACTGAGTTCAAATTGCTCCCTCGACTTTTTGTTTACAAAGGTTGAACGGTTAACCGTAAATACCTTTTTGTGAGTCGGTAAAGGAATAGGACCAATAACAACAGCTCCTGTACTTTTTACCGTCTTTACAATCTTTTCGGCTGATTTATCAACCAAATTGTGATCGTACGATTTTAGTTTTATTCTAATTTTTTGGCTCACTTTATTAATTATTTTTTAACTAACAATTCCTTTTGCCTTATTTACAACCTCCTCGGCAATGTTTGCAGGAGCTTGCTCATAACTATTAAATACCATGGTTGAAGTAGCACGACCTGAGGTGAGGGAACGCAACTGGGTAACATACCCGAACATTTCCGACAACGGTACTTTTGCTTTAACAACCTGATAACCTAATTTAGCAGTAATATCTTCTAATATGGCGCGCCGTCTGTTAAGGTCGCCGGTTACGTCACCGAGGTACTCATCAGGGGTTACCACTTCAACTTTCATAATGGGCTCAAGCAAAACAGGTTTTGCTTTTTTAGCGGCATTACGGAATCCCATTTTTGCTGCCAACTCAAACGAAAGCTGATCGGAGTCAACCGGGTGGAAGCTACCATCGAATAAACGGATGCTCATGCTTTCAACAGGGAATCCTGCCAGCGGCCCGTTTGACATGGCCATTTCAAATCCTTTTTTAACCGAAGGGATAAATTCGCGCGGGATGTTACCCCCTTTAACCTCATCTGTAAATTCAAGACCTTCTTCCATTTCAACGGCAGGACCAATCTCGAACTGAATATCGGCAAATTTACCACGTCCACCGGTTTGTTTTTTGTAAACTTCACGGTGTTCAACATTAAGCGTAAGCGCTTCTTTGTAGGCAACCTGGGGCTGACCCACATTACACTCTACGTTAAATTCGCGTTTCATCCTGTCGATGAGAATATCGAGGTGTAACTCGCCCATACCCGAAATAATGGTTTGGCCCGAATCTTCATCGGAACGTACTTTAAAAGTAGGATCTTCTTCAGCCAGTTTGGCCAAAGCCACACCCATTTTATCCATATCTTTTTGAGTTTTGGGCTCAATGGAGATACTGATAACGGGATCGGGGAACGACATGGATTCAAGAATAACGGGATGTTTTTCGTCGCACAAGGTATCGCCCGTACGGATGGTTTTGAAACCTACTGCAGCAGCAATATCACCGGCTTCAATTTTATCCATGGGATTTTGTTTGTTGGCGTGCATTTGCATGATACGGCTGATACGTTCTTTTTTGCCTGTTGAAGCATTGTAAACGTACGAACCGGCTTCGAGTGTACCTGAGTAAACTCTGAAGAAGCACAAACGGCCAACGAACGGATCGGTTGCAATTTTAAACGCCAATGCGCTGAAGCTGTCGGAAGGATCGGGTTTACGAACCTCGTCTTTACCTGTTTTGGGATTAACCCCTTTAACATCGTCAACATCCAGCGGACTTGGTAAAAACTCGATAATGGCGTTGAGCAGCATTTGAACACCTTTATTTTTAAAGGCCGAGCCACACATTACCGGAGTAATACGCATCTCGAGGGTAGCTTTACGGATAACGTCGATCATCTCCTGTTCGGTGATGCTATGCGGATCATCCATAAATTTTTCAAGCAATTCGTCACTCTCTTCGGCAACGCCTTCGATGAGTTTCATTCTTGCTTCGTATGCTGCATCTTTTAAATCTTCGGGAATGGGGATTTCAACAATTTTGGTTCCCATTGAGGTATCGTCCCAAACAAAAGCTTTGTCTTTTACAAGGTCAACCACACCTTTAAAGTCCTCTTCAGCACCAATGGGTATCTGAATCGGTACGGGGTTGGCACCAAGGCGGTCTTTCATTTGTTCAACAACACCAAAAAAATCAGCACCTGAACGGTCCATTTTGTTAACAAAACTTATCCGCGGTACTTTATATTTATCAGCCTGTCTCCATACGGTTTCCGACTGAGGTTCAACTCCGCCCACGGCACAAAAAAGTGCAACCGCACCATCGAGAATACGCAGTGAGCGTTCAACCTCAACGGTAAAGTCAACGTGTCCGGGAGTATCAATAATATTAATCTTATGCTTCTTTCCAAAGAGTTCCCAGTAAACGGTAGTAGCGGCAGAGGTAATGGTGATACCACGCTCCTGCTCCTGAACCATCCAGTCCATGGTAGCGGCACCTTCGTGAACCTCACCAATTTTATAGTTCTTACCGGTATAGTACAAAATTCTCTCGGTAGTGGTAGTTTTGCCCGCATCAATGTGGGCCATAATACCAATGTTTCTGGTAAGTGCTAATTTGCCTGATATGTTTGTTTGTTTTGCCATCTGCTAATTAAATCGGTATCAGGTATTTTAGAATCTGAAATGCGAGAAAGCCTTGTTGGCTTCTGCCATTCTGTGAGTATCTTCTTTCTTTTTAAAGGCTGCACCCTCTTCTCTGTAGGCGGCCATAATTTCGTTGGCCAGTTTAAGGGCCATTGATTTTTCGTGACGTTTACGAGCAAACCCGATCAGGTTTTTCATACCGATGGATTGTTTACGTGCAGGACGAATTTCGGAAGGAATCTGGAAAGTGGCACCACCGATACGACGGCTTCTAACCTCAACGGCAGGCGTTACATTGGCCAATCCTTTTTTCCAAACTTCAACGGGATCTTCATCTTTCATCTTATCCTTAACGATATCCATTGCATCGTAAAAAATCTTAAAGGCAATACTTTTTTTGCCTTGTAACATCAGATTGTTTACAAACTTTGTCACCAAAACATCGTTAAATTTTGGATCGGGAAGTATGATTCGTTTTTTTGGTCTTGACTTTCTCATTTTATCTCAAGCTTAAATGCTAATCAAAAAATTATTTTTTCGGACGTTTGGTTCCGTACTTTGATCTTCTCTGTGTACGACCCTCAACACCGGAGGTATCGAGCGCACCACGAATGATGTGATATCTTACGCCGGGTAAGTCTTTAACACGACCACCGCGAATCATTACGATTGAGTGCTCCTGCAGGTTGTGACCTTCACCGGGAATGTAAGCATTCACTTCTTTACCATTGGTTAATCTAACCCTGGCTACTTTACGCATAGCTGAGTTAGGTTTTTTAGGTGTAGTGGTATAAACCCTTACACAAACACCACGACGCTGAGGACTTGAATCGAGAGCAGGTGATTTACTCTTATCAACAAGTTTCTTACGTCCTTTTCTTACTAACTGTTGTATTGTCGGCATAACAATTTTAAATTATTAAACTTTGTACCTCATTTTTTAAGGAGGCGCAAAAGTATAAAATATTTTAAATGAACCTCTTTATTTTTGTTATAAATTAAAGGAAGGCTGAAATAAGGAATGTGGAAGGCTGTTTTTTTTGAATAAAACAACGCAGCATTTTCCTTTGAGCCGCGCAAGAACCTATTACGTTTTACCTTATCAGGTTCCCTTAACTATAACTATTTCAGTGATTTTATCTCACATCTCTGAAATGGGTTGCAAAAGTAAACAAATATTTTTAATTACCAAGCACCGGATAAATTAATTTTATCAAAAAAGTTGAATTTTACCCGAAATGCTATTTGCAAGGCTGATTTAACGCTGATTTAACGCTAATTTAACGGATAGAGTATCATAAATATTAAGATCGGAAAATCTATTATTTTTCCGAATCCTATCTGATTTACCGTGGCATCTCCACTTTTATCTTAATATGTACGCAGCAACAAAATTTGTAATAAAAAAAACCTTCGGAGACCGAAGGTTTTATAAACACAATATACCTTATTATATAATCACTCTTCCGTTAACCCTTCCATGGTATCTTCCACATCACCGGGGGTGCTCATTATTTTCATAAACTCGCTCATGGTGAGTTTGGGCCAGTAAAGCGCAAAACGATATTTTCCGGCAAGAGAAGTTGCCTCTTTTCCCTGCAAAATAATTTCGTAAGGCATGGCGGCAATATGGTCTTCACCGATAATGGGAAGGAAATTGGCTTCACCTGTTTCTTTGTCCAACAAACCCACGCCAAAAACAGCAATCTTCTTGCCGGGGAAAACCAATTCGTAAACTTTCAATGTATTACCTTTCTCTGCAGCCAGATTTTTACGGATAACCGCTAACCCGTCTTCAAACGAATCAAACTCTTCCAATTCATCGGGGTCATCAAAATAGGGCATCATAATTTTATAATGATACTCCGGTAAATCCTCTTTTTCAAGCGATCCTCCAAAAGCCGATAACACCCCTTCGTTTCTGAAAACTTTTAAAATATCTTCGGCCATGTTATTTACATCCTTTTCGTTGTTCCCCATTTGACTGCCCCAATAGGCATAAAACATGTAATAAGGGTTAACAATACTAACCGTTGTTTTCCCGTCCTTTTCAACAAACCCCATTCGCAAAACGGCACCCAGTGCTCCACGGTCTTTAAACCGAATGCTCAAATCTTTTAATCTGTCATTTGTAAAACAAACAACATACAACGACTCTTTTCCTTCGGGATGATAATTACCTATTACATTATAACCTTCATTTTCTACCAGCGATTGATAGGTTTTGGCTACCTCAGCAATATTTCCGCTTTTAACGGCTACCTTATAATAAGGTGAATATTCCTGCGCCGTGAGCACCATTCCGGTTATAACCAATAAAACTGTCAACAAATAACTTATTCTTTTCATAACTAATAATATTTAAACATTAATTCGGATGTAAATATATACATCTATCTGATTGTTTAATATACTTCTGTTAATTTATAAACAGTAAAAACTATGCATGAATTCTTTAGAAACCCAGAATGCCTGATATTTGTAATTCAGTTGTTTTGAGGAGGGGTTGATTTTCAAGGTTCAAGGTTTGGAGGTTTGAAGTTTCGCTGGTTGCTTGTTGCTTGTTGCT
>CAYNVN010000125.1:0-26466 GCA_964400655.1 uncultured Lentimicrobiaceae bacterium
TGTAGAACTTGTAAATATATATATCTTTTTAATTTTTTATCCTAATTTTAGTTTCATTTCCTCACTTGCATTTGTTTCCGGCTAAAACCGGCATCTTCAAATGTAGTTATTAATCTATGTTTGGTTAGTGGAAAAATATGGAATCACATTCCATATTTTTCCTGTTTGTGCAGTATGATTTAAATCAACATTAAAACTTCCTGTTAAAGAGCACCACTCGCAACAAAATAATTGATGCGGTTTACACAGGAACACACCTGTTTTGTAAGGCCACCCTTTTTATGGCGCAACATCACTTGCATTAACATCACAGCCTGCACAGGTTCATCTTCTTTAACCTTAAATGCCTCGCAGCCGTTTAAAAAATCCTTAACAAATGTTAGCGAAACGGCCTGCTTTTAATAATAATAGTACTTTTGGCTTTTAAATATCAACCATGATATACATTACACGAAGAGAAAGGTTTAATGCCGCACACAGGTTGTTCAGATCGGATTATTCGGACGAAAAAAATCTGGAAGTTTTCGGTAAATGCTCCAATCCCAACTGGCACGGGCACAATTATGAGTTGTTTGTTACCGTGAAAGGTGAGGTGGATAACGAAACAGGATTTTTAGTCAATTTGAAAATACTGAGTAAAATTATCCGCGAAAAAGTGATTAGTAAACTGGACCATAAAAACATTAATCTGGAAGTTGATTTTATGAAAGGAAAACTTGCTTCCACCGAAAATCTTGCAATTACCATTTGGAACGAGCTGGAAGAATCTGTAAACAAACTTAATGCAACCCTTCACTGTGTAAAAGTTACCGAATCGGAAAATAATTATGTAGAATATTTTGGTGTCGGGTAAAAAAGCTGACAATCTGTCGCTGGCACTTTATTTGATTACCTAAATCACAACAATTATGAATAAAAACAAAGAGATGTTGGGCTATGAGCGTATCGACACATTCGCTCCCGATAAACTGAAAAAACTGGAATATCATTATCACGAAATACTAAAACTTATCGGCGAAGACCCTGAACGTGAGGGACTGCAAAAAACCCCTTTCAGGGTGGCAAAAGCCATTCAGTTTCTTACACAGGGTTACGACCACGACCCGAAAGAGATATTGCTTTCGGCAAAGTTTAAAGAAGATTATCGTGAAATGGTTATTGTTAAGGATATTGAGATATTCTCGATGTGCGAACACCATATGATTCCGTTTATCGGTAAAGCACATGTGGCTTATATTCCCAACGGCTATATTACAGGCTTAAGTAAAATTGCAAGGGTAGTTGAGGCTTATGCCCGCCGCCTGCAGGTACAGGAGAGGCTTACAACACAAATAAAAGAGGCCATTCAGCAAACGCTTAACCCGTTGGGCGTAGCGGTAGTTATCGAAGCCAAACATTTGTGCATGGCCATGCGCGGTGTGCAAAAGCAGAGTTCGGTAACCACTACCTCCGATTTTACAGGAGCCTTTGAACGCATTGAAACAAGAAACGAATTTATAAATCTTATTTCAGCGAAATTATCTTAATAATAAGAAAAGGAGGATTTAATTATGATGAACTTACAAAACAATCAATACGGAAATGTAAATCAGCATGCTGATGCATTACCGGTTTCAAGAACATTTGTGTCGGGTGTATTTATGTGGATGTTTGTGGCTTTGGGCATTACCGCCCTTACCGCATGGTGGTTTGCTTCCACCCCCGCATTGTTACAGCTTTTAATCAATCCCGAAACAGGCAGTATGTCAATTATGGGTTGGATAGTAATGTTTGCACCCCTGATTTTGGTACTGGTTATGTCGGGAGGTGCCAACCGTATGTCGGCTTCGTCGCTATTGCTGATTTTTATTTTGTTTTCGGTATTGATGGGGGCCAGTTTAAGCTTCATTTTACTGGCTTATACCGGTGCTTCCATCGCCAAAACATTTGTAATTACCAGCGGGATGTTCGGTGTGATGGCAGTGGTGGGCTACACCACCAAAACCGATCTAACCAAGTTCGGCAGCATAATGTTTATGGGGCTTATAGGTATTATCATTGCCAGCCTGGTGAATATGTTTATGCACAGCGGAACCATGGATTATATCATCAGTTTCCTCGGAGTGTTGATATTTACGGGTCTTACTGCGTATGATGTTCAAAAGATAAAACGAATCGGTGCGCAGGTTGACGGTTATTCAACAAACGATAATGTTAGAAAGTTAATGCTTTTCGGAGCATTATCACTTTATCTCGATTTTATCAATTTATTTTTATTTTTGCTGCGCTTTTTTGGCAACAGAAAATAACCTAAACAAAAAAACTAAATATGGTTGCATATGTTTTCCCCGGGCAGGGGGCGCAATACATCGGAATGGGTAAAGACCTTTACGATCAATCTGCTAAAGCCAAAGACCTTTTTGAAAAAGCAAACAAAATCCTTAAATTTCGAATTACGGATATCATGTTTGACGGAACCGAAGAGGAGCTGAAGCAGACCAAAGTTACCCAGCCCGCTATTTTTCTTCACTCCGTTATCCTGGCTTCCCAGTTGGGAGAAAACTTTAAACCCGATATGGTTGCCGGTCATTCGCTCGGCGAATTTTCGGCACTGGTTGCCAATAAAACATTATCGTTCGAAGACGGACTGAAACTGGTTTCAAAAAGGGCACTGGCCATGCAAAAAGCCTGCGAAGTTGAACCATCAACCATGGCGGCTATTATCGGTCTTGATGACGGTATTGTTGAAAAAGTTTGCCATGAAATTGATGATATTGTGGTTCCGGCAAATTACAATACACCCGGACAACTGGTTATTTCAGGCTCCGTTCCGGGTATCGATAAAGCCATTGAACTGCTGAACAAAGCCGGTGCCAAGCGTGCTTTAAAACTCAAAGTGGGAGGAGCTTTCCACTCACCTTTAATGGAACCTGCACGTGTTGAGCTGGCCGAAGCCATTTCGGCCACAACTTTTAATCAGGGTATATGCCCCATCTATCAAAATGTAACCGGCCAACCGGTTAACGACCCCGAAATTATTAAAAACAACCTGATAAAACAATTGGTGTCGCCGGTTAGATGGACACAAACCATGCAAAATATGCTGGCCGATGGTGCTTCAAAAATTGTTGAAGTGGGCCCGGGTAAAGTATTGCAGGGAATGTTCAAGAAAATCGACCGAAAACTGGCTACCGAAAGCGCAAGTTTATAAACAAAAAAACGGCTTGAATTTTTCAAGCCGTTTTTTTTATTTTTATCAGGGCTTCAAATTAACTGCCCTTACCAGCAGTGAGGTACCGATTACAAAATATCCTATCAAAATAAATACCAGTAAACGAACGTCGGAAGTGATAAAGCCAAAATAGAAGATGGCATGAAAAAAAGTTGCCAAAAACAACCCCGAGGAGTCGTCAATAAAACTGTTTTTACGTGTGTAACCCATGCCCATAAAATAACCCAGCACAATAGAAAACGATAAAGTTCCTAAAGGATATATCCACAAAAACATGGTTAAATCGTGTACTTTATCGGTACCTATTATTCCAAATAAATATAATACCGATGCTACTGTGGTAAATCCCAAACCAACCAAAAAAGCATAAATAATCCCGTCTAAAGGATCTTTAATTAATTCTTTTTTGATAAAGGCATATCTCAACACCAAAAACTTGGCAAACTCCGAAGCAAAAGCAATCCCCACAAAAACATAAGCAGCCGTCCGTCGCATGTTTCTAAGATTTCCATGCCAGCGATATTCAAAAACATAATCGGAAGCAATCAGCAAAACAATGGCAACAGCTCCTAAAACAAGCGCCGTAACAACATGTTTCCAATCTTTAATCGAAAATTTAAACCTCATATAGACTAGAAAAATGATAATTAAAAGAGGCGACAGAAGCAGGGGTAAATAGTTTGACATGATAAAATAATTGTTGGTTTTTTTCTTTTGGGAATCAAATATAAGAATTGTTTGTAATTTTATACATTAATTTTAAAAATATTTAAACCATGAGTAAAGTAAAAATTGAAAAACTTTCGCAGGAGGAGCTTGAAAAACGGGGTGTTTTTTCATGGCCCGTCTGGACAAAAGAAATTTCCAGGTTCGACTGGACATATTCCGGCGTAGAGCAATGTTACATTGTTGAAGGTGAGTTTGATGTGGAAACCGACGAAGGTGTGTTCCATGCAGGTCCCGGCGACTTTGTAACCTTTGAAGACGGTTTAAAATGTGTTTGGGATATTAAAAAGCCCGTGAAAAAACATTACAACTTCCTTTAATCAATGGTTAAATCGAAGGGAGGAATAATCAGAACGGGAAAGGTTGTCCGCTCCACCGGAAGCTGGTATGTTATCCGTACGGACGATGGTAACCTGTATCATTGCAAATTAAAAGGAAGGTTCCGTATTCAGGGAATACGAACCACAAATCCGGTTGCCGTTGGCGATGTTGTTGACTTTTTGTTCAAAGAAACGGAAGAATCGGGTGTCATTCAAAAAATACACCAACGCAACAATTATGTTATCCGTAAGGCTACCAAGCTTTCAAAAGCAGCCCATATCATTGCTTCCAACATCGACCAGGCCGTAATCATCGCCTCCCTTATCCAACCCGTTACCTCTACCGGATTTATCGACCGCCTTTTGGTTACCACCGAAGCCTATCACATTCCCGCGGTAATTATATTCAATAAAGTGGATTTGTACGACGATGCGCGTAAAGAGTATTTAAATGAACTAACCGGAATTTATACCAACGCCGGTTATACCTGCCTTACAACGTCAGCCAAAGAACAATATAATGTTACTGCATTCAAAGAGCTGTTAAAGGGAAAAACAAGCCTGCTTTCGGGACATTCGGGTGTTGGTAAATCGGCACTGATTAATGCCATTGATCCGGCATTAAACCTTAAAGAGGGTGAAATATCAAAAATGCACGAGAAGGGAAAACACACCACAACCTTTGCCGAAATGTTTCCTTTAGCCTTTGGCGGATTTATCATCGATACACCGGGAATAAAGGAGTTTGGGCTGGTGGGTTTCGACGCTCCCGAACTGGGTCAGCGGTTCCCTGAAATAAGGAATAAAATGCCCCTTTGCCGCTTTAATAACTGTATCCACGTTAAAGAGCCGGGATGTGCCGTTGTTGATGCGGTTGAAAGCGGTGAAATTGCCCGTTTCAGATATGTCAATTATCTCAATATGCTTAACGAGATAAAAACCGACTCGTTGCCAAAGTAAGTGCACCCAATTATTAGTACATTTGCTTTAAATATTAACAACCTTGATTGCACGCGAACTGATAACCGACGGCATTTTGCCACTAAAAACCTCCGACACGGGAAAAACCGCCCTAAGCTGGATGGAAGACTATAAATTGTCGCATCTGCCCATTGTTAACAACGAAAAGTTTTTGGGGCTCATATCGGAAATGGACATTTATGAACTCAACAACTTTAACGAACCGCTTGGCAATCATACCCTTTCGCTAAAAAATCCTTTCGTTTATGAGCATCAGCACATTTTTGATGTTCTAAAACTGGTCAATGCTTTAAGGCTTACCCTTATCCCCGTACTTGATGATGAAAATAACTATACAGGTGCCATAACTTTGCAAAACCTGCTTTCAAAAACCGCCGAATTGCTGTCGCTTGACAAACAAGGCGGATTGATTATACTGGAAATGAGCATTAACGATTACAGCCTCACCGAAATAGCCAATATTGTCGAATCAAACGGTGTTAAGGTTTTAAATATGGTGGTTATGAACCATCCCGAATCAACCCTTATTGATGTTGTATTAAAACTGAACACCAACGAACCGGGCGGAGTGATACAAACCTTTGAAAGATACGATTACCAGGTTAAAGCGGTGATTGACGAAGAGTTTGACAAAGATGAGCTGAAAGAGCGTTACAACTCCCTGATGAAATATCTTAATATATGACGGAAAAATGGCTGACTTTTTTGTTTCTGTTTGTTTCATTGACTGCATTTTCCAGAGCAGATACGACAATTTCCGGCGACTCGCTGATAATTGTAGGGAAGATTACCTTTTCCGGAAATAAAATTACCAAAAACCGGATCATTACCCGTGAACTGGAATTTAAAGAAGGGGATACCCTGACGGTTTCGGAACTTGAAAACAAAATTGAGAAAAGCCGTGAAAATCTGTTAAACCGCTCCCTGTTCAATTTCGTAACTTTTTCTGTTTCCGATTCTGCCGGAAGGCAAAATACACACATTCATTTTGTGGAACGCTGGTATATATGGCCCATTCCCATCCTGGATTTTGCCGATAGAAACATCAATGCCTGGTGGGAGTCGCGCGACTGGAGCCACATCAATTACGGCATCGACCTCAGGGTTGAAAATTTCAGGGGACGTATGGAAACCCTGCATATTATCCTGCAGGGCGGCTACGATAAAGCAGCCATCGTAAAATGGGCAACACCATATATTGACAAAAAACAAAAATTCGGCATGTCATTTAGCGGAGGAATGATATACAATCGTCAGACCGATTACACTTTGCAGGATAATAAACCGTTGTATCACGGCTTTGAAAACGACTTTGCCCGTAAATATTATTTTGCCGACGTGGGATTTTCGTTACGTGTTAACTACAACTCTTTTCACAGTGCTACAATCAGATACAACAACCTGTGGTATAACGACTCGCTGTTGGTTTTAAATCCCGGTTTTACCTACGGACAAAATTTTTACAGCTATATAACGCTGGACTACAAATACAAACTGGATTATCGCGATTACAAACCCTACCCTTTAAACGGCTATTATTTTGACGTAAAATTTGCACAAACCGGATTCGGATTGTTTAGCGGCGACATGGCCGTTTCGGCCGTTGAAGTTAATTTTGATCACTATTTTAAGATTTATAAGCGTTTCTTTTTTGCTTACCGGCTGGCAGGACTGTACACCAACGAATCAAAATTTCAACCCTATTTTGTTTCCCGAGGAATAGGCCGGGGTGACTTTGATATGAGGGGTTACGAACTTGTGATTATTAATGGTCAAAAGCTGGGATTGATTAAATCAAACTTTAAATACGAGATTATTCCCATGAAGATACACCGCATAAAATGGATAAAAACCGAAAAATTCGGAAAACTGTTTTATGCCCTTTATGCCAATTTGTTTTTTGATATGGGATATGCGAGCGACCTTCAGACAAGTAATACCAACCCGCTGGCCAATCAGATTTTGTGGAGCTTGGGAGCGGGTCTTGATTTGATATCTTTTTACGACATTGTGCTCCGGTTTGAGTTTTCGGTTAACAAACAACAGCAAACGGGTTTTTACCTCGGACTGGTTGCCCCCATATAAAAAAAAGCCATCCGAAACGGGTGGCTTTTTTTTATAATGTTTCCGTATTAATAACGGTAGTGTTCGGGTTTATAAGGCCCGTCAACATTTACACCAAGATAAGCTGCCTGCTCTTCGGTGAGTTTGGTAAGTTTAACGCCTATTTGCTCAAGGTGTAAACGGGCAACCTCTTCGTCGAGATGTTTGGGCAGACGGTAAACATCAACTTTATAGTTGCCGCGGTTTTTCCACAGGTCGAGCTGAGCCAGTGTTTGGTTGGTAAACGAGTTGCTCATTACAAACGACGGGTGGCCGGTGGCGCAACCGAGGTTTACCAAACGGCCTTCGGCCAACAGATAAATACAATGTCCGTCAGGAAATATATATTTATCAACCTGCGGTTTGATGTTAATCTTTTTAATTCCGGGATAATTTTCAAGCTGGGCAACCTGAATTTCGTTGTCAAAATGGCCGATGTTACAAACAATCGACTCATCTTTCATGGCAGCCATGTGCTCAATGGTAATCACATCTTTGTTTCCTGTGGTGGTAACAAAAATATTACCCTCTTTAACAGCCTCTTCCATGGTTGTTATTTCAAAACCTTCCATGGCACCCTGCAAAGCACAAATGGGGTCGATTTCGGTAACCAGAACACGTGCTCCGTACGAGCGCATCGAGTGTGCCGAACCTTTACCAACATCGCCGTAACCGGCTACAACCACTACTTTACCGGCAATCATAACGTCGGTAGCACGTTTGATACCGTCGGCCAGCGACTCGCGACAACCATACAGGTTATCAAATTTCGATTTGGTTACCGAATCGTTAACGTTTATGGCGGGAACCAGCAGTTCGCCGGCTTCTTTCATTTGGTATAAACGGTGAACACCGGTGGTTGTCTCTTCCGAAACACCAATCCACTCTTCCACCATTTTGTGCCATTTATCCGGTTCTTCACGCAAGGTTTCTTTTAAAATATTTAAAATGGCCTCTTCCTCTTCGCTGCCGGCTTCAACATCCAGTGTTGTAGCATCGTTTTCGGCGGCATATCCTTTATGGATAAGCAGTGTGGCATCGCCACCATCGTCAACAATCATGTGCGGGCCTTTTCCGCCGGGGAAAGAGAGCGCCTGTTTGGTACACCACCAATATTCGTCAAGGGTTTCGCCTTTCCAGGCAAAAACCGGAATACCTTTGGCGGCAATGGCTGCTGCCGCATGATCCTGTGTTGAAAAAATATTACAGCTGGCCCAGCGCACATCGGCACCCAGTTCAACCAGTGTTTCAATTAATACGGCCGTTTGTATGGTCATATGCAGCGAACCGGTAATGCGGGCTCCTTTTAATGGTTTTTCAGCACCATATTTTTTACGAAGAGCCATTAAGCCGGGCATCTCTTTTTCGGCAATGTCCAGTTCCTTACGGCCCCAGGCAGCAAGGTTTATATCTGCAACTTTGTATTGCAATTCTGTGTTTACAGCAACTTCTGACATAAAATTATCTGTTTTAATTAATTAGTTCTTTTTTTTCGGGCTGCAAAGGTACAAAAAGGATTAATATGTTCCCGGGGTATTAAAATACTCCTTCGTTATGTTGTTTTTGGCAACCGCTATTCTTTTTTTATGTAATAATCCAACGGACGGAGTACCTTGTCAAAAACATAATATTGCATCAGCACAAAATCCTCACCTTCGTTAATTAAGCCGTAAAACCGGTCGAGGTCAACAGGAACAAACTCATCAAAAGCATTGTTAACCTCATCGGGAAAACGGTTTTTCTTATAAATGATAACTTTTGTGGTATCGTTATGTACATCAACCAGCAACAGGTTGTATATGGGTTTTGAATTAATTATGGAGTCGATGCGTTCGGGCGGCAAAAGGTTGTTAAGGCGTGATTCGTATTTTAAATCTCTAAACGATGTGAGAAAATTCAACAGCTTTAAAGTGTCGTAATCCGTAATTTTTGCATTGTCCGACAGACGGGTTATTTGATAATTTCCCATGGCATCTTCCACGGTTACCCTGAAACTCTCCTCCGGTTTCTGAAAGTTATCAACTTCAACCGATTTTATATTTGACAATTTATGATTGAACACCACATGGCTTTTCCAGTCGTCGGGTTTGGGGGTAAACCGCACCGAAACAAATCCTCTGAATCCGGGAATATAAACAATATACGGGTGTTCGGCACCATCCATCAGCATATAGGTTCCGAGGTTGTTTTGGGTGGCACCGCCCACAAAAAAAACTTTGGTTAACTTTTCGTGATAAAAAAGTTTTATTCTGTTAAACAGGTTGATATAAGGAACCCGCTGATAAATTTCAACTTTTACCGCCGTTCCGGCAAGCCGTTTTATCACATTGCTTTCGGCTGCTTTTGATACGGGAGCCTTTACCCGTATTTTTTTAAGGGTTTCCAAAAAAAACTCAACAGCTTTTTTGTTGGCCGGAAATTTTTTATTCAATACCCATCCGCGGTTTGTTCGTTCTAACAGCGATTCATAAACATTGTTATCGGCAATAAATATTTTTGTTACCGAAGCGGTATCGCGCACGGCAAAGTTCGATTCGTTGTCGCGAAGGGTTGTATAGTGGTTTCCGGTTACCAAAGCCGCTACCACAAGCAACAGCACAACAATAATAATGAGGAGTCTGTTTTTATTTTTCACACCTATTTTGTTTTAGCATATTTTTTCCGCCGAAGCCAGGCAAACAGCAGGCCTGCAAAAATAACAACTAATACGGGTAATACTACATTTACTATTTGTATCAGTGTACGATTGTCGTTTATTTTTGTTTTGTCAAGCAGTCGGAGTTTTACTTCGCGCGAGCGTACCGAAATCAGGTCGGAGCCATCGGTAAGGTAATTCAGTGCATTCAATATAAATTCTTTGTTACCGAATGTTTCGCGTGTAAACTGGTCGTATCCCAGCGGCAACGGGTATCCCTGCGGAATTTTAAACTGATTTCGAATTATATCGCCGTCCGACACCACAATCATGCCCGTATTTTCGCTTTTGTTTTTAAAACCAATCTCTTTGGCCGTCATTAACGATGGAGGTATCCGGTTGTCGTACACCGAAGTAAATTTTCCTTCCAGCAAAACCGCTACCGCCCTCGGAGGCCCTTTGTACAGTTTTTCGTTGGGTTTTTGTTTTAGCATGGAAAGCGAAATAACGGCCGGTACGTTTACGGTACGCGAATAGGGTGAACTTTTCAGTAAAACCGTTTTTTTAACACCTTTTACCCTGTTGGTATCAATGCTGCTGACAAATTGTGTTTTGATGGAATTAAGGTTTTTAACAACCGGATGTTGCGAAACCGGTGTTATAACCGGAAAATAATACCACGGAAAAAAGTCGATTTGCGGCTGATCGCCCATCATACCGGTTTTAAGCGGAATGGGCAACGCATTCAAATCCATTATTAAATCTTTGTTTAGCCTTACACCGTAAGCAAAAAGCTGATCCTGAAGTTTCAGGCCGGCATCAATGGCAACCGTTGAAGCAGCATTTTGTATGCTGTCCATGGAAGCAATTACAGGGTCGATAAGCCATAAAATTTTTCCTCCGTACATCAAATATTGGTCGATAATAAACTTATCCTTATCCGAAAATGCCGAGTCGGGTTTGGCAATAATAACGGCAGCATATTTGGGTGTAATGGTATAGCTGTTTTTTACCGTATCCAAAGTTCGTTTCATTAAAGCGTTAATGTTTCCGTTAACGGGAACCCTTTCCACCACATAATCCTGATTCAGGGTTTGGGTTATGTCCCAAACATCTTTTTCGTTCAACTCTCCATGCCCTTCAATAAAAGCAAGATGGGGTTTCTTTTTCCGGGTAATCCGTTTAATGGCCTCAATAAGTTTATATTCCAAATCTTCGATGGAATGGTTGAGCACCGCTTCGGGCGGAACGTTGATTTGAGCATCCAGCAACTCCAGCGGCAGCTCTTTTTCGCGGTAAGCTATTACTGCACCCGGAAAAATAACCTGCTGTTCCAGTCCGTTTTTGGTTTTAACCTGAAGATTAACGGGCTTAAGCCCTTGTTCCATTAAAAGTTTGTATGTATCGTTTCTCTCCTGAGGGTCTTCACTCGCGGAAGGATTGACAAATTCGTATTGAATGTTTTTATTGTAAGCCCTGAACTCGTCGAGCAGCTCTTTGGTTTCGCGCTGAAGGCGTTTGAATCCGGCAGGAAATTCTCCTTTTAAATAGACCCTGAAAAAAACAATATCATCAAGGTTTGTAAGGATATTTTTGGTTGATTGCGATAATGAATATCGTTTTTCGGATGTTAGGTCGAAACGGGTAAACCAAACCGTACTTAAAACGCCTGCCACTGCAATAATCAATAACACCAACAGCAGTTGAAGATAATTTTGACGTTTGATATTTTTTTGATTTTTACCCATTGCTTACCATTTGCGGGCGGTTAATGAAAACTTTGTTAAAAACAGAAAAAGCCCGGTAACACTAAAAAAATAGACCAGATCACGCGTATCAATCACTCCGCGGCTGATGGAACTGTAATGGTCGGAAATACCCAGCGACTTAATGAACAAATCGAAATTGCCAAACAGATTGAGTGACGAAATAAACTCGAAACCCAAATAGAGAAAGGCACTTGTGAGTACCGCCAAAACAAACGAAACCACAGGATTATCGGTTACGGCAGATGCAAATATTCCGATGGAAACAAAAACGGCCCCCAGTAAAAACAGCCCGATAAACGAACCCCAAAAACCTCCTGAGTCAATATTACCCGCGGGAAAACCTAACCGATATACGGTAACGTAATAGATTAATGTGGGAATCAGCGAAAATATCACCAGCACTACGGCTGCCGTATATTTTGCCCAAACAATCCTGAAATCGGAAAGCGGCCTTGTAAACAACAGCTCAATGGTTCCGCTTTTTCGTTCATCGGCAAACGAACGCATGGTAACCGCAGGCACCAAAAATAAAAACACAAAAGGCCCGATGATAAAAAGGCCGTCGAGGTTGGCATAACCGTAATCCAGAATATTGGACTCCGACGGAATAACCCACAAAAACAGTCCGGTAACGGCCAGGAATATAGTAATGACTATGTACCCTGTCAGCGAACTTAAAAAACTTCGTATTTCTTTAAGGAACAATGCCCGCATACCCGTCCGTTTTTTTTGGAAAAGCAAAAATAGTAACTTTTAGCTGCCAATGCGTTAAAAGGTGTTAAGATATGGGTTATCACCATAAAGTACTAAATGTAACAACCCTTTAAAAGCCGGCATCCGGTTTATCCCACCAGCAGGTTACATCCCCTAACATCACTATCGTCGAACCTGCCAAGAATTTCAAACTGTCCGGATGCATGTAGTTTACCCAAATCTTTGGTTTCGATAAAAGAGCAGGAATAAATATTGGCAAGATCGATAATATTTACGCCACCGGTTTTGTTTTCGGGCAACAGCGATAGCGGATCGTTGGTGTCGCGAATAACTATTTTCATCCACGGTGGTGTTTCAAACAGCCCGTTTCCTTTTGAATAGGCCTGCGATAACAGTTCTGTCATACCATATTCCGAATATATCTTTTCAACACCAAATGCGGCGGACAATTTTTTGTGGAGCACTTCTCTTACCATCTCCTTTCGTTTTCCTTTCATACCGCCGGTTTCCATAATTATTAAATCCGGAAATTCCACGGGAAACTCTTCTGCCAAATCGAGCAAAGCGTAAGTAACCCCAAGCAAAACGGTTTTTTTGTTTAACGCTTTGAGTTTTGAAAGCAGCCGGCTAAGCTGTTCATATTCATTTAGGTAAAAACCGCTTTCGGCATGTCCTGAAAGTGTAATCAGCTTTTGAGCCATATATATAAGCGAGGAGCCTTCGCGTTCGAGATAAGACGGCAGCAGAGCCAAAAAAACATAATCTTTTACCGGCCCGAAAAAATGTTCAAATCCTTTAACAAAACTTCTTTCATACAAATATAGGTCTGCAACCAAATGCCGGCTAAAACTCATTCCTGTTGTTCCGCTGCTTGTAAACACCGCGCGGGGAGTAAAATTGCCGGCAACCACTTTGTGATTTTTAAAAAACTCAACCGGTAAAAAAGGTATTTGCCGATAGTGACTGATTTTATTTATATCCCTGTTTAAAAAATTAACATATCTGTTGTAAACAACATTGTTTTTGTATTGATACCTGAAAACCTCCAACGCAACACGGTTAAATGCTGTTTCGCCGTTAACGGAAAAAACGGAATTTGTCAGAGCTTCTATTTTCGGCATACTATTTGAATTAAAGCGGCGTTTATTTATTTAACTTTGCATCCGGTCGAAAACAATGAAATACAGCGCAAAAATAGGGTTAATTCTGGCAGGTATCGTTGGTGCCCTGTTATTTTCGTGCCGTAAATTTGAAGAGTATCCCGTAGAACCTGCCATCACCTTTGACCATTTTACTTTGTTGATGAACCCGCAAACCGGCAAAACCGAAAGGGGTGTTTTATCTGTTTCGTACACCGACGGTGACGGCGATTTGGGTTTACGGCCGCGCGATACCTTTCCGCCTTTTAATCGTGGCAGTGAATATTACTATAATTTTTTGGTGAAATATTACGAAAAACAAAACGGTAAATTTGTTGAAGTTCCCCTTTTATCGTGGAATCCCGACGAACAAAAATATGACACCATTACTTTTAACAGCCGTTTTCCGTGGCTAACGCCCGATCATGGTAACAAGGCCATCAAAGGGGTTATTCAGGATACCATGTACATTAATAACCCGCTATCGGATTTTGATACCATCAAGTTTAAAGTTTCCATTTACGACAGGGCGCTGCACCTAAGTAATGAAATTGAAACTTCCGAAATTGTTGTTATAAAATAGTTGGCATTCCTGCTAAAAAATCACCCTGAATTTAAGAACTCAAAAAACACAAAGCTTTTGAAAAAAGAGACATTATTAGTTTCCATATATTGAAACATTTTTTATCTTTGAAGAAAATGGTTATAAGATTTGAAGTGGTATTTTAGGACAAGGTATTCCGGACTTCAATACAGAATATTTGCCTTTTGGGACAAAACGGACAACAGAAACACGTTAGTAATAGCAACACATGGAGTAATAAAAAAATCGAATAAAGTAACAAAATCAGAAATTGAGAAAGCAAAAAGAATTAGAAACGAATACTTTGAAAATAAACGCAGAAAATCATGAAAACAAAAAATAAAGCACGAGAAGAAGTTATGAAAACAGTGACTTTCGATGAATTAAAAGACAAATATATCGGCAAAAAAGGATCTCCCGAAAGAGATGCTTATGAGTTAGAACTAAAAGTTGAAGTCCTTGGTGAAATGATAAAAAAAGTCAGACAGGAAAAACACATGACGCAGGAAGAACTTGGCAAATTGGTTGGTGTAAATAAATCCCAAATATCGAAATTGGAACGTAATACAAAGAACGTGACAATTGCAACCATATTAAAAATCTTCAGGGCGTTGAGGAAAAACATTAAATTCTCAATAGAAGAATTTGACAGTACCTATGAAAAAAGTATGATTTAAAACACGAAATGCCAACACACGCTCATACTGCAAACCGTTTTTTAATTTATCAACCGGGTTTATAAATCACTCCCAGATTCTTTTTTCCGTCAATTTTGGCAACCACCGGTTTGGCGAACCGTACATGACGGATAAGGTCGTTTTCGAAAACCGCAGGTTGCTTATCAAGAAAATCAATATCCAGCGAGCCGTCGCCAATAAACGGGTTGATGGTAAAATAACCCACCCTGAAAGATGTCAGGTTTTGAAAAAAATGTGTTCCCTGACTGGGGTCGATACGGTAGTCGTCCAGTCCGGTTTCAACAATAATCCGGGCAGCCGAAATGTGAGGCCACTTTACCGGGATTCCCAGCCACGGATCGCTGGAGCCCCATCTGCCGGGCCCCAAAAGAATATAATTTTTTCCCTCTTTAATAAATTTCTCGTTAAGCTCGGCCACCATCTGTACCGTATCGTTGTTATTGGCCGGATTAAAATCCTTTAGCTTAACATAAACCACATCGGTCAGGTCGTCAATTATTCCGTTTCCCAGGGCTTTTTCCGAAATAATCAGTGTTTCGGCCTGTTCAATCTCTTCTTTTTCAAGGTTTACACTTTCGTCTTTTAAGGCAATGGGCCGTATTTGCAGCAGGTTAAAAACCTTACGGTTTGCCCTGCGTTCATTAAGGTCAACCACAAATTCAATTTCTACCGGTTTTCCCATCTCCTCTTCACCCAGTTTTAACACCGTTTGTAAAATTTCGGCAAGAGGAAACTTGTTGTGTTTTAGAATGCCCGCAAAGGTTGCAAGTTTTTTACCTTCGTAATTATACCCGTCGCGCAGCATATGGTTATGAAAATCGTACGAAGAGGCTACCTCTTTTATGGAACCGTCTTTTTCGCCCTGGCGCATGGGAAACTTTATAAGGTTTACGGCATCGTTGGGACTGATTTTAAAAGATTCGGGATTGAGATCGAGGGCGTAAAAATATTTTTGTGTTTGTTTTAACGCCATATCGGGGTTTGATATTTGCAATATCTTTTTGGGATATTTTGGCGAAAACCGTAACGACAATCCGCCGTCAACAATATACTTGCCCAGCCCCACCGCAATATTGGCAATGCCGTCTTCCGACTTTTCAGGCTCAACCGGATAAAAGTTTATGGATCGTGCCACTCCCGAAAAAGTAGGATAATAGTGGTTGTCGTACTGCGTTCCGGCCACTACCTGAATAACAATGGCCATCTTTTCTTCGTCGATAACATTGGATGTGGCTTCCATATATGCCTTGCTGTCTTTGTAAAAGGCCGAAGCATAAACTCCCTTAATGGCTTTATGAACCAAATCAACGGTAATTTTCCGGTTATCTTTAATCAAAGGAACCATATAGGTATTGTAGATACCGGCAAACGGCTGATAGTGCGAATCTTCTAACAGGCTTGACGACCGGATGGCAAGCGGGCGTTCCACAAGGCTTACAATGGTTTCCAGGTCATCGCTCACAATATCGGGCAAGGGCGACTGTACAAAACGGTCAAGGATTTCTTCGTCGGAATATTCATCGGAGAGTGCAATTTTGTAAAGTGCATTCATCTCCATAAACTCATCAAAAATATCCGTGCCGATAACAATGGTTCGCGGAATGGTGATTTCAACACCGTCGAAACGGTTGTACAGCCTGTTTCGTTTAATAAGGGTATCTAAAAATGCCAGTCCGCGCGCCTTTCCGCCGATGGAGCTTTCACCGATGCGTGTCAGCATAAAATACTCATCGAAACTGTCGCGTTGAAATTGTGTGATGACTCCGCGGGCTTTGGCAATACGGAAATTTGAAATGGCTTCAAAAATAAACTGTTTTACCTCCCGGCAGTTACTAAAGTCAGTGGACGAGAACTTTTGAAACAGGTGGGCCAGCGGAAACAAAGCACGGGCACGCAGCCATTTGGAAAGGTGATCGCGCTGAATGTGATATTGCAGCGATGCCTCCGGAATTTTGTGAATCTTTTCCATGAGGTCTTTCAGGTTCCTGGCACGCATTACCTCTTTGCCCGTAAGGGGGTCAACAAAAATAAAATCGCCAAAAGCAAAGTAGTTTCTAATAAAATCCCGTAAATCGTAGGTTAAACTTTTGGAGTGTTTGTAAATAAATCCCACTTTTTGGGCCTTAGCCTTTTGCCTGTTAACGCTGTCGCTCGACTGCAACAGCAGCGGCATATATTTGTTGTCTTTTTTAATTTTTTTAACCAGCCTGATGCCTGCTTCGGGGTCTTTTACTCCGTTCCGTTTATAAGAAATATCGGAAATTACCCCGAGCAAATTGGTTTTGTACCTGTTGTAAATTTCAATCGCCTCTTCGTAGTTGGTTGCCAGCAAAATTTTAGGCCGTCCGCGCATCCTTAACATTTTTTGATGTTCGTTAAGCCCTTCCGACATAAATGCTTTCGACTGCTTGAAGATGATTTTGTAAATAATCGGTAAATAACTGGAGTAAAACCTAACGCTGTCTTCCACCAGCAATATGGCCTGAACACCCACCTCTTTTACATCGTGTTCAACGTTCATCTTATCCTCAATCAGTTTTATAATGGCAAGCAAAATATCGGCATTTCCAAGCCAGCTGAAAATATAGTCGATGGCATCGTAATTTTCCGAAAATTCCACCTTCAGGCTCACTTCGCGTGAAAAGGGAGTAAGAACAACAATGGGTATATCAGGGTATCTGCGTTTGATTTCGGCCGAAAGTTCAAAGGTATCTTTTTCATCGGCGCTAAGCATGGTAATAACAAGGTCGATGTTGGTTTCTTCCAGCTTTTCAAATGCCTGTTCTTCCGAAGTGGCTTTGATAAATTCAGGAGGATATCGCAGGTTGAGTGAAGTGTATTCGTTGAATATCTGTTCATCAATCCGGCCGTCCTCTTCAAGAATAAAAGCGTCGTAAACACTTGAAATCAACAACACATGATAAATGCGGTGACGCATCAGGTCGGTAAAGCGTGTATCTTCAAAAAGGTAAGATTGCGAAAGAATATCGAGTTTGCTGGGTATCATAAATATGTGGCATATGTGAATTTACAAAGGTAGCCAATCTTTCTTTGATTAATCCGCGTGAGCCGATAAGGTTGTGTTATTAAACTTAATAACCTGCAAAGTACATGTAAGCTAACCACATTTACTCCGCAGGTTATTTTTTCTGAAAAATCTGTTTTTAATATACTTCTACCCTTCTGCCATAATGGCTTCAATCTCCTCAATGGTTTTAGGGATGGGTTTTCCAAGCACGCGATATCCTGTTTCGGTAACCAGAATATCATCTTCAATTCGGATACCGCCAAAATCTTTGTAAGTTTCAACTTTGTCGTAGTTAACAAACCCGGCAAATTTTCCTTCTTTCCGGAACTTGTCAATTAAATCGGGGATAAAATAGATACCCGGTTCAACGGTTAATACAAATCCGGGCTTAAGCTCTTTACCCAAACGCAGGTAAGCAGTGCCGAAAGTTGTGGCCCGTTTGGTATTTTCGTCGTAACCCACATAATCTTCACCCAGTCCTTCCATGTCGTGAACGTCCATGCCCATCATATGGCCCAGTCCGTGAGGCATGAACAAGGTATGTGCTTCGGCTTTGAGTGCTTCGTCAACATCGCCCTTCATTAACCCTGCTTTTTTTAACCCTTCGATGATAACGCGGGCAGCAATAAAATGAACATCGCGGTATTTAATGCCGGGTTTAATGGCCTCGATGGCAGCCATGTTGGCATCCAAAACAATCTGATAAATTTCGGCCTGCCGCTCATCGAATTTACCGCCAACGGGTACGGTGCGTGTAATATCGCTTGAATAACACTCATGGGTTTCGGTACCCGCATCGGTAACCATCATTCTACCAACTTCCAGGGTGTTGTGATGACTGTGGTTATGCAGGGTTTGCCCGTCCTGACTTAAAATAATCGGAAAGGAAACCGGGCCTGCCAGTGCCAGCGAGATACCTTCAATGGCTCCTGCAATTTCCTGTTCAACGGTTCCCGGCATGGCCATTTTCATAGAGGTGGTGTGCATTTCATAAGCAACATCAATGGCTTTTTCAATTTCGGCAATCTCCTCTTCACTTTTTATCTCTTTCAGTTTTACAACCCCCTTGATAAGTTCAACCGAAGCTGAGCCTTTAACATCGGCATTGGGAATGCCCAGCAGACGGGTAAGTTCGATTACCGTTTCGCCACGGTAGGGAGGCAGGTAGTGTATTTTACGACCCTCCTTTTTTACTTCCTCAATAAACGTTAACAGCTCATCGTAGGGTGCCGTGTTTTCGATACCGGCTTTGGCGGCCAAATCTTTAACCTTGGGCTGAACACCCATCCAGATAATATCGTCAATGTCGAAATCATTTCCGAAAATATAATCCTTGTCATTATCAAAGTCGATAACACCTGCAAATCCCGGATTTTGCAATCCGAAAAAATAGAGAAAATGGCTATCCTGACGAAAATGATACTGATTGGCGGGATAGTTAAAGGCACAATCTACGTTACCCAAAAACAGTGCAACACCTGATTTTACCTCATTACGCAATTTGTTACGACGTTGGATATAGACCTCTTTATTAAACATAATATAATGGTTTTAAATTATTTATAAAATTTGTTAGAATCGTACGTTATTAAAAATGTAAAAGTATAATAAATTAGCATTATACTTTTGTTACCAGCTTTCATCTTTTCTAAAAAAGGTTAAATTAACCGGCAAAACAATAAGGTTAATGACAACCAAAGGAATTATACATTTGTCTAACATAAAAAGACCTTAAATATTATGAAAACTATTTACCTGCTTATTATTTCAATATTTATGATAACGACGGTTTACGGTCAGTATCAAAATATAGTTATTGACGACGAAGGTTCTCCGGAAGAGCCTTCCATTATGATGAATCCCAACAATCCCGATCAGCTTGTAGCCGGTTCAAATATTGATAATTACTATTATTCGGAAGACGGAGGCTACACATGGACCAAAGGAAATTTGGTTTCTCCCGGTAACGGTGTTTGGGGTGATCCCTGTATTATTGTGGATACCGCCGGAACTTTTTACTTTTTTCATCTTTCAAACCCTCCGGGAGCAGCCTGGGTTGACCGGATTGTTGTCCAGAAATTCGATTTCACAACTTATACATGGACCAACGGAACCTACACCGGATTGAACGGAACCAAGGCACAGGATAAAGCCTGGGCCGTGGTTGACAGTTCCGACAATACCATATATGTTACATGGACACAGTTTGATGATTACGGATCTTCAAATCCCAACGACAGCAGTATCATTTTGTTTAGCAAATCGGTTGACAACGGCGAAACATGGAGTGAGCCGTTGAGAATAAACAAAACCGCCGGCGATTGTATCGACAGTGACAATACCGTTGAAGGTGCCGTGCCGGCCGTTGGACCAAACGGCGAAATATATGTTGCCTGGGCAGGGCCCGAAGGTATTGTGTTCGACCGTTCGCTGGATGGTGGTGATACCTGGCTTGACGACGATATTTTTATCAGCGACCAGCCGGGCGGATGGGATTATTTTATCCCGGGAATTTACCGCGCCAACGGATTGCCGGTTACCTGTTGCGATTTGAGCAACTCTCCCTACAGGGGTAACATTTATGTAAACTGGACCGACTCCCGAAACGGCGATAACGACCATGATGTTTGGATTGCCAAATCAACCGACGGTGGCGATACCTGGTCGGCTCCCGTAAAAGTTAATGATGACCCGGCGGGAAGTGAACAGTTTTTTACCTGGATGACCGTTGACGGAGCAACAGGCGATGTTTACGTGGTTTTTTACGACCGACGGAATTACACCGATAACAATACCGATGTGTATATCGCCCGGTCAACCGACGGTGGCGAAACCTTTCAGAATATTAAAATCAGCGAGTCGCCCTTTCTACCTTATGCCAGCGTGTTTTTCGGCGATTACACCAACATAACCGCCTACGACGGAAAAGTTCGGCCCATATGGGCACGTTTGCAAAACGGCTACTTATCGGTTTTAACGGCAATAGTTGATTTTACGGTTGGTGTTAACAATCCGGTTGCACCATCAAAAGCGCCGGTTACTTTACAGCAAAACTACCCCAATCCCTTTACCGAAAGCACAGCTTTAGCCTTTAAACTTCACCGCCCGGCTACAATTTCGTTATCGGTACAAGATATATTTGGAAGACAAATCGCAGTACTTGTTAACAGTGAATACAGAAAAGCAGGAAAATTCATCGAACATTTCAATGCTTCACAATATCATTTGTCCGGCGGCGTTTACTATTTCGTATTAAATGTTGACGGAGTTACAAAGACACAAAAAATACTGCTTAATAATTAGTTATATTTTTTTTAGCTTTGTACTTTTAAATTGTGTTGTTGATAATGTTTTCCATGAAAAATGATGAACTGACAAGTCTGATAGAAACTATTCGAAAAATTGTTTTAACCGACGGGGTTGAAGAGGTAAAACTGGAAAGACTGCGTAAAAATCCTGCCATTCAAAACGACAAACTGGATAAATACTTTGAAAACGACAAAAAACTGGCCGAAAGTATTTTTGAAAATGACAAAAATCACTTTGAAGTTATCTTTCAGGAAAAAAATTTTGAAACCAACAATGCCATTGATAACCTGTTTACCGTTAGCGAGGTAATTGCCAAAAATTTTAACTATTTATCGCCTTCAATCTATCATTATTACCAGGAAAAGTATCCTGATATTTATCAAAGCTATTTTGATAAAAGAAGTGATTTGGTTTTTGAAAAAATTAAAATAAACCTGAACAGGGGAATATGGCAGGGATATTACCGCGACGACCTTGGCATTGAGCTGGTAGCACGGGGTTATATTAAACGTTTGATAGACCTGTACAATAAAGAGAATTTCCCTGCCGACAATTTTTCGTTCGACGACTTTTTTAATCAGATGGTAGAAACTTTTGTTTTAAGCATTGCCACCGAAAAGGGACGGGCCTACTGGGAAAAGAAAAAGGCAAAAACCGGCCTGATAGTTAAAAATGATAAACGTTAGTTGGCATTTACCTCTTTTCTGCTTCCAATAACAACATTTTAAGTTCTCTGTTTTTAGGAAACCTTCCGCGTACCATTTTTTGGTTAAACAAAACCGTAGGTAACAAATAGGTGTGATAGCTCATAAATTCGGCCAGTGTTGTTTTTCTGATTACCTCTGTTTCAATGTTCAGTGCTTCAGCCGTTTTCATCAGCCGTTTTTCAAAACGTATTGCTTTACGGCAATGTTTGCCTCCCAATATGGTTACCTTTACCATGATCAGTCGATGTAAATATTTACTCCTTCGGAAGCCCGTTTTTTAACCAGCTTTTGCAACTTTATCAGGTCGTCACCCTCTTTAATAAAAGGGTTGTTACGTAAAAAAACCCTTTTTATTCCGGGTTTTACAAGCAGCTCCCACGGGATATCTTCCAAATTATTGCTTTGCAAATCAACCTCTTTAAGGGTTGCCATTTTTGATAAATCGGGAACCGAAATAAGGTTGTTATACCCCGCATCCAGAACCGACAGAACCGGCAGTTCCGTAATCCATCCGGGGATAAACGAAAGGTTATTGTGATGAACGTAAATAAACTCCAGCTCTTTTAACCCCGCCAGCGATTTGGGTAACGATGTAAGGTTGTTATACGATAAATACACCCTTTTCAAATGAACAAGTCGGTTAAATTCATCGGGTAATTTATCGATGTTGTTATAGTAAAAATCCATCTCCTTAAGTTGTGGTATTTCAAAAATCTCCTGCGGAATGTTACGAAACCTGTTTTTATAAAAAATGACGGTTTCCAAACTATCCAGTTCACCAAACGATACCGGAAGTTCCGATAACATATTGTCGGCCAGATTTAATTTTCTGACACCGGTCATGGAACCGGTATTTTCGGGAAGTTTTTCAATATGATTACCCGCCAGCAAAACCCGCCCTATTCCTCCGGTTCTGTTTACAACCCTTCCGTTGAATTTAATCCGATTAAAGTTGAAATTTATTTCTTTGAGATTTTGGCGGTTTTTAACATACCTGGGAATTCGTTTGATGCGGTTTTTGGTAAAATCAAGCGACCGTATATGCTTTAGTTTTTTAACGGAACAGGGTACCCGTTTAAGGTTGCAATTTTGCATCACAACATTTTGAATACGGGAACCGGCCGGAAAACACACCCGTTTCACCGGATTATCCGATAAAACAACCGTAGTGAGCGAATCCGAAATAAAATCGCGTTTTCTAAAATGTTTGATCTTATTTCCCGAAGCGTTTATTTTTTTCAGCCTGTAAAATCTCGACAGGTCGGGCAATTTGGTAAGCCCCAGGTTTTGCATGTTAAGCAGGGTTACACTGTCGGGATTCAGTTTGTCAAGTCCGTCAATAAATGCCGCCCTCGCTTTGGCTTCACGTTCTGCTCTTTCGGCTTCCCAACGGGCCATTTGTTTTTGCCGTTTAATCTTTATGGAATCAACGTCGGTTATTTTTTGAGGTTTCGGATTTTGCGAAACTGCCACAAACGACAAAACATAAAAAACACAAATCAAAGTTGTTTTGAGTATTAAATTCATGGAGAATTTTTTGTGCTAAAAATAGTTAAACGTTAAACGCAAAAAATAGTATCTTTATTTTTTTATAAAGATGAAAAAGGTTTTTAAATATCTCATTTTAACGCTGGTTGTTGCCCTTTTGGCGGTTGCCCTGTTTTTATCGTGGATAACCATTACGGAGTACCGTCCCGATAAAGCCGTTTTGTTATCCGACAGCACCTTGTCTGACAGTCGAATACTCCATCGCGATACTTTTAATCTTATTTCGTGGAATATTGGCTATGCCGGCCTGGGTTCGGAAATGGACTTTTTTTACGACCACGGAACACATGTACGGTCGTCGCAAAAAAACGTACGCAAACATATTGATAATATTGAACGTTTTATAAAGAGTAATGATTCGGTTGATTTTTGGTTAATCCAGGAGATTGACATCAGCTCAAAACGAAGCTGGGAAATTAATGAGGTAAAAGAGGTTTCGGAGATGTTACACGATCGTTATCAGGTTGTGTTCGCCAAAAACTATGATGTTCCGTTTGTACCTGTTCCCGTTACCCATCCTATGGGCCATGCCAAATCGGGTATGTTAACCGCTTCAAAACATTTTTTTAAAGAAGCGGTACGCTTTGCTTTTCCTTTAATTGCTCCCTGGCCCCAACGGCTGTTTTTATTGCACCGCTGCTTTGTGCTGCTCAGGTTTCCGTTAACCAACGGGCACGATTTGGTAATCATCAACACGCACAATACGGCTTATGTTTACGACAGTGTTTTACGAATGAAAGAACTGAACATCATTAAAGAAAAGATGACGGAGGAGTATGCCAAAGGTAATTACGTGGTTGCCGGTGGCGACTGGAACCAAAACCCTCCCGATTTTAATCCCGGTAACGGTTTTAACGGACATCGTTATGTGCCCGCCCCTTTGATGCTGGCAAAAAATGCTTTTCCATACAAATGGATTGTTGCATACGACAACAAAGCTCCTACCAACCGAAAAAACAACAAACCTTTTGTTAAAGGCAGAAACGGTACCACCGTTATCGACTTTTTTGTTCTGTCGCCAAACATTGATTTGCTGGACGCTCAAAACATCGACCTTAATTTTCAAGACAGCGACCACAATCCGGTTTATGTAAAAATCCGGTTAAAAGGTTCTGGCGATTAACCCGCTAAAACATATTCCCACAGGCCGTTTTAACCGGCTTTGCCATTCAGCCAACTTATATTACTTTTGCCGTCCAATTTAGAACGGGTTTTAATATGACTGCTTACGATGTGGAAATCATGGCTCCTGTGGGTTCGTACGAATCGCTGATGGCTGCCATACAGGGAGGTGCCGATTCGGTATATTTCGGAATCGGAAAACTGAACATGCGTTCAAACTCTTCCAAAAACTTTACGCTTGACGACTTGGTAACCATTTCTAAAATTGCCAAAGAACACGGATTGCGAACATACATCACCCTCAATACGGTTATTTACGATGAGGAACTGGAAGATATGAAACAAATTGTTGATGCGGCAAAAGCCAACAACATTACGGCAATCATTGCATCCGACCAGTCGGTTATTCAGTACGCCCGTAAGCAGGGTATGGAAATACACATGTCAACCCAAACCAACATTACCAATATGGAGGCGGTGAAATATTATGCGCAGTTTGCCGATGTAATGGTTACCGCCCGCGAGCTTAACCTTAATCAGGTTAAATACATAACCACTCAAATTCGTGAGCAAAACATTACGGGCCCTTCGGGAAAATTGGTTCAAATCGAAATTTTTGCACACGGGGCATTGTGCATGGCGGTTTCGGGAAAATGTTACCTGAGTTTGGATAATCTTAATTCGTCGGCCAACAGAGGAGCCTGCCTGCAACCCTGCCGTCGTAAATATATTGTTAAAGACAAAGAAAGCGACCTTGAACTGGAAATCGACAACGAGTATATTATGTCGCCAAAAGACCTTAATACCGTATCGTTTTTAGATAAAATGCTGGATGCGGGAGTGCGGGTGTTAAAACTGGAAGGCAGAGGACGGTCGGCCGAATATGTTAAAACCGTTGCTTCCGTTTATCGCGAAGCGGTAAATGCCTGGTTCGACGGTGAATATACTCAGGATAAAATTGACCAATGGAACCAACGCCTTTCAACGGTTTACAACAGAGGTTTTTGGGACGGTTATTATCTTGGCCGTAAAATGGGAGAATGGACCGAAAATTATGGCAATCAGGCTACACAACGAAAATTGTATGTTGGTAAAATCACCAATTTCTTTAAAAAAATTGGTGTTGCCGAAATAAAAGTGGAAGCCAATACTTTATCATTAAATGAAGAGATAAAGGTGCTGGGGCCAACAACCGGAGTTTACGAAGATGTTGTTTCGGAAATCAGGCTTGATGACGGGAATGTTGTAAATATAGCACCAAAAGGAAGTGTTTGTTCCATTAAAACCACCGAAATGCTTCGTCGCGGCGATAAAGTTTATAAGGTGGTTCCGGCCGACATAACCGTACCGAATTTGGTACAGAGGTAATTGAGAGAGGGGTACCTAAAGTACTTGAAGTTTGGAGTACTTAGAGTGCCTAAAGTGCACTAAAGTTTGGAGTGTCCGGAGTTGAGCGTTCAAGGGTTTAGCGTTGAGTGTTCGGGCGGGTTTCTGTCGTTCCTCCTTTTCTTTCTTCTTTGTCATTTCGACGACCGTAGGGAGGAGACCTACCCTGCCGGCAGGCGGGAATCCCCTACTTTAAACGACCGAACCCCCTTTTGCCTAATGGGCAGGCCAATCCTCAGGAGATTCCTCAGTCGTGCCTCCTTCGGAATGACGTTGGGGCTTACGGGAGGGACAACAACAAGCAACGAGCATCAAGCAACAAGCCTACGTTCGACCGAAAAGGTTTACTTCGCGCCTTTGCGCCATAGCGGTTCCTCAAACTTTGAACCTACCAGCAACCCCTCCCGGCACATTCGGGCAGCAACGAGCAACCAGCAACGAGCAACCAGCAACGAGCAACCAGCAACAAGATCCCTCTCAACCTTTT
>CAYNVN010000126.1:0-2945 GCA_964400655.1 uncultured Lentimicrobiaceae bacterium
CTCTTCGACTCCGCTCAGAGTGACAGCGGTGCAGGCAAATGCCCGGGAGTTCCCCGCCCGTACCGAACGACCCAACTCCCTTTTGCCTTAAAGGGGCAGGCTATTACCGTGGAGTTTCCTCGTCGCTTCCCGAAAGTTTTCGGGTTCGCTTCCCTCGGAATGACGATGGGGCTTGCGATTGGGGACAAGCAACAAGTAACAAGCATCCGGCAACAAGAATATTGTCAACAAAAAAAATCCCGTGCGGCAAGCCACACGGGATTTTCTTTCAGTATAAGATTTTTTAAACTTAAACATCAAATTTAATACCTTGTGCAAGAGGCAGGTCGGTACTGTAGTTGATGGTATTTGTTTGACGGCGCATATAAATTTTCCAAGCATCCGAACCGCTTTCACGTCCGCCACCGGTATCTTTCTCACCACCAAAAGCACCACCGATCTCGGCACCCGAAGTACCCAGGTTTACATTGGCAATACCACAGTCGGAACCGGCATACGAAAGAAATGTTTCGGCTTCGCGCATATCCAACGTAAAGCAGGCCGAAGAAAGTCCCTGAGGAACATCATTCTGAATTTCAATGGCATTGGTTATATCACCTTTGTATTTGATAAAATAAACAATGGGTGCAAAGGTCTCTTCCTGTACAATGTTGTAATGATTCTCAGCTTCGGCAATACAGGGAACCACATAGTTACCCGACTCGTAACCTTCGCCTTCGAGCACCTCACCGCCAAAGAGGATTTTTCCACCCTCTTCCTGAACCTGTTTAACGGCATTTTTAAACAGCTCTACCGAATGGTTGTCAATCAACGGACCAACCAGATAATCTTCATCCAGCGGGTTACCTATTTTTGATACAATGTTTTTATAGGCACCGATAAATTTATCGCGAACCTCATCGTAAATATCTTCGTGGATAATTACACGGCGGGTAGTGGTACAACGCTGTCCGGCCGTTCCAACGGTTCCGAAAACGGTTGACATAACCGCCATTTGAATATCGGCACTGGGAGCAATGATAACGGCATTGTTTCCGCCCAGTTCGAGGATGGTTTTTCCGAGACGTTTACCTACGATACCGCCCACACGTTTACCAACTGCCGTTGAACCTGTTACCGACATCAGCGGAATACGCTTATCGGCGAGGAAATTATCACCCATCACCGACGATTTGGCCACAACAAGATTAAACACACCCTCGGGTACATTGTTCTCTTTTAACACATTGGCAATAATGCGCTGGGTTGCAAGCGCTGTTAATGGAGTTTTTGACGAAGGTTTCCAAACAACCACATCACCTGCAATGGCAGCAAGTGCCGTATTCCATGCCCAAACAGCAACAGGGAAGTTGTAAGAGGTAACAATACCTACAATGCCCAACGGATGATACTGTTCCGACAAGCGATGGTTAACACGCTCCGACTGCAGATTAACACCATTGATCAAACGGGCCTGACCGGTAGCAAAGTCGCAGATATCAATCATCTCCTGAACTTCACCCAAACCTTCCTGATAAATTTTTCCCATCTCGAGGGTTACCAAAGCACCAAGGGCCTCTTTTTTCTCACGCAGGGCAAGACCAATCTGGCGAACCACCTCACCTCTTACGGGTGCAGGTACCTTGCGCCATACCTTAAATGCTTCCTGCGCTTTTTTTATCACCATTTCGTAATCGTCCAATGTGGCATTTTTTACTTTGGCAATCTCTTTGCCGTCAATAGGCGATGATGAAGATGTTAATGCACCTTCGGTATCATACCATTCAACTCCGGTTGAAACACCAGGATTGATCTCTTCAATTCCTAACTCTTTTAATACAGAGTTAATATCAGTTACTTTCATACTCAATTAGTTTTACTGTTTTTATGGTTATCTTATGTTGATTATCCAATACTTAATTCAAACGGCAAATGTATAAAAAGGTTGAATGGTTACCTATACATTTTTAAAAATATATCTTAAAAGAAAAGGCGGTAATAAATTCCTTTTCCCGGCGGCCACCCGGACATCTTTTTAAATCCATTACCACAAAGGATATTCGGATTAAGATATACAACATAAACATTTCATCCGTTAGCAGATTACAACATTACAGATTGCGGCAATATCAGGCTTTTTCTCTACTTTAGCACTGCCAAATTTTACATTACAATTATGACCAACCATAAAAAAATTGAGACCCCGTTCACCAAAATGATGGGGATTGATTACCCGATAATAATGGCCCCTATGTTTTTGGTTTCCAATACAAAAATGATTATAGAAGGGCTTAACAACGGTATTACCGCTGCATTTCCGGCTCTTAATTACCGTACGGACGAAGATTTCAGGCGGGCCATTGACGAAATAAAAAAGGCAACCGACAAACCTTTTGGCATCAACCTTATTGTTAACAAGTCAAACGTAAAATACAAAGCCCAGCTTGAAACATGCATCGAGAAGAAAGTTGACTTTATCATCACTTCGCTGGGAAGTCCCGAAGAAACCATTAATCGCTGTAAAGAGCACGGTATTAAGGTTTTTTGTGATGTTGTTGACTTAAAATACGCCAAAAAGGTAGAAGCCCTGGGTGCCGATGCGCTGATTGCGGTTACGTCGGAAGCGGGCGGCCATGCAGGCAACCTTAAACCCGGGGAGCTGATTCCCATGCTTCGTAAAGAGTGCTCAATACCTGTTATCGGAGCAGGTGGTGTAGCCCGGGGGAGCGATTTAAAAAAGATGCTTGACCTTGGAGCCGATGCCGTTTCGGCAGGAACCGTTTTTATTGCGTCCGACGAATGCGGTGTTTCGGAAGGCTACAAGCAGGCCATTATTGAATATGGCGGAAAAGATGTGGTACTTACGGAAAACCTGTCGGGAACACCGCTCACGGTAATCAATACCCCCTATGTTCAAAAGGTGGGAACCAAAGCGAACGGCATTACCAAAATGTTGTTAAAAAACA
>CAYNVN010000127.1:0-20704 GCA_964400655.1 uncultured Lentimicrobiaceae bacterium
AACTATGTCGATATCTGTTAACTGATTCCAAATATCCTGTGGCGGATTCTGACGGTTATCGCCCCAGAAAACAATTTTTAAACCACCGGTTTCGATAAGATAAATGGTATTGTCAACATCTTCCTTATCAACATTGGGGAAAGGATAAAGCACATCCAAAACCTCTTTGGTATAAACAGGGCTTTGTGTTTCAACAATATGTTTGTCAGCCAGTCCGGTTATCTTCACATCGGCAAAGTTGTAGGTTCCTGCCAAACCTCTGATGATCATACCGGCATCAAGCATTTCGTAAGCATTGTGGTCGAAATGGCTATGGGTTACAAATCCGATGTCGCAATGGGACATGGGCATGCGCATTTTATACCAGATTCCGACCCACGACGGGTCGCAGGGATTTTTCCACGGATCGAAAAACAGTTCCAACCCTTTTGGTGTGGTAATCTTAATTGCGGACATTCCGTAATAACTAATGGTTACTTCACCGCTATCTTCGCGAAGCCCGCCATAATAATGGGCTGCAATAATCCGTGTATTGTTTTTGTTTTGGGCATAAGCTACATCGCCCACCTGAACCAAACGTGGCATAGGGTCTATATATTTAGGTTGCCTATGTGTGTTTTTTGTACTACCCATCACAGGAGACGGATGCTTTTTTCTTTCATTCATGTTTAATAAATTTTAATTAATGTGTTTACTTGTAAAAAGTTTTTGATTTCATTTTTAAATGAAGGCAATTTTGCTTTCTTACATATAATCCTAAAAGGTGTAAAAAAGGTGTATTTACACATCAAATATGTAGTCATTGCTCTTTATCCGTTTAAAAACAATTTTATCCGGTCTTCTATAATCACCACACACGTGGAAACAGCCGGTGTATCTGAGATGTAATATTTCTAAATCTTAATTATGCAATCGGGGCACAGGGCGACAAGACCAATAGCACTTGCCGAGCCGTTATCCGCTTTTAACGGAGTTCTTTATCAATTACCGTTACAAGCTCTTTGTAAAAATCGATGTTTAACGTGGATAGTAATAAATTTACCCGAAACGCTGATAAACAGATTGGGATTCGGATGGTTTGTGCCTTTTAAAGGGTAAATTAAAAAGGCCTCAGCACTACCTGCTGTGTTTCCATCGCTTATGCGACCATAGCCAGCTTGAAGGATCGTTTTTAATCATCTCTTCCATTTTTAGGGCATAGGCTTGTGTTATCTCTCCGCTTTTGGTATCGGCAGGATTTTCAAACATTAATTCAATGGAATATTCGTAACGGCCTCGCCGTACCCGCTTTAAATTTAAAAAGATAACCGGAATGTTGTATTTTTTTGCATACAATTCAGGTCCATGCAGAAAGGCTGTTTCGATACCGAGAAAATTTACCCATATGGCTTTGTTTATGTTTGAAGGACTTTGGTCGGCAATCATTACAAAAGCAACCGGGTCGTTTATATATTCGCGAAAATAGAAGGCTGTTTTGTAAATACTTGCCAGTTCCGATCCCGCTTTGGCCCGCGAACGGATTACATATCCGTCAATATATTTATTGGAAAGCGGTTTATAAAAACCAACAACACGGTGTTTGATAAAATGAGGAAGTGTTAACGGCCCCCATTCCCAGTTACCCACATGGCCGGCTAAAATAATCACCGGTTGATTTTTTTCAAAATATTTATCCAACAGTCCGGGATTTAACAGTTTGTGCCGCTTTAAAACCGCCTTTTTCGAAACGGTAAATCCCTTTACCCCTTCCACAAAAATATCGGCAAGATTTTTATACGATGCCTTTTCCAGTTTTAATAACTCCTCTTCCGTTTTATCAGGAAACGCCCTTTTAAGGTTTGACCGTACCACCTTTTTTCTATATCCCAACAGTTTATACAAAACCAGATAAACAAAGTCGGCAAGCCGGTACAGAACAAAAAAAGGGGTAATTCCTATTAAGGCAACCAACAGTAAAAAGAAAAGATAACTTACAAAATCCATAATTAACGTTTATATTGTTGATACCATTTTACGGTACGGGTTAACGCTTCGTCCAAATCAATTTTCGGATGATATGCGAAATGATCTTTTAATTTTTGAATGCTAAAATGATAATCCAGTCCGCCGTTGTTTACCCGATAGGGTGTTAAAAAAGGTTCCGATTTGATGTTGAGCAGCGAATGAATCCCGTAATAGATACGGGCCGCTGTCATGGCAATACCGTATGGCACCGATTTGTTTTTTAACCTGATGTTCAGTTTTTCGGCCAGCAGGGTGTTAAACTCATGCCAGGTAATATCCAGTCCGTCGGTGGCAAGATAAGCATTACCCACAGCTTTATCCTGTTTTGAAACCAGTAAAACAATATCAATCAGGTTTTCGATATAAACGGGACATGTTTTACTGCTGCCGTGATTTATCTCGGCAAACTTCCCCGACAGCATGGCATCCATATATTTCGATATAAAAGTACGGTCGTTAATGCCAAAAACATTACCGGGGCGCACAGCCGTAATTTCCATATTGATTACTTTGGCATATTCCCACAACCATTGCTCGGCCAGCAACTTGGTTTCGGCGTAAGGTATCAGGTTTTTTGCCGGAGGGTCATCTTCGGTAACATCGGTTTTTCCGAATCCGTGAAATGCCACCGTACTGATGTAAACAAAACGCTTTACCCGTGCAGCCGCCGCCGCTTTGGCAACATTAATGGTTCCTTTAAAATTTATTTTTTCAAATTTTTGGTACGGGCCCCAGTCGGCTGCCAGCCCGGCCACATGAAAAACCCTGTCTGCCCCTTTTACAGCCGGTTCGATGGTGGAATAATCGGTAATATCGCCATAAAAATAATTTACCTCCATCCCTTTCAAAAACTTTAAATCGGAAGTTTTCCGTACCAGCACATTAACCTCCGTTCCTTCTTCCAGCAGTCGTTTAACCAAATTGCTGCCTATAAATCCGTTGGCTCCCGTAACAAGTGCTTTCATAATTTACTTAAAAATAGATGATAAACAAATCGGTTAACACACCAATGGAAATATGAAGCGCAAAAACCCACCAGATAGAACGGCTTCGCAATGCGATTATTCCAAACAAAATGCCGATAAATATTGAGCCTATGATCTCGCCTTCGGGCTTGTCGATATGAACCAGACAAGAGGAGATGGTTTGAATAAGAACGGCATTAAAAGCTCCAAACCGCTCTTTCAGGCCAAAGAGCAAAAATCCTCTGAAAAAAAACTCCCAGGCGATGTAATAAAAAACAACATACCCCAGTTGATAAACAAACAGATGGCTTTGATGGGAAAGCAGACTTTTTGCCAGCGGATATTCAGCTCTTACATCGGGCATTTTTGAAAAGAGATAAATCAGCGGAACCACCAGCAAAGGGATGGCAATTAACCATTTGGAACCCCATTTAATATCGCCCAACCCAAAACCAAAATCCGACAGCGGACGTTTCATCACCAGTTTTATATACAAAACCGGAATGACAAACATCAGCACAAAAAACACAATAAACTGCCATGTACGGGCATACAGATCACCATCGGGCCGGTTAAGAAACTGCGGAAAATAAGAATAAAAATATTCAGGATAGCCGTGATACCGGTAAAGTGTAAGCAATAGCGGTGCACTGAGCAGCATCACATAGTAATGAATATCGTGTTTGTTATAATCAAGATTTTTGATCATCAAATTAAGTCTGATAAAAAGGAACTGTTTTTCCTTTGGCAAATTTATTATAAATCAGCTGACCAAACACAAAAGTTGTTACCGACCAGCCAATTCCCGCAATCATATCGATAACATAATGATAACGACAGTAAACCAGCGAAATCATTATTCCGGTTATTATGGGTAAAAATATCCAAAACATTTTTTTGTTGTACTTTCCCATCAACATCAGCGTAGTAAACGAGATGGCGGCATGAAGGCTGGGGAATGCATCCAGTTTATTGGGTTCCAGAAAATTGATAACGGTTCGCACGGGCCGGGCAAGAAAAAGTCCGTCCAAACCGGTTTGTTGCAACTTCATTAAAGGTTCGTAAAACCTCGGCCCCGCAGCGGGTACCAAAAAGTAGCCGAGATATGCCCCGTAATAGGTTAACATGTATATCCAGATACTTTTATCCAAATCAACAAAACGTTTTTGCTTATAGAGCCATGCAAGAATAAACAACGGCATGGGGAAATAAAAAACATACAGCAAATAAAAAAAATCGGTAAGCCACGCACGGTTCCATTGTTCTATCCACACTGTGGGATGCACCCCGAACATTGAAAAGTCGATGTTGGATAGCAGTTCATCGTAACGGTTTGGATTGATAAACGGCAGAATCATAAAAAAACTCTCGAAAATCACAAACAGATAGATTAGCGGATAGGCCAGCCTGAAAAATTTGGCAATGCCCGTGGTAAGGTTTTTTTTCCGAAGGTAAACCGACATCCATACGGAAACGGCACTAAGCGCAAAAACCAATAGCGGGCCCAATTTATAAGGGGTAAACGGCAACGAGAAAAAATAAATTACAAGCATGATGAGCAAAAACATGCTGTTCAGCCTGTCGAGGATGCTAAAATATCGAAGGTTCTCTTTCACTATCTGGTTTTCTGTTTGGTTATGATAAATACATCGCTGCCTGTCCATGTAAAATCAACAACCCATGTTCTGTGCGATTCATCAAAATAATATCCGGCACCTGATTTTGACGATCTTTTCTTTTTCAACGGTTCACCGTTTAACGTAAACTCAGGTTTGGCGGCACTTTGCCAGCCGATAATCTCAAGGCTCATATTTCTGCTTTGGGGCATTGCATCATAACCGTTTATTCTTGAAAACATAAACGAAAGGTTCCCTCGTTTATCGGGTTTTTGCACGAACATCAGGGTTTCAAACCTGCCGTTTTTTAACGCATCGGGGTCTTTGCCGTCGTCGTCGTACATTAAAAAGGTTTCATGTTTATCACTGCTGCCAACATAATATTTAACCGTAAGATTTCGGGTTGAATAGTTATCGGTGGTTTTAACGGCATCCGTTAACGGCAAAAACGATCCTGCTTTTACAAACAGCGGCATATCGTTAATGGTAACCGGTATATCGTATTCATTTCCGCCCGGAAATTTCCGGTTATTATGAAAATAGTACCATTTGGTTCCTTTGGGCAGATAAACGGTTACCGATTTTTGTCCCTTCTCAAGAACGGGTGCCACCAGCAACTCACTTCCGAACATATATTCATTTACAATCGCCTTGGTTTCATCATCCGAAGGAAACTCATAAAACAACGGACGCATCAACGGATAACCCTTCAGGGTTGCCTGCGCCGAAAGCGTATAAATATACGGCAGCAACCGGTATCGCAGGTTCATATATTTTCTAACGATATTACGGGTTTGTTCGCTGAAATAAACAGGTTCCGACGGGAGTGTTTCGCTTTGTCCGTGTGCTCTTAAAACCGGAGTGAAACAGGCAAACTGCAGCCAGCGTGTATAGAGTTCATCGTCGCGTGCGCCCTGGGCAAATCCACCTGCGTCGGAATGGATATAAGGCAGTCCGCTGAGGCTCATATGCAACAATGCCGGCAGTTGGGCACGATAGCCACCCCAGCTGCGCGAAACATCACCCGTCCACGGAAATATGCCGTATCGCTGCGAACCGGCATATCCGGCACGGTTAAGGTTAAACAGCCGTTGCAAAGGATACTCGCTGCGGTAATGTTCCCACAACATACGGTGCCATCGGTGTGCATAAATATTGTGTACCTCGTCGGCAGTACCGTTAACGTGAAACTGGTCGGAGGGATGATATTCGGGTTCGCCCAAATCGCCCCACCAGCCGGCAACACCGTTTTCAATTTGTTTTTTGTACTTACTCCAAAACCACTGCCGGGCAACGGGTTTAAAAATATCAATTAACCCTGCCGGGCCAAAATAAAACTCCGTATTGATGTATGTTTTTCCGGTACTGTCGGTGGTAAAAATCCCAAGGCTGTCGCCAACCTTAAAGTTCTCCAGCGTATCGATAACATAAGGCTCGGTTATAAGTATTGTTTTAATTCCCTGTGCTTTCAGGCCGGCAATCATTTCAACGGGCCGGGGCCATTTAGGCTTGTACCAGTCTAACCTGCCGAGATAACCTAAAATGCTGTCGCCAAACCAATAGAAATCCAAAATAACGGCATCAACCGGAAAATCGTAATGCTGCATCAGCCTGATAATGCTGTCGGTTTCCTGCTGACTTCGATATGCCATTCTCGACTGCAGGTTACCCAGTGCCCAGCGGGGTGGTAACGGCTGGGTTCCGGTAAGTTTACCCCATAATGTTGAAAGCTCTTTGAAGTTTTCACCCGCAATAAAGAAATATTTCATCAGTCCGCCCTGCGCACCCCACTCCATAATTTCAGGGTTGGCACCACCAAGGTCGGCATATCCTTTTTGAGGGTTATCGAAAAAGAGCAGGTATTGTTTTGAAGATATTACCAGCGGAACCGAATAGTTTAGCTGATCGGCTCCCAGTTCATATCCGAAATGGGGACGGTTGTATAAAGGATAGCGCCGGCCCGTTAACGAAAATCCTACCGCCCGTTCACCAAGCCCGTAAAGTTTTTCTTCATCCTGCAATTTGAATTGCACGCCGTTGTTATCACTTCTTTCAAAAAAACCGTTTTCCTCCTGCAACAGGGTATCTCCCCGGTTCACAAAAGCAATATAAAATGGATTTTTATGAAACACTACCGTGAGATAACCGGTTTTAAGCGTAAGCTGTCCGGGTAAATCCTCAAGGGTCAGCGTTGGGTTTTGAGGCTGCATTATTACGGCAACCGATGAATCTTTTACGGGCAGTTTGTCCTCAAAATTTATAATCTCTATTATTTTGTCGTTATAGGCAACGGCCTGTACCAGCCCGTGGCTGGTTTCAACGTTTAACACTCCGTTGCTTAAATGGTGCGAAACATATTGGCGGTTTTTCCAACGGTATTTTACCGCCTGTTTAACCGGCGGAATATAACCGTTAACAGGAACAAGAATATCATCGTTGTTTTCGGTCTTGCCTGTTTTTGATCCGTTTCGGTCGCGAAACACAAAACTGAGCTGCAATACTTTTTCATCGGAAGAAAGCCCGTAATACTTTCGTATGACCAGCTTTTTTTGCCACAAATTATCTCCGGCAGCATCCATTTTTACCTTTATGTCGTCTTTGCCCCAGTTGCCGACAACATGCTTCCAGTCGTGCCCGTCGAGGCTTTTACCGGTAATTACTCCCGTGTGCATATACACCGCTCCTTCACAATCGAGCAGCGCCCTGTTACCCCGGGCTGCATTGTAAGTGATGGTAACGGTGTCGTCAATTCCCGCCGTTACAGGTTCGATGGTCACAATTTGTGCCTGATTATAAAACGGCAGAAAAAAAGCAATTACCGTAAACAGAATATTGATATGGTGTTTTAACATGATTCCGGTTCAGTTTCCATAAAACAATCTATCGTATCAGTTCCACAATCAACGGCGATTTTGCTGGAACGGTGATGCTGTTAAGACTGTTGAAAGTTGTATTATCCATTACCGAACGGCCCTTTGTAAATCCTTTCATATTTTCTGCAAAGCGCGACAAATCAACCGCTTTATCATTATCCGAATTGTTTAACAAAACCATAACCGTTTCGTTATTATTTGAACGAAAATAGACATAAACACCGTTTTCAGGAATATAGTGAATAAGTTTGCCGGTATGGATAACCTCTTTGGTTTTTCGCCAGTTCATCAATGTTTTTAAAAAATCAAACGCTTGGTTTTGCTGTTTGGTACGGCCGTTTGCAGTAAAAGCATTGCGAACATCGTCCGGCCAGCCTCCCGGAAAATCTTTCCTGATATCGCCATGGCCGTTGTGTTCATGGCCGGTCATTAAAATTTCGGTTCCATAATATATTTGCGGAATACCCCTTGTTGTCATTAAAAAAGCCATGGCAAGTTTAAACTTGCGAATATCCTTGTTTACTTTTGAAAAAAAGCGGTCACCGTCATGGTTATCTGCAAAAAGCACCAGATTTTCGGGATGGCTGTAAACAAAATCCTGCGACAACACTTCGTAAAGTTCTGCCGTTCCGGTGGTCCATCCTTCCTGCTCGTTAAAGGCTTTGCTTACGGCATACATCAGCGGAAAATCAAATACATTGGTTAGGTGCGAGTGGTATCCGTCGAAATTACGGTCGTTCTCCATCCAGTAGGCTACCGAAACCGGATAGGAGAGCCAGGCTTCACCCACCACATTAAAACCGGGGTACTCCTGCAAAATACGCTGCATCCATTTGGCCATAAAGTCTTTATAGGGATAAGGGTAGGTATCCTGTCGGATTCCGTCAAGTCCGGTAAATTCAATCCACCAGATGCTGTTTTGAATAAGATACTCAGCTACCAGTTCATTATCCTGATTCAGATCGGCCATGGAGGTATCAAACCATCCGGCAACCATTTTACGGTAATCATATCCCGAGGCGTGGGGGTCGGTAACCACACCACCCCGGTAGTTTGAACGGGTAAACTCAGGCCATTTATTGTACCAGTCTGCCGCGGGCAGGTCATCCTTCCAAAAATAATTGGTGCCACAATGGTTAAACACCATATCCTGTATGATTTTCAAACCTTTTTGATGTGCCTGTTGAACAAGCTCTTTGTAATCGTTGTTGCTTCCGAAACGCGGATCAACCTTATAGAAATCGGTCATGGCATAACCGTGATACGAATATGCAGGCATATTATTTTCCAACAGCGGATTTATCCAAACGGCTGTAACACCCAGCTGTTTTAAATAATCCAGATGCTCTTCAATACCCTTGATATCGCCGCCGTGCCTGCCGTTGGGATCAGGCCGGTTGGCTTTTTCAAGCATACCGGCAACGTTATCGTTGGTGGTGTCGCCATTGGCAAACCGGTCGGGCATCAGCAAATAGATAACATCGGAAGCATCGAAACCGGCATGCGTACCCAAACGGCTGTTACGTTTTTTCAGCTCATAATCAATAGTAACCACCGGTTTTTTACCCTTTTTAAAAAAAACGGTAACCGTTCCGGGTTGTGCCGTTTCATCGATAATAAGATTCAGAAACAAATAGTTGGGGCTTTCAACATGAACCACGCTTTCCAGAGTAACTCCGTCGTAATTAACCGAAGGAACCGTTTGAGATATATTTTCGCCGTGAACCATCAGCTGCAAATGATGGTTTTTCATCCCTGTCCACCAAAAGGGCGGATCAACCCTGTCGATTTTTATGTTTGATGAAAATGCTCCGCCATATAGCAAAGCAAAAAGTAACAACAAATAGAGACGTTTCATTTTTTTCTCTTTTAAAACCGTAAATAAAGCCCAAAGATAACCATATAAAACAGACTCAAAACGGGGCATCATTATTAATCTGCCCGCTATTTGCAACACCCGGTAAATATTTATCAAAAACGATTCACCCGCAATCGTTTTAAACCTCATGGCATATATATTTAAAACGCTTGACAGTATGCCCGTTTTCTTCGTTTTGCGATAAACCTTTTTAGCGACCTTTAATTAGATATTTTTGCAGATATAAAATCTTTGAAAAATCATGACCGAAAAAGCACGATTATATCAATACTGGCAGGAGTTATACCCCGATTACGGCACCGAAAAACTGGATGACTTTCTACAAAAAAACCAACCGGTAAAAGCAGCCGGCGAAACAAACGACTGGTATAAAGATGCCGTTATTTATTCGCTTTATGTTGACCTGTTTGCCGGCGATATAAAAGGGCTTACCGGCAAACTTGATTACCTGCAGGAGCTGGGGGTTAACTGCCTTTGGCTGCTTCCGGTACTGGATTCGCCCATGCGCGATGCCGGCTTTGACATTCGCAATTACGACCGCATACGAGCCGAATTGCTCGGATTACCCGAATCGTTTACTAAAGAAGAACAGGAAAAGGTGTTCGGCGGGTTTTTAAACGAAGCACACAACAGAGGGATCAGGGTGATTTTTGATGTAGCCATCAATCACACTTCGGAAGAACACCCATGGTTTCAGGAATCAAAAAAATCGGAGGATAACCCCTACCGGGATTTTTATATCTGGAGTAAAACCGCTGCCGAATATGCCGAAGCCCGGATTATTTTTAAAGGCATCGAAACATCTAACTGGCAAAAGGAAGGAGATGCCTATTTCTTCCATCGCTTTTTTAATTTTCAACCCGACCTGAACTATAAAAATCCCGATGTGTTGCTGGCCATGAGCAGCAACTTGCTTTACTGGCAAAGCATGGGCGTTGACGGATTCAGGGCCGATGCCATTCCGTACCTCTGGAAAGAGGAGGGCACCACCTGCGAAAACCTGCCCAAAACACATACAGTGGTTAAATTTTTCAGGGCAGTGCTCGACCATGTAAAACCCGGTTCATTACTGCTTGCCGAAGCCTGCCAGCAGCCTGCAGAGGTGGTAAAATATCTTGGTAAAGGCGATGAGTGTCATGCTGCTTACCATTTTCCGCTGATGCCGCAAATGTTCAAAGCACTTGCCACGCAATCGGGTAGTCCGGTGCAAAATGTATTAAGTCAGGATGTTACCCCTCCCATTCCCGAAGGTTCGCAGTGGTTTACCTTTTTAAGACTGCACGACGAGTTAAGCCTTGAACTGGTTTATGTTTCGGAAGAGGACAGAAAATATATCCACGAAAACTATTGCCACAATCCGGAATGGGATTTCAGGGTGGGCGAAGGTATTTCGGCCCGTTTATCGGAACTGATGAAACGCAACCCCGACTCCATCGCCCTTGCATACTCTTTAATGCTCACACTGATAGGCACTCCGGTGGTTTATTATGGCGATGAATTCGGAAAACTTAACGACGAATCGTTTTACAAAGAGATGATAAAACTTACCGGAAAAGACGACACCCGCTTTTTGGTAAGAGGCCGTGTTGACTGGGAAAATCTGGAAAGGGAGTTGAAAAACAGCAACAGTTACCATGCCCGTGTTTACAATCTGTTAAAGCCCATGATAAACATACGGCGACAAAATCATGTTTTCGGAAGGGGAACAACCTCTTTTGTTGATTTAAACAACCGGCATCTGCTTGCATATTACCGCGAACACAACAACCAGAAAATCATGGTTATCAACAACCTGAGCCATCAGCCGCAACAGGTTAACACAAACATCCCCGAAAACAGGGAGGTGCTGTTTCAAAACAATGTTGAAACCGCAGAAGACAAGACCCTGCTGTTGCAATCGAGGGGATTTGTGTGGATTAAGGTTTAAAAATTCGTTACAAAAACTTATTTAAGGCTCCATCGGGCTCCCTCTTTGGTATCTTTTATCACGATACCCAGTTTGGTAAGCTCATCGCGAATTTTGTCGGCCGTAGCATAATCTTTATTTTGTTTGGCATCCTGCCGGATTTTAAGAATGGTATCCATAAGATAATCAATTATGCGGTCGTTGCCGTCCGATGCTTTTTCGTCGCGAAGCCCCAGCAGGTCAAAAACAAAAGTTTTAAAAAATGATTTCAGAAAATCAATATCCTCCTGCGAAAGTTTCTCTTTTCCATCGTTAACCTGATTGATAATTTTAGCGGTTTCAAACAGGTGGGCAATAACAATGGGCGTGTTGAGGTCGTCATCCATGGCCTCATAGCATTTGGTTTCGTATTTCCTCACATCAACACTGCTTTCTGACGAGGCTTTCAAATCGTTTAACAGATGCCAGGCATCCAACAGACGGTTGAGTCCCTTTTCGGCGGCATTCAGCGCTTCGTTACTGAAATCGAGCGTACTGCGATAATGAGCCTGTAAAATAAAGAACCGGATAACCATCGGATTGTAAGCACGGTCGAGAGCATCGTGATTTCCGCTGAAAAACTCATCAAGTGTAATGAAATTATTAAGCGACTTACCCATTTTTTGCCCGTTGATGGTAATCATGTTGTTGTGCATCCAGTATTTCACGGGGTCGTGGCCGTTGGCGGCATTGGCCTGGGCAATCTCCGATTCGTGATGAGGGAACAACAAATCCATTCCGCCACCGTGAATATCAAATGTTTCGCCGAGGTATTTTTTACCCATGGCCGAGCACTCCAGGTGCCAGCCGGGGTAACCTTCACTCCAGGGCGAGGGCCAGTGCATAATATGTTTGGGGTCGGCTTTTTTCCATAAAGCAAAATCGAAACTGTTTTTTTTCTCCTCCTGGCCTGCCAGCTCACGGGTATTCTCTATCAGCTCTTCTATTTTACGTCCCGAAAGTTTCCCATAGTGATAATCTTTATTGTATTTCTCCACGTCAAAGTAAACCGAGCCTTCCGACTCATAAGCATAACCGTTGGCAAGTATCTGTTTTACCATCTCCATCTGTTCGATGATATGGCCCGAAGCGGTGGGTTCAATGCTTGGCGGAAGCGTGTTAAGCTGTTCCATGTTGTAATGATAACGGTCGGAGTAAAATTTTACAAGCTCCATGGGTTCCAGCTCTTCAAGTCTTGCTTTTTTTTGTATCTTATCTTCTCCCGAATCGGCATCGTTTTCCAAATGACCCACATCGGTAATATTACGCACATAACGCACCTTGTAACCAATATGTTTCAGGTAACGAAATAAAATATCAAATGTAATGGCGGGGCGGGCATGGCCAAGGTGAGCATCGCCGTAAACCGTAGGGCCGCACACATACATGCCCACATGCGGTGGTTTTATGGGTTGAAAAAGTTCTTTCCTGCGCGAAAGGGTATTATAAATATGCAGCTTGTGTTCCATAACAATAATTATTTGGCTGCAAAATTAGTAAAGGTATTTGATTTATGAAGTTTGCGTTGAACTAAAGTTGTTTTCCGTTACGGTTCAAACGAAAACACTGCGACGGTTTAACCTGCCCAACGTCAGATAAAAATTATGCTCCCCGCATCAAACAACGGCCCGTTGCCAGACTCAATAATCTCATAATTGTCCTTGCATAAAAAATTCCTGATCTTATCGCCGCCGGAAAAACGGTTCAACGATCCCGTAAAAAATATGCTGTTTTCCAAAATACCGGCAGTACCCCCTATAAAACCGTGCCGATAACCGGGCAGTACAATTCCCTCAGGGTTAACATATAGCACCTCAAAACCCTGTTTGCTTAAAACCTTTTCTATGCCTTTGTCGGAAGTAATAAAACGGTTGTTTTTTAAGGCAAGCAAACTGCATCTTGCATATCCCTGCCCGATGTGAATGGTTTTAAGATTATTATAAGTTTCAATAATTACAGGATCGGTAATCTTTGTATTGTGAATAAGATAATCTTCCGTTATTACCACATTGTATCGGGCTGTATGGGGATATTTGTTGCCAACAGGCAGCCTGCCGGTAATAAAATCAACCCCGTGTTTTTGTAGCAGATTAAGATATTTGCGCGGGGTGTTGGGTGCAACAATCAGTTTACCGTTACCGGAGCAGAAAAAAAGGTCGGCATGACCCGAAACCTCCGGATAAGTGATGCCTGAGGTTTCAAACAAGATAACTTCTCCAAAACCGGCAAGAGAATCTGTAACCTCTTTGGATATCTGCCGGTTTACCATACACTTCATCATGGCGTAAAGTTAAAATTTCTTTGCCATAAAACAATAACGGAGATACCTGCCGGTATTAATAAATGGCATCATTTCTGTAAATTAATTTTAAGCCATTTCATAAATAATGACGGGTAAAATAATAATTTTGTTTTTTGTTACATTTTAAATTAAAATCATGAGAATAAAGATATTGTTCATTATGTCGGTTATTGCCCTAAGCGGTAGTTATCTATTAAACGGACAGAACCAACCCGATACAAAACCCAATATTGTTTTTATTGAGGTAGATGATTTAATGTTTGAGTTCAAAGGATTTTACGATAGCGAATTTATTAAAACACCCAACATTGACAAACTTGCCCAAGAGGGTGTTTTTTTTAAAAACGCCTCATGTCAGGGGATGATGTGCGGCCCTTCACGAAATTCGCTTATGACCGGTATGTACCCTCACAATCTGGGGTTTTATTATAACGGACAATTGAGGAAACTGCCGGAGGGTGTTTGGACATTTCCGCAGGGGCTGCAACGTGCAGGGTACTATACCGCATGGGTGGGTAAAAGTCATATTCGTCCCGGAGGAAAAGACAAAACAAAAGCCATGAAAAGAAAAATGGGATTTGATTTTGTGAAACAAACCAAAGGGCGTGTTGTTTTGTGTCGTAATCTGAAAAACAATAAAAACGTTGATAACGACTGGTACCTCTCTTACCTAAAAAGTAAAGGTGAGCTGGAAACCTTTAAAAAACAGTGCTATAAAATAAGCACTTTGGATGATGATTATTTAGATGGCTTTTTTACCGCCGAAGCGATAAAGTTCATTAAAGATTACAACAGGCAAAAACCGCTTTTTTTGTGGTTAAACTATACACTACCCCACGGTCCTTTTGATGTGCCCGAAAAATATCACACATACAAACCGGAGAATATGCCCGGCCCCACAACAACAACCAACTATAAAACTCCCGAAGGACTTATCAGAAAAACAAAACCCATAAAAGGAGATAATAAAATAAAAAAATATCAGGCAGGTTTTTGCGCCAACATATCCTATCTTGACAAACAGGTTGGTAAAATTATTGAAGCACTCAAACAAAACCAACTGTACAAAAACACCGTAATTGTTTTCTTTTCCGACCACGGGCTGATGATGGGTAACCACAACCTTATTCACAAAGGCACCCTGTTTCGCGAAGTAACCGACCCGGTACTGGTTATTTCGTGGCCGGCAAAAATGCAAAAAAACATCATTATTGACGACCCTGTTGAGCTCACCGATCTTGTAAGAACCACGCTTGAACTTGCCGGTGCGGGCAAAAAAGACCTGAACATGCGAAAAACAAGCGTAAGCCTTTTACCCGCACTCTACAGGGCGGAACATATAAATCGTAAATATGCCTTTGGCGAAGTGGAAGATTATATTATGGTTACCGACGGCAAATACCGCCTGATTAAAGGCGATGATGCAGTGCTGCTTTTTGACGATGAAAAAGACCCCTTTAACCTTACCGATATTGCCGGTGAACATCCTGATATTGTTAAAACGCTCTCCAATGCCATTGATAACTGGATTAAGGAAACCGGCAGGATTTTACCCCCAAAAACCTTTTAAATTATTGATTTGAAAAAGATACCGATATTCTGTTTTTTATTCGCTCTGGTTTTAAACAGCCATATTATCATCGGACAAAACACCATACCCGATTACAAAAATCCGGAGTTGTCAGTTGACAAAAGGGTTGATGATTTGCTTGCACGCATGACTCCCGAAGAAAAATTTTGGCAACTCTTTATGATTCCGGGTGATTTATCGGACGGTAAAGAAAAATACAAATACGGTATTTTCGGTTTTAACGTTTCCACCGGTTCGTCAAAAAATGCTGCGGGCCAGTTATTAGATTATTATGATGGCGAAGATGCCCGGAAAACAGCAGAGCTTATCAACAGCATTCAAAAATATTTTGTTGAAGAAACCCGGCTTGGCATACCCATCATCCCTTTTGACGAGGCATTGCACGGGCTAATCAGAAAAGGGGCTGTTGCTTTTCCGCAATCCATTGCCCTGGCGGCTACCTGGGATACCGTATTAATGGGAAAAGTTGCCGCTGCCATTGCGATGGAGGTAAAAACAAGGGGCATCAAACAAATACTCTCTCCCGTTTTAAACATAGCCGGCGATGTACGTTGGGGCAGAACCGAGGAGACTTACGGCGAAGACCCCTTTTTAACATCACAAATGGGGGTGGCTTATGTTTCGCAATTTGAAAAAAGGGGCATCATTACAACACCTAAACACTTTGTTGCCAACGTTGGCGACGGAGGTCGCGACAGTTACCCCGTTCATTATAACGAAAGAATACTTGATGAAATTTACCTCCCTCCGTTTAAAGCGGCCATACAAAAAGGAGGTGCCACCTCCATTATGACCGCCTATAATTCATTAAACGGCCGTCAGTGTACTGCCAACAGCTGGTTACTGAAAACCAAACTGAGAACCGAATGGGGGTTCAACGGTTTTGTTATTTCCGATGCCGGTGCAACAGGTGGTGCCAACGTTTTACATTTCACGGCAAAAAATTATGCCGAGTCAACAAAACAGGCCATCGAAAACGGACTGGATGTAATCTTTCAAACATCTTACAATCATTATCCGCTGTTTTGGGAAGCATTTAAAAAAGGAATGATTGATACAACCTCCATTAATAATGCGGTACGTAATGTGTTACGGGCAAAATTTAAACTCGGATTGTTTGAAAACCCTTATGTGGATCCGGCAGAGGCAGATAAATGGAACGGAACCGCCGAAAGTCGCCGGCTGGCCAAACAGGCAGCACTGGAATCGTTTGTTTTGTTAAAAAACAACAACCGTACTTTGCCCCTTGATAAAAAAATAAAATCATTGGCGATAATAGGTACCGATGCTACGGAAGCCCGTCTTGGAGGTTATTCGGGCCCGGGAATTGACCGAATAAGCATCTTAAAGGGAATTGAAAACAAATTACCGGGCAGCTGTAAAATTAAATATGTTCCCGGATGCGGCAGAAAAACGGTTGAATATACGGTTATCCCTGAAGAAAATCTCTCCTGTTTTTATAACGGTAAAAAAGTTAAAGGATTAAAAGGCGAATACTTTAATAATTGTAAATTTGAAGGAGCACCCGACCTTGTAAGAAGGGATTCTGAAATAAATTTCAGCTGGACACTCTTTTCACCCGATCCCGGTAAAATTAATTACGACTGCTTTTCGGTAAGATGGACAGGAAAATTAACGGCTCCTCAAACAGGTGATTTTAAAGTGGGCCTTGAGGGCGATGACGGGTACGTTCTCTATCTGGACAACAAACCGATTATTGACAACCGCAAAAAACAATCTTTCAGACAAATTACACAAACGGTTCATTTTGAGAAGGGAAAAAGCTACGACATTGAAGTCAGGTTTTATGAAACCGTGGGCAATGTTAAATTAAAACTGATTTGGAATGCAGGGATAAATGACGACCCGAAGGAAAAAATCAATGATGCCGTTAAAGCGGCCCAACACAGCGATGCTGCAATAGTTGTTGCCGGCATTGAAGAGGGAGAGTTCAGAGACAGGGCACACCTCTCGCTGCCGGGTTATCAGGAGGAGCTTATTAAACAGGTTGCGGCAACCGGCAAACCGGTGATTGTTGTGCTAACCGGCGGAAGCGCCATTACCATGTCCAACTGGTTAGACCTTGTTCCGTCGGTTATCGATATTTGGTACCCCGGCGATGAAGGGGGTGATGCTGTTGCCGACGTACTGTTTGGCGATTACAATCCTGCCGGAAGGTTGCCCGTAACTTTTCCCCTGTTCGAGGGACAACTACCGCTTTATTACAATCACAAACCCACCGGAAGAGGCGATGATTATATGGATATGACCGGAAAACCGCTTTTCCCCTTTGGCTTCGGCCTTAGTTATACAACTTTTGATTACAACGACTTAACCATCACAAAACAAAAAATATTGCCGGGCGAAAGTACCGTGGTTTCCTTTAAAATTACCAACAGCGGTAATGTTGACGGGGATGAAGTGGTTCAGCTTTACATAAAGGATTTGTATGCCTCGGTTGCACGCCCCGTACTTGAATTAAAAGGATTTAAACGGGTACATCTAAAAAAAGGCGAAACCAAACAGGTTCGTTTTGAAATAACCCCCGACATGCTTTCGATGCCTGATATTAATTTAAAGAGGGTGATTGAACCCGGAAACTTCAGAATTATGATTGGAGCCTCTTCAAACGACATCAGGTTACGTACGATTTTGGAAGTAGAGGATGCCGGAACATCGCCCAATCGTTAAAACACAAAAAAAGGAGGAGAAAATTCCCCTCCTTGCTCTAACTTTTTATTTCGTCGCCCTGTTTGTTGTAAAAATGAAACTCCAGCAAATGATAACTGTTTACCGGTTTTATTTTTACCCACTGCTTATAATTTAAAAACCACTTTAACTGCGTGGAGTTAAATCCTTTGGTGAGGTAAGCATAAAGAAAAGGGTGGACGGTAAGGGTCAATCCTTTTTCGTTTTGATCGTGAATAAGATAGTTCAGGTTGTTTTCGATGTCGTCAACCAGCATTATGCTGGAGCGTATCTGGCCTGTACCTCCGCAAACCGGACATTGTTCAAGAACCGTTACATTCATTTCGGGACGTACCCTTTGGCGGGTTATTTGTACCAGCCCGAATTTACTTGGCGGAAGAATGGTGTGTTTGGCACGGTCTTTCGACATCTCCTCCTTCATGTGCTGATACAAAGCGCGACGGTTTTTGGCATCGTGCATATCGATAAAGTCAACCACTATGATTCCGCCCATATCACGCAGGCGAAGCTGCCGTGCAATTTCGGTTGCGGCTTCAAGATTGGTAGTCAGGGCATTTTCTTCCTGCGACTTCTCTTTGTTTACACGGTGTCCGCTGTTTACATCAATAACGTGCAGCGCTTCGGTGTGTTCGATAATAAGATAAACACCACTGCGAATGGTGACATTTTTTCCGAATGAGTTTTTAATTTGCTTGTCAACCCCAAAATGCTCAAAAACGGGTTCTTTACCTTTGTAAAGTTTGACAATTTCTTTTTTTTCAGGGGCTATCCTTTCGAGGAAAGTCCTTGTTTCTTCATAAATTACACGGTCGTTAACATAAATATTGTTAAACGACTCGTTTAATAAATCTCTGAGTATGGCGGTGGTACGGTTTAATTCACTCAGTACCTTTTGCGGTGCCTTGAGGTTAGGGAGCTTGCTAATAACCTTCTCCCATTTTTCTACTAAAATTCTAAGGTCGGTATCCAGTTCGCTTACCTTTTTATTTTCGGCCACCGTACGAACGATAACACCGTAATTATTAGGTTTGATGCTTTGGATAAGCCTTTTCAATCTGTTCCTTTCTTCTTTATCTTTAATTTTCTGTGATACAGAAATTTTATTGGAGAAAGGTATCAGAACCAGGTATCTTCCCGGAAAAGATATTTCGGTTGAAATACGCGGGCCTTTTGTTGAAATGGGTTCTTTGGCAATTTGAACCACAATTTGCTGGCCGCTTGTAAGTACCTGCGTTATTTTTCCGGTTTTTTCAATATCAGGTTCCAGCTTTAATTTTTCAAAACCAACAAGGTGGGCCCTGCCCTGAAGTCCCAGTTTGGTAAATTTATTCAGCGTCCTGATTTGAGGGCCAAGATCAAGATAGTGCAAAAAAGCATCTTTATCGTGGCCAACATCCACAAAGGCAGCATTTAATCCGGGCATGATTTTTTTTACTTTGCCCAAAAAAACATCTCCTACCGAGAAGTTATTGCTGTTTTGTTCTTTGTGAAGTTCTACAAGGTTTTTGTCCTCAAGCAACGCAATATTAACCTCCGCAACACTCGAATCGATAATTAATTCTCTGTTCAAAATGTTTGGGATTTAGATTAATAAATGTTGCAAAATATTTTCTTAATTAACAAATCTCAATAACCGTAACACATACCCCCCGTCTCAATGGCGGGTTTTGTATTGCTTTAATGGTTGTTAACAGGTTTACCCTGTTTAAACGGTTGTTGAAAATTGTGTCAGGGACAAACTTTTAAGAGGGGATGTATAAAAACAAGATAACACAGTACAATAGGCTGTACTGTGTTATCAGCATTTAGAAATTTCGATTATTTCTTCTTATGCCTGTTCTTTCTTAAGCGTTTTTTACGCTTATGGGTAGCCATCTTATGTCTTTTCCTCTTTTTTCCGTTTGGCATAATTGTAATTATTTGAAGGTTAAACTATTTTACTTTGTTTTTTACTTCGTTAACAAAGGTTTTAGCCGGTTTAAATGCGGGAATATTGTGTGCCGGAATGATAATGGTAGTATTTTTTGAAATATTACGTCCGGTTTTTTCAGCTCTTCTTTTTACAATAAAACTTCCAAAGCCTCTCAGGTAAACATTTTCCCCGTCTGCCATTGTATCCTTAACAGTTTCCATAAACGATTCAACAACTGCCTGTACGGCTACCTTTTCAATACCTGTTTTGTTAGCAATTTCTGCTACGATTTCTGCTTTTGTCATACCTTTATACTTTTTAAATGATTAAAACTTAGTTTTTTATTTGGAAGGCAAAAATAAAACAATTTTAATATCATACGTGATATAAAGCTTTTTTTTTGCCTCTAATCAATTAATCCAATAGAAATTAAGAATTTTTATAGCAGATGACCGATACAAAGAGGTAATGACTGCCCTATTGTACCGCGGTTTTTCAACATATTGTTTATTTTCGCAATTAGTTATGGGTTTGAATCTAATATAAAACAGTACGCAGGTGATCAGTCATTTATTTTTATACGGAACATTACTAATTGTATCTTTTTATATGCTTTACTTTTTTTCGGAGCACTATTTTATTCCGTCACTCGACAACATAAGCAAACGTTTTAATCTGTCATCCGATATTTCGGGTGCCACCCTGATGGCCGCCGGCTCCAGTGCACCTGAACTTGCCGTGGTCATTATCTCTATTTTAAAGTCGGGCAACCACGAATCAATCGGTGTGGGGACCATAATCGGCTCGGCACTTTTCAACCTGTTTATTATAACCGGTGTGGTAATGGTTATTAAAAACAACAAAAAAATGGTTTGGCAACCATTGGTGCGCGATCTTATTTTTTATGC
>CAYNVN010000128.1:0-20517 GCA_964400655.1 uncultured Lentimicrobiaceae bacterium
AATGTAAGCATAAAAAAGATCCTTACTATTTTTTATTTCGATGGCCGTTTCGTGCGATGAACTTAAAACAATAATGGGAATATCCTTATAACCATCCATTTTTTTAATGGCTTTAGCCAGCTCCGTACCGGTCATGCCGGGCATTTCCATATCTGTTAAGATTATATCGAACGAAGCACCTTCTTCCAATATCTTAACAGCCTCCGAACCCGAACCGGCTTCGGTAATTTTCATATCCCAGCTATCGAGGTTGCTGAACAGAACTTTACGATTGGTTTCGTTATCATCAATAATTAAAACGCTTTTACCTTTTAAAACCTCTTTTGAACCTTTAAACTGCTCGGGCGGTATCTTATCGGACAACCTGACCATTATTTCAAAAAAGAAAGTCGTTCCTTCACCTTCCTTGCTTTCGAGCCATATTTTTCCTCCCATCATTTCCGAAAGCCGTTTGCAAATGGCAAGCCCCAGTCCCGTACCTCCGTAAAACCGTGTGGTTGAAATATCAACCTGACTAAACGATTTAAACAAACGTCCCATTTTATCTTTTGGAATACCAATACCGGTATCGCTAATGGCAAACAACAATTTAACCTTATCATTCTCCTGTGCGGTTTTTGAAACATGCACTTTAATTTCGCCCTTATGGGTAAATTTAACCGCATTACTCAGCAGGTTTACAACTATTTGCCTCAAGCGTGTAACATCGCCCTCAACCATTACCGGCACATCTTTATCTAAATCAAATATCAGTTCCAGTTTCTTTTCCGAAGCTTTTGGAGCAATTAGGTCAAGGGCATCTTCAATGCTTTTCCTCAATTCAAAGGGCTGTTCCTCGAGTTCCAGTTTGCCGGATTCTATTTTTGAAAAATCAAGAATATCGTTAATGATGGTGAGCAGCGAATCGGCACTTATCCTGATGGTATCCACAAAACCACGCTGATTATCATTTAACGGAGTATCTTCCAATAAGCTGGTCATCCCTATAATTCCATTCATAGGGGTGCGTATTTCGTGGCTCATATTGGCCAAAAAGGCGCTTTTAGCTTTGCTGGCCTGTTCGGTCTCCTGTTTTGCCTTGGTAAGTAAAATATTGTTGGTAATGGCATGCCAATAGGCGTAAAACTGAGCCTTACCCTGAAGGGTTAAGTAGACAAAAAACAGAAGCAACAATCCTGTTACTATAAAAGTTTGAGAATTAAAAAGCATAAAACATGCAAATGCCGAAGGCAATAACATACTCGAGATGTACCAGATAAGTAGATTCAGCCGTGGTGACAATGATGTTACCGCACCGGCCGTAATTCCGATGGTAATCATTAAGATGGTGGTTGTTTCAACCGAAAAACCGTACAGCCAGGTAAAAACCGCTGTTGCCAGTCCCCATGAAACCGACACGCCTATGGTCGAATATCTGAATGCCCTGATCCATAACTTTTGCCGGTCTTTGGCAATTAAACGCTTATAACGAATGGTAAACCAAAACCGAAATAAATTAAAAAACACCTGTAATCCGGCAAAAATCAGAAACAGCAACGGGTGGTCGTTGTAAAAAGGAGTGATAAAGAAAATGGCTGTAAGGATTAACAAATAAGCAACAGGCCCCGACAAACTTCTTTTGGCCAGTTCGTTATACGACTGTTTCAATAACCGGGCATACAACTCTTCGGTTAATTCGGGATGAAGACCTGAATAAAATGCTAATCCTGATTTTGACATGGTTTTGGTTGTTATGAACGGGGTTAAAGCTCAAAATTAACAAAAAAGATTATATCATTAGCAGTAAACATGCAATTTAATTACATATATTTATCTCACAACAATTAATTTTCCCATATAAAAATTATTGTTCCCCGTTAATTTCACCAAATAATATCCTGAAGGATAACCTGAAACATTGAGCGTAATGGTTTGTAGGTCAACCGCCGAAACCGTTTGACCAAATATTGTTTTTCCCGAAATATTACTGATTGTAACCCTGCATTTATTCATTTTACCGGGCATTTTAATTGTTACCGTATTGGAGGCAGGATTGGGTACAAGTAACAGTTCCGTTTTAGCAACGGATGGTTTATTGCTTACCGGCAAATAAACCTTGGCATTGCTGCCGAATAGTTCCACTCCGCCACTGAAATTACCCGCTACCATTTCGGGCTTGCCGTCACCGTCAATATCGGCAAGGGTGGCGGCTGTTCGTATGCCCCGGTCGGGATTGAAATCTTCAATTCCGATTAATTCTGCAAGGTCGTCCGACACGGTAAACTCCCCGTTCAAATTTCCGTCAATATCGGTGAAATAAAACAGTTTACCCTGCTCCGACCCCACCACCAGACGGGTTTCGCCTGTAGTTGTCCGGTAAAACTCCGGTATGCTGTATCCGTACCACGAAACATTGTAATCGGTAACATTTACCTTGCCGAGACTGTCGGTAATCAGCACAAAATCGGGTTGTGCAGGCGTGCCGTTGTTATGATAGTAGTTTAGGTTGCCGTCTTGTTCGCCGATAATTAAATCCAGAAGTCCGTCGCCGTCCAAATCAAACAACTGAGGAGTGCTGAATTTTCCCACATCAATATTAAAATAGTCGGGAATTTTCACCAAATTACTTGTAATCTTATAAAGAATAAGCGTACCGTCGCTGTTTCCTATAATCATCTCGTTTATTCCGTCGTTATCAATATCACCAAAAGTTGGGGCCACACCCGTATAAACTTCGTCATCCATAAAAAATCCGCCGAAGTCAAGATCGTAGGAAGTAAATACAGGATTATCGTTTGTGCCGGTATTTTTAAACCATGCAACCGTCCCTTTATAACGGCTGTGCAAAGTATAATACTCATCATACCACGAACCGTCGTAATAACCGTAATTTCCGATAAACAAATCGGTCAGCCCGTCGCCGTCCCAGTCAAAAAATACCGGCATGGCACCGCTTCCCACATCAATCATCTGGTTTTGTAAAAACGAATTGGGACTTATGTGAAAATCGGGCTTATTGTTTTGACCTTCATTAAAATATAGTTTAACGTTTTTATAATTTTTCGACACGGTAAGTGCGGGGTCAAAGGGTGCTACAATTAAATCTTTTTTATCATCGTTGTTAACATCAATATAGGCGGCTGCCGGCATTGAAAAGAGTCTTATCCTGCTGTCTGCATCAGGAAACAGGGTGTCGATTTGGGTGATAACCGCCTCTTGCGGAGTACCTCCGTTTGTAAGGGCAAAAAGTCCGGGATAATCCACATCACCAAGCAAAAGGTCTTTTACATCATCACCGTTTAAATCAAGCAGCAAAAAGGTTGAACCGGTGTGTCGTTCCGCTCTTTCGTAAACCAAACCGGCTCCATTTTGTAACGCCGGAAAACAGGTGTCCAAAAAAAGCTCGTTTGATTCATCGCTTTCGGCAAAATGCCCCCAACACATCTCCGTCTTTTCATAAACAAGCGAATCGGCATTGCCGTACAGTTCCATGGAAAGATTTTTGTGCATTTCAACAAACGAACCCAGTCCCCAAAAGGTGAGAATATCAAGGTCACCGTCGTTGTCAATATCGGCAATACCGGGATAATCGGCGTATGTTACCAAAATATTAACCTCTCCCCCGTTATTGAGCGAAGAAAGATAAGGATAGACCACCCTTTTAAATTTCAGATGATCCACCGATACATTTTTATATACCATCATGCCCGCCCATCCGGGTGAATAGGTAAAAATATCACTTTTGCCGTCGTTGTTGTAATCAACAAAAATGGCCCAGTCGTACAATTGCGGAAAGTCCTCGATGTATTGCGAAGCATAATTATAATTTATTTCTCCGGCAGTACCACTGTTGACAAATGGTATGATGCGGTTTCCCTGCCTGTCGAAAGCCACAATATCTTTTATGCCGTCCATATTGATGTCCACTTCCCCGAACTGCACCGAGTTCATGCCACCGGCCCAGGGAAACTTATAAAGTTCGCCACTACCCGACACCGCCTCTGTTGTTTGGCCGGAACCCGAAACCGTAAACAACAATACCAGTATAACCAAAAAAACAAAATGCCTGTTAAATAAAATCATGTTATATTTTTAGGCATAAAGATAGGGATTTTTTCAGGTTTGCTCTAATAAAATCAACCCCACACCCGTTCGCCCTCGGTTGAAAAAGGCGCAGCCGAAGTTATTTTAACGTTAACATATTCGCCAATCAGGTTTTCGTTTTCGGAAGCAAACCTTACAATGATTTTCCCTTCGGTCAGTGCCGAGAGATAACCTGCTTTACGGTCTTTACCGCGAACCAGCACTTTAAACCTCTTACCAATCAGTTTTTTGTTGTACTCCAGCGAATGTTTCATCAACTCTTCGGTTAATTTATGATACCGCTCTTTTTTTACCTGCACCGGTATATCATCGGGCCACTCATGGCTGGCAGCTCCCGGGCGGGGCGAATATTGGGCAATATAGGCCATGTTGTACTTAAACTCCTCCATGGCTTTGCGTGTGTTTTCAAACTCCTCTTCCGTTTCGCCCGTAAACCCAACAATAATGTCGGTAAACAGGGTAGCTTCGGGAATAAGCCGGCGAATGGTATGTACAATATGACGGTATTGCGCCAGATCGTGGCTGCGGTGCATGCGTTTAAGCATGGCATCGTCGCCCGACTGAACGGGCAAATGAATCTGTTTGGCCAGACACTTATATTGAGCGATAACTTCAATCACTTCATCGGTCATATCCTGCGGATGCGGCGAAGTAAAATAGAGCCAAAACTCATGGCTACTGTTGTTGCCCATTTCGCCGATGCGGCGCAAAAGTTCCGGAAAACCGATTTCATCGCCTTTTTTATCAAGTCCGTATGAGTTTACGTTTTGCCCCAAAAGGGTTATGCTTTTAAAGCCACTGTCAACCAGGTTTTTTACCTCTTTTAAAATATCTTCCGAAGGTCGCGAAACCTCTCTGCCTCGCGTATAGGGCACAGCACAATAGGTACAAAATTTATTACATCCGTTTTGAATGGGAACATAAGCCTCAAAACCCGACCCGTATTTGGGCTTAATATGCCAGAACTCTTCAATGCCTTTGTCTGGCCTTGGCAAAACCTTCTTTTTTCTGCTTCCGGGTGTAATAACTTCTTTAAGCGGTATTTTGTTAATATCGGTTTCTTTCGGCTCTATTCTCTGCTCAAACACTTTATCAAGGGTTTGTACCCCGGCCGGTGTAACTACACCGTACTGCCTTATCATATCGGGAAATGCCGGCAGTTCACTCATGGTAAACACCAAATCAAACTGCTTTAAAAATTTTTGTTTGTCGGCCGGCAATACACATCCGGTAACAAACGTAAGCATGTTTTTTTTATCCTTCCATTTGTTCCATTTTTGAATACGGGTATAAACCTTGTCAATGGCTTTTTGCCGTACCGAGCAGGCGATAATACCTGCAATATTGGCTTCCCGTTCATCTTCCGTTGGTTCGTAGCCCAAACTTTCCAAAACTTTCTGCACGCGCTCCCCGTCGGAGATGTTCATCTGGCAACCTAACTGTAATATGTAGTATTTCATATATTTCCGTGTATGAAACCGGTAGTTTATCCCACATAGTCCTGTATATTAAAACAACCGGAAATCATTTGCTCTATCGTTTCGCGGGCAAAAATAGTCAATTCAAATTGTTTAGATTAAATTCAAATTGAATATTACTATTTTTTGTACTTTTACCTATTCAACAAATGCAAAGCAAAATGACTGAAAAAAATAATGATTTTGAAAGCCTTTCAAGGCTACGCGAAATAATATTCGGCGAACAAATGGCCAAATTGGAAGAGGAAATCAGCAATCTCTCTTCCGACCAGAAAGCAAATCTGGAAATACTTTCAAAGGAACTAAATGCTTTGATTAAAGAAAAAGAGGAAAGTTTCAGGCAGCTTTTAGAAAAGCAAAAGGCAGAACTTGAGAACCAGATAAAAGCTTTGGAACAAAACAAAGCCGACAGCAAAACCGTAGCCGATACACTTCGTAAACTTGCCGATGCCATTGAGGGGCAGGGTGAATGATCATTTATAACTTTCATAAACTATGAGTGACCAAAAATTTATTGATACACTAACAAAAGCTCACCTGTCAGAACTGCGACGGATTATTACGGGTTTGGATGAAGAGGATTTATCGAGGTTGAACAACCTGATTAAAGACCCCGATGAATTTTCCGACCACATCATGCAGTTTCTTCCGCTTTCGGTAAAAAAACTTATCGCCTCCAATCAGATATCGCTGGATGAGATAGTGCCCTTTATTGAGCAGGCCATCCAGTCAAGCATTGTCAACAATCCGCAAAAATTTGCCAATATTCTTTATCCCATTATGATACCGGCCATACGCAAGGCGGTTTCGGAGGATATTAAACGGATGCTTGATAATGTTACCTCGTCGGTGGATAACAGTTTTTCGATAAAGCGGCTGGGCTGGCGGTTACAATCGCTTTTTTCGGGAAAAAGTTACGGCGAGATTGTTATGTCGCACGCCTTTATTTTCAGGGTGCGTCAGGTTTTTCTTATTCATCGCGAAACGGGATTGTTATTAACCGAAGTTACCGACGACAAAGGCGGAATTGCCCATAATGCCGATATGGTTTCGTCGATGCTGACCGCCATTAAAGACTTTGCCCAGGACTCATTTAACGTTGACAAATCGGAAAGCGACCTGAACACCATTCAAATGGGCGAATACACCATCTGGATTGAACAGGGACCTTATGCCATTATTGCCGCCATTATTGAAGGCCGTGCTCCCGAAGACCTGAAACTGGTATTAAAAGAGACCATAGAAAGTGTACACGTTAATTTCAATAACGAGCTTGTGTCGTTTGAAGGCGATACCTCTGTTTTTGAAAAGAGCAACCGTTTTTTGAAGAACTGTATCAGGTATCAGGAAAAAGAAAAGAAAAAGAAAAAACCGGTTGTTTCCATATTGCTGCTGCTGATATTGCTGGGTGCGCTGGGATATTGGATTTATACCACGGTGGATACCAAACTGAGATTTAAACAGTTTATCGAAGCGGTAAAAACCGAACCCGGCATTATGGTGAATAAAACATTTTCACAAAACGGCAAAAGGGTAGTTACCGGTCTGAAAGATCCTGTAGCCAACAATCCGTACAGTTATTCTGAGCGTTACGGTTTCGACACTTCAACGCTGGAATTGCGCTTTAAACCCTTTATTTCGCTGGAATATCCCATTATTTTAAAACGCGTCCGCAAAGTTTTTGGAGATATACCCGCAGAAGTTTTGTTACAGGATGACACTCTTTATGTTACAAATACTCTTCCGGAACAAACCGCCGATTCAGTTAAAAACTATCTGTTAATCATACCCGGTATTAACCAGGTGGAATTTACCAACATAGATAAAAAATTAAAAAAGAAAGAGATAGTACATAAAAATATTTTCAATATCGAGAAACATTATTTTACTTTTGAATATAATGTAGTAAAACTCGATTCCTTACAAAAGGCAGAGTTTAAAAATTTAATTAAAGAGATAAATAATGTTTTTGATTTTAATTTTAAACAGGACTCTGTTCCCGTTATTCTTGTAATTGCACACACCAGCCATTCAGGCAATGCCGAAGCCAATAAACTGGTTGCATTTCGCAGGGCAAAGCAATTTATGGGATTGATGATTGATGCAGGTATCCCCATGGAATCATTGGTTCCTACCGTTGCCTTCATCGAAGACAATAATGACGAATACCCCATCAGATCGGTTTCGTTTAAAGTTAAATATGTTAAACCCGAGGATTTATGATCAAAAAGAAAATTTGTATGCTTGGGGCTTTTGCCGTTGGAAAAACAAGCCTTGTTCAACGTTTTGTTAACAGTATTTTTTCCGAAAAATATCAAACCACCATCGGTGTTAAAATTGACCAGAAAATAGTTAAGATAAATGAACGGGAGATAAATTTAATGCTTTGGGATATTCATGGCGAAGATAACTTTCAAAAAGTTAAACCTTCCTATATTATGGGGGCGGCCGGTTATTTTATTGTAGTGGATGTAACCCGTGGCGACACCCTTGAGGTGGGAATGAGCCTGCAAAAAATGGCAGATAATATGAGTAACGGGGCCCCGTACATTGTTCTTTTTAACAAAACCGACCTCGATAAAGAGGAATGGGATATCTCTGATTCGGTTATTAACGACCTTAAAAATAGCGGTGTAAATGTTATCCTTACAAGTGCCAAAGAGGGAACAGGTGTTGAGGAGGCTTTTACCGGTTTAACCCAAATGATGATAAATAACTGAGTGCTATGTTAAATGAACTACCCATACAGGTTACCGATTATCTTTTGAATAAAATAAACCCTTTTACAGGATTACTGATTCTACGCCTAAATAATAAAGGTGTGATTGACAAATGGAAAGGTAACCCGAAAGATTATTTATGCAACGAAATAAAAAAAGGAGTACGTGTTGACGAATTGATTCCCGCTCTAACGGGTCTCATTCCGTTTGATTCCGAAAGTATAAAACTTACCCGCCTTCAGCTTAAAGACGATAAATATACTGACGTTCACATTGTTAAAGATAACGGAAACTACTGGATAATTTTTGTGGATCAAACCAAAGAAGTGGACAAACTGAAAGACCTTTTACAGAATATGAACGAAAGGGAGTTGCACGAAAAAGATGCTTACGAAAATCCGTTTAAAAATGTTGACAGGCTTAACTTTGCCACTTTTCGTAAAGAAAAACAAAATGGTTTTTGCCTGTTGCCAAATGTTCCGGAGTGGCTTAAAAAACACCCTCTGTATAATACAAAAACCAACGAGCTTGACCCTGTAAAAGCATTCCCGTTCCTCGAAGTCTTTTTTGTCGAAATTGGCAATTTCTGGAAAGATTATGAAGAAAATTATATTGTTTCGGAAACATGGAGCGAAACTTTCGGTGGAAAAGATCATTACATGAGAGCTTTTGCCGTTAACTTTAACGAAGAAAATTATCTTTTCATCAAATCGTTTATACGTGAAGGGGTTGAAGAACAAAACCTGTTACAGGCTTTTCGCGACAGTGCCCTCGCATTCGACAAACTGGCCAAAGCCGAAAAAAAATTAAAGGAACTGCTGGTTTATAAAAATAAATTCAATTCCATTATCTCGCACGACCTGCGCGCACCCATTGCAGCGGTTTTAGGAGTGGTTGATCTTATCTCTTCCGACGAAGACGAACTGAATAAGCTCAATGAAGGCTATCGCGAGTTGTTGCTTAGCATTAAAGATGAAATGTTACGCCTGCTCGATTACAACGATAAACTCTATCATTGGGCAAACCTTGAGCTGGGTAATTTTAACCTGGAAATTCAGGAAGTATCCGTTTCGGAAATATTTGAAATTGCCGGCAATACCGCCAAAGGTAAATGCGATGAAAAAAATATCAAACTACAAGTTGAAATAGCAGAAGATAAAATATTTAAAGTTGATAAAACACTCTTTTTACAGGTATTAAACAATCTGCTTTCCAATGCAGTTAAGTTTACTCCCGAAGGTAATGATATCACTTTATCGGAGGTTGTTAATGACGGAAAACTGTTTATTAACGTACACGATACAGGCATTGGAATGAAAGAAGATGTTGTAAAAAATCTTTTTGAAGATTCGTTACGCGGCACAACAGTTGGTACCTCAGGCGAAAAAGGAACAGGATTGGGCCTTGGGATTATTAAAAAAGTAGTTGATGCCCACGGATTTGCCATTACGGCATCTTCAAAACCCGGCAAAGGAACAACCTTTAGCATTGAAATACCCGGAACGTCTGTCGTTTAATCGAAAGTTTCAATATGAACCGGCAAATCATAAGGCTGGCATTACCCAACATCATTACCAACATTACGGTTCCCCTTTTGGGTATTGTTGACCTTGCCCTGATGGGCCATCTCGATAATCCGGTTTATATCGGTGCCATTGCCCTTGGCGGTACCATCTTCAATATTATTTACTCGGGGTTTTCGTTTCTACGCATGGGCAGCAGCGGTCTTACCGCACAGGCTTTTGGCGCAAAAAACAAAGAAGAGGTCACCCTGATTTTGCAACGGTCGTTGCTGGTGGGACTGGCATTGGCGGCCATGTTAATCACACTGCGCTATCCCATACAATGGGTGGCGCTGCATCTGCTTGACGGCACACCCGAAGTTAAAATGCTGGCCCGTGAATATTTCTACATCAGAATTATTGCTGCACCGGCAACCCTGGGTCTCTATGCTTTTTACGGCTGGTTCCTCGGTGTTCAAAATGCCATTATTCCCATGATCCTTGCCGTAACGGTAAATATGGTGAACATTGCCCTGAACTTTTTATTTGTCAAACATTTCAGCATGAAATCCGACGGGGTGGCATGGGCAAGTGTAATTGCACAATACAGCGGACTGCTGCTTGCAGGCATCTTCTTTTTGTTCAGGTTTAAAAATTATCACCTTCAATTCCGACTCAAACAAATAATTTATCCGCCTGCTTTGAGTAAGTTTTTCAGGGTAAACCGCGATATATTTATCCGTACCATTGTTTTTTTGTTTGTTTTGGCATTTTTTACCAGCCGCTCGGCAAAATCAGGAAACAATATCCTTGCGGTAAACACCCTCCTGTTTCAGCTGTTTTATTTCTTCAGCTATTTTGCCGACGGTTTTGCTTATGCCGCCGAGGCCCTTACCGGAAAAGCCAAAGGAGCAGGAAACAGAGATGAGCTGAAAGCAGTAATTAAAGGTGTATTTAACTGGGGTTGGGGAATTGCCCTGGCGTTTACGCTGATTTACGCATTCGGTTTAAATTCCATTATGGCCCTTTTATCTGATAATCGCTATATCCTGCAACTTGCACGTGAGTATTATTTCTGGACCATCATCATTCCGCTTATCAGTATATCGGCCTTTAGCTGGGACGGTATTTTTATCGGTGCAACAGCCTCGCGTGCCATGCGAAATGTAAGCATTGTTGTTTCGCTGTTTGTATTTTTACCTGTTTATTATGCAGGTTCCTCCTTTATGGGTAATCATGCCCTGTGGCTGGCTTTCGATATGTTTTTGGTTGCCCGCAGTCTTGGCATGTGGTATTATGCCCGCAAAGGAGTGCTTTACGTTTAAGCACAATAGTGGAGAAAAAATATTTTTTTATCAAGTAGAAACTTTTCCTGCCGCGGTATTTTCCCTCTCCGGTTTAGCGCTTGATGGAGAAAACAGAACTTAAATAGTTTTTACTACTTTTGCCGCTCAAAAAAAACTGAAAAAATGATTGAACAATTGCTTACCGAAACCTTGAAACAAGCCGTTAAAACGCTTTACGGACAGGATGTAACGGAAAAGATGATTCAGCTGCAAAAAACACGCCCCGAGTTTGAAGGCGATCTTACCGTGGTGGTTTTTCCCCTGTTGCGTATGTCGCGTAAAGGACCTGAGCAAACAGCCGAAGAGCTGGGAAAATATTTTGTTGAAAAGGTAACGCAAATTGAATCATACAATGTAATAAAAGGATTCTTAAACCTTTCGATAGCTTCCGATTATTGGATACATTTTTTCGACAGCAACAAAAGCAGGAACGATTTTGGCAAGAAACCCATAACCGAAACACAACCTGTGGTTATCGAATATTCGTCGCCCAATACCAATAAGCCGCTTCATCTTGGCCATATTCGCAACAACCTGCTGGGATGGTCGGTTTCCGAAATATTGGCTGCCAACGGCGAAAACGTAAAAAAGGTAAATCTGGTTAACGATCGTGGTATTCACATCTGTAAATCCATGCTGGCATGGCAAAAATGGGGCGATGGCATAACTCCCGAAACTTCGGGTAAAAAAGGCGACAAACTGGTGGGCGATTTCTACGTGTTGTTCGATAAAAAATACAAAGAGGAGATTGCGCAGCTTGTGGCTGAAGGTATGGACAAAGAAGTTGCCGCACAAGAGGCTCCGCTGCTTATTGAAGCAAAAAAAATGCTGAAAAAGTGGGAAGAGGGCGATGAAGAGGTGCGTAAGCTCTGGTCGGAGATGAACGGTTGGGTTTACGATGGTTTTGATGTTACCTACAAACGGTTGGGCGTTTCGTTTGATAAAATATATTACGAATCGGATACCTATCTGCTGGGAAAAGCACTGGTGGAAGAAGGATTAAAAAAAGGAGTGTTCTTTAAAAAAGAGGACGGCTCGGTTTGGTGCGACCTGAGCAGCGAAGGGCTGGATGAAAAACTGCTCCTCCGGGCTGACGGCACATCGGTATATATGACCCAGGATTTGGGAACAGCTGAGTTGCGATACAACGATTTTAATCCGCGCGAGCTGATTTATGTTGTGGGAAACGAACAAAACTACCATTTTGAGGTACTGCGTCTTATTCTTAAAAAACTGGGGAAAAGCTGGGCCGAAAGCATTGTTCATCTTTCGTACGGTATGGTTGAGCTTCCGGCTGGTAAAATGAAATCGCGCGAAGGTACCGTAGTGGATGCCGACGACCTGATGGATGAAATGTATCTTACGGCAAAAAAAACCACCGAAGAGCTGGGAAAATATAACGACTTCAGCAACGAGGAGGCCGACAATCTTTACCGGATGTTAAGTCTCGGTGCATTGAAATATTTTATTCTAAAGGTTGACCCGAAAAAAACCATGATGTTCAACCCTGCCGAGTCCATCGACTTTAACGGAAATACGGGGCCGTTTATTCAATACACCCATGCCCGTATCCGGTCGGTAATCCGTAAGGGAACGGAGCAGGGACACAACTGGAGTGACAAAACTTTTGCAGGCATGGTACCTGCAGCCAAAGAAAAGTCGCTTATTAAGATGCTTTACGATTTCCCGCAAACAGTTGAAACGGCTGCTGCAAACTTCAGCCCCGCTATGATTGCCAATTACGCATACGACCTTGCAAAAGAGTTCAACCAGTTCTATCAGGAAATTACCATTCTGAAAGAACCGGATGAACAAAAACGTAATTTCAGGCTTGCGTTGGCGGAGTTTACCGGCAACACCATTCGCACCGCCATGGGATTACTGGGAATAGAAGTCCCTGAAAGAATGTAACGGTTGTTAGTAATTCATTTCGTGAATCTCAAAATAGGATTGCGGGTGCAAACAGGCAGGGCATTTTTTAGGTGCTTTTTTACCCTCATGCAGATAACCGCAGTTACGGCATTTCCAAACAATCACTCCGTCGCGTTCAAAAACACGGCCCTCTTCCAGATTTGAATACAGTTTACGGAATCTCTCTTCGTGGGCTTTTTCGGCACGTGCTATCATCCTGAAAGCAATGGCCACATCTTTAAAACCCTCTTTTTCGGCAATATCGGCAAACTCGGGATAAAGTTCGGTCCACTCCTCATTTTCACCGTCGGCAGCAGCTTTCAGGTTTTCGAGGGTTGTGCCGATGATTCCTGCGGGATAAGCTGCCGTAATTTCAACCATACCACCCTCCAGAAATTTAAAAAACCGTTTGGCGTGTTCCTTTTCGTTCAGGGCTGTTTCGGCAAAAATGGCCGACATCTGCTCAAGTCCCTCTTTTTTTGCCTGTTTGGCAAAGTAATCGTATCGCATACGCGCCTGCGATTCACCGGCAAATGCTTTTAAAAGATTTTGCTCGGTTTGTGTTCCTTTAATCGAATTCATATTAATAACTTTTAAATGTTTATTAGTTTCAAAATTAATACCTATTGGATTAAGAATGAAAACAAATATCTGATTTTATCTATTTTTGCCCGAAATTTAAAACGATGGAAACCAAAAATCTGAAAGAGCATTTGCTGAATTACTGCATCAATCACCAAAAAGATGTCATAGAACGGCTACAAAAAGAGATTGATGATGCCCAAAAAATGGCCAACGATTACGGTGCTCCCAAAGACCGGTACGATTCGTTCAGAACCAAAATGATGCGGCAACGCGATATGTTTGCCCAACAACAGGCCAAAGCCAATACCGTTTTAAACACCCTTCATAAAATTTCGTTGGATAAAGAATTTGATAAAGTGGAATTTGGTTCAGTGGTTATTACCAACAAGCAAAAGCTGTTTGTGTCGGCAGGAATTGGAAAAATAGAAACCAACGGACAAACCTTTTATGCAATTTCTCCGATAGTTCCCATTTACAAAGCCATGGAAGGCAAAAAAGCCGGAGATGAAGTTATCTTTAACGGTATGAAAATAGTAATAGAGAAGGTGTTTTAATCATTACAGGATTACTGCAGAAGCATATCCCACCACACTGTTCCTGTCGCCCGAAACTTCGGCACTGGTACGATAATCCAATACGGCCGTTTTTAGACCCAGGCGGTTTACCGTATCGATTATTGCTTTAACACCGGTTATGCCACAGGCTTCGCAACCCTGCTGCAACAGTTCAACATCGGCATGTTTAATGGCATTTAAACAAATGGCATCAAGCACTTCAGCCTCCCTGAGCGGATAGAAGTGGCTCAAATCGGTGCTGATAACCACTGCATTTGACTTGTCGGAAAGAACATATTGAACTATTGCGGCAACCTCCTGCCAGTCGGTATTGCCGTAAACAAGCTCAACGATTTTAGCCTGCGGGTTGTAGTGCTTAATAAAGGGCATTTGTGTTTCGGTGCTGTGTTCGCGATAATGAGTGTTCCCGGAAAAAATAAAGTGAAACCGGTCGTTAAGCTCATTAAGATACTCAATATCGGTTTCAATGTTTCCGCATGGAGTTTCATAATCTTTTGTAAAAGCAGCACTAATTTGTTCAATATAAACGTGATGCCCGGGCCCGATAACAACAATTCTTTTTGGTTTGGCGTTCGACAGCGCCTTGTGGGCGGCATTGGCGGTAAACCCGCTGTACACATAGCCTGCATGGGGAGCGATGATGGCACGGGGTTTAACGGTTAAATATTGAGGGTTGGCAATCGTATCGATTTTATCCGAAAACAGTTTTATAAACCGTTCAACATCGTTACAATCCGCCGGATAAAAGGTTCCGCGATTTCCCGCACGGCGTGTTTTAATGGTTATATCCATATTCCGCTTATTTTAGTGTTGCACTTTGGACAAACTCCCTCGTTTATAATATTCTTTGTAATAAAATAACCATTCCTTACAATAAGCTCATGGTTACAAACCGGACAACGGGTAATGCCTTTTTCGGCAACATTGCCCTTGTAAATATATTGAAGACCCGCCTGTTTCCCTATGTCGTAAGCTGTTTGCAGTGCCTGCGACGGCGTACGGTTTTTGTAGGTCATTTTGTATTGCGGATAAAAAGCCGAAATATGCCAGGGGATATCGGTACCCGTATGGGCAATAAATTGTGCAATTTTAGTAAGCTCGGCAGTGCTGTCGTTTTCGTCGGGAATCACCAGCGTGGTTATTTCCAGCCAAAAGCCGTTTTGTTTTAATCGTTTGATGGTGTCAAGCACACCGTCGAGATTCCCCTTTAAAACCCGTTTGTAAAATTGGTGGCTGAAACCTTTCAGGTCGATGTTAAAGGCATCAATAATACCTTTCATATCTTCAATCATTTCAGGACTTTCCATACCGTTTGAAACAAAGATGTTCCGTATTCCGTGTTGTTTGGCCAAAAGGGCAACATCTCTGGCAAATGGATAAAATACGGTGGGTTCGTTATAAGTATAGGCTATGGTTTGACAATGGTTTTCCAGCGCAAGCCTTACCAGCTGCTTAGGTTCAACAATGTGAGAGGAAGAAACATCTGCCGTTTGCGATATGTCCCAGTTTTGACAAAAAGGACACTGCAGGTTACAACCCACGGTACCTATGGAGAGCGCCGAAGATGCCGGTAAAAAATGATAAAGCGGCTTTTTTTCGATGGGATCGATATTTACTGCAGCGGCTTTTCCGTAAACCAGATTTACCAGTTTCCCGTTTTGATTTTTATTAACACCGCAAATACCGGTTTTACCATCGTGAAGGTTACAGTAGTGGCGACACAACAAACATTTTATGCCTTTATCGGTGGTGGTGTAGTAGTTCATTCCTCTTCAATTATGGTTACCCTGAAACGTTCAATGGACGGATGGTCGTACAAACAGTTGCCGCTAAGACGGGCTTTTTTACAAAGGTGTTCAAAAAAGGTGTCAAAATCGGGTAGCTGCTCCCAAACCTGCGGTAAAAACACGGCCCTGTTAAAACCCTGCGACAGGATTACTCCGTCAACCATGGGCCTGATAATGGTTTTTAATTCCTCCACCGAATGATAGCTTACCGGTTCGGGTTTGGAAAGAATGGAAATTTCGATGGAAATATCGTCTAATTCGTCAGCCTTCAGCGTGTTAAAGCGGGGATCGCCAAATGCCGCCGAACGTGCATTGCCTATGATGTCGTCCAGCAGCGAACGATACGGTTCGATGCTGCCGATACACCCCCTTAACCGGTGATTTTTGTTTAAGGTAACAAATACCGCACCCGGCTGTTTAAGTTCGGGATAACGGGATAATATCTCTTCCCTGTCAATAATTTGCCTTCCGCTTAATTGCCCGGCAATGGCATCGCGGGCAATTTTAAGAAGCAGTTTTTCGTAGGAAGTAAGCATGGTAATGGCACATTATTAGTCACTACCACAAAGGTACAAAAAAGAGCAGGTAAATCAAATAAAAATAAATACCTGCTGCTTGTATCCCGCATTGGTCTATTTCTCCATCACCACCATGGCAACGGCGGTTTCCTTAACATGCGAAATGGATAGGTGGATGTTTTTAATGCGGTTTTCATCCAGGAACTCTTTTACTTTCCCCAACGGGTTAACATAGGGTTTCCCCAGCTCATCGTTAAGCACCTCTATTTCATGAAAAGCCATACCATAGCGGTAGCCGGTACCCAGTGCTTTAAAAAAAGCTTCTTTGGCGGCAAAACGTGCCGCATAACACTGAAACACCGTCACTTTTCCCTTTTCGCAATATTGTTGTTCCCGCAGGGTATAAAGTTTCTGCTTCAGCGCATCGCTTTTCTCAAGGCGCTTGCCGATGCGTGCTACTTCAATAATATCGGTTCCTATTCCAAAAATCAAGATTCAATAACCCCCATTTCTTTGCCCACTTTAATAAATGCGGCAATGGTTTTATCAAGATGTTCCTGTGTATGCGCCGCCGAAAGCTGTACGCGGATACGTGCCTGCTCTTTAGGTACTACCGGATAGTAAAACCCGATAACATAAATGCCTTCGTCCAACAGTTTGGCTGCCATATCCTGCGACAGCTTTGCATCGTAAAGCATAACGGCACAAATGGCCGACTGTGTGGGACGAATGTCGAAACCGGCTTCCTTCATTTTACCAAGAAAATAGTCGGTGTTATAGTGAAGTTTGTCCTGCAGCTCATTGGTTTCCGACATCATTTCAAACATACGGATTCCGGCATTTACCACCATGGGAGGCAGTGAGTTTGAAAACAGATAGGGCCGCGAACGCTGGCGCAACATTTCAATGATCTCTTTTTTACCGGTGGTAAATCCGCCAATGGCACCGCCAAACGACTTACCAAGGGTTCCGGTAATCAGTTCAACCTGTCCTCTGATGTCAAACAGTTCGGTAACGCCACGACCCGTTTTACCTACTACGCCTGCCGAGTGGCTTTCGTCGAGCATAACCATGGCACCGTACCGGTTGGCCAGTTCAACCATTCTTTTAACGTTGGGCACATGGCCGTCCATTGAAAACACGCCATCGGTTACAATAACTTTAAAACGGGCATCTTTGGCAGCTTTCAGCTGTTCTTCCAAATCGTCCATATCGGCGCTTTTATAACGAAAACGCTGTGCTTTACAAAGGCGAACCCCGTCGATAATGGAAGCATGGTTCAACGAATCGGAGATGATGGCATCCTCTTCGGTGAGCAGCGGCTCGAAAACACCCCCGTTGGCATCAAATGCCGCAGCATATAAAATGGTGTCTTCGGTTCCGAAAAATTGGGCAATTTTTTGCTCCAGTTTTTTATGTAAATCGGTGGTACCGCAAATAAACCTTACCGACGACATTCCGTAGCCGTGATGATCGAGCCCTTCTTTGGCTGCCTTTACCAGCTCCGGATGATTGGATAAGCCAAGGTAGTTATTGGCGCAAAAATTCAACACTTTTTGTCCCGATTCGAGGGTAATCTCAGCTCCCTGCGGACTTACGATAATTCGCTCTTCTTTATACAGTCCCGCATCGCGGATACTTTGTATTTCTTTTGTAAGAAACTCTTTGAAATTGTTGTACATAACTTTTCTGTTTTCAGATTTTTGTAAAAAATCAAAAGTAATAAATCTTTTCCTACTTTTGCTCCCTTTAAAACATTAATGTAAATTACTTCAGAATGAAACGAATGGTTTTTTTGGCACTGTTTATCGGTGCTACATTGTTTGCAGTTTATGCAACCGGAAACGATAAAAAAGTGGAAAAAGCAATTGATCCGAAAAACATGAATACGGGAGTTAAACCCGGTGATAACTTTTACGAATATGTAAACGGTAACTGGGTAAAGACTCATCCCGTTCCGCCTGAATACAGTCAGTATGGTGCTTTTACCATCTTGTATGAACAAAACCAGCAAAAGCTACGCAAACTTATCGATAAAGTATCGGCTGAAACAAATGCCCCCAAAGGAAGTGTATCGCAAAAAATACGCGACTTTTACAATAGCGGCATGGATACGGTTACCATCGAAAAACTGGGCATTAAACCCATAGAAAAGGAACTTAATGCCATCGAAAACCTGAACACCAAAGAGGATGTAATAACCTATATGGCCCGTATGCAACGTTTCGGCCTGGCACCGGTTTTTTATTTTTACACCGATGCCGACCAGCGAAACAGCGCCATGGAAATAGGAAACCTCATGCAGGGAGGACTTGGTTTGCCCGATGTGGATTATTACTTAAACGATGATGAAAGCAGCAGGTTACTTCGTGATGCTTACGCTGACCATCTTACCAAAATGTTTGTTTTAAGAGGGCAGGATAAAGAGGAAGCTGCCAATTCGGCAAAAGTCGTTTTGGATTTTGAAACAAAACTTGCGAAAATTTCGTTTTCACGTGTTGAGTTACGCGATCCTGTTAAAAATTATAACAAAATGGATTTGCAAAAGCTTAACGAAATCACCCCTGAGTATAACTGGAATTTATTCTTTGAAACATTGGGCCTTGAAAATCCGGGCGAAATAAACGTCGGTCAGATAAAATTCTTCAAAGGAATGGGCGAATTGATGGATAAAACCGATATGAAAACATGGAAAGCCTATTTTACATGGAATCTTTTGGATGCTTCAGCCGCTTATCTGAGCAGTGATTTTGTAAAACAAAATTTTGAGTTTTACGGCAAAACCCTATCGGGGCAACAAATGATGCAACCACGCTGGAAACGTGTTTTAGGTGTTGTTTCAAGCGGTTTGGGCGAGGCATTGGGGCAATTATATGTTGAAGAATATTTCCCTGCTTCTTCAAAAGAACGCATGATTAAACTGGTGGATAACCTGCGCATCGCCTTTGGTCAACGCATCGAAAAACTTGACTGGATGACCGATGAAACCAAACAAAAAGCCATCGAAAAACTGGAAGCCATTACGGTAAAAATCGGGTATCCCGATAAGTGGAAAGATTACGGCAAACTGGATATTGTACCCGACAGTTATTTTGATAACATCTTAGCGGTTCAACAGTTTGAGGTAAACCGTAGCCTGAAAAAGATAGGAAAACCTGTGGATAAAGATGAATGGGGCATGACACCGCAAACCGTAAATGCTTATTACAATCCGTCAAACAACGAAATCGTTTTTCCGGCTGCTATTTTACAGCCTCCCTTTTTTAATCCCGAAGCCGACGATGCCGTTAACTACGGTGCCATTGGTGTTGTTATCGGCCACGAAATGACACACGGTTTCGACGATCAGGGAAGACAATATGATAAAGACGGCAATCTTAACGACTGGTGGACAAAAAAGGATGCCAAAGCATTTAAAGCCAAAACCGACAAACTGGTGGCGCTGTATAATAATTATGTGGTGCTCGACTCGTTGCATGTTAACGGAAGCCTTACCCTTGGCGAAAACATTGCCGATTTGGGCGGACTGAATATTTCGCATCAGGCATATCTTAATTCATTAAACGGCAATGTTCCTCCTGCCATCGACGGCTTTAGTGCCGACCAGCGTTTCTATATGGGATATGCCCAGGTTTGGCGGCAAAGCATCAGGCCCGAGGAGATGGCAAGAAGGCTTAAAATTGATGTTCACAGTCCCGGCGAAGCCAGGGTCAACATCCCTCCTTTTAACATCGACTCGTTTATTGAAGCCTTTGGTGTAAGCAGTAACGATAAACTTTACATCCCCAAAGATAAGCGGGCATATATTTGGTAAGCCTGCCAAAAGTTTTTGAAGTTTGGAGTGCCTAAAGTGCGCTGGAGTTTGGAGTTCAGCGTTTAGCGTTCAGCGTTCTGACAGGCTTCGGTTTTGGTAGTGCCTCCTTTTCACTTTTCATCGTCATTCCGACGACGAAGGAGGAGGCCTGCCCTGCCGGCAGGCGGGAATCCCCTGCTATAATCGACCGAATTTCCT
>CAYNVN010000129.1:0-4421 GCA_964400655.1 uncultured Lentimicrobiaceae bacterium
AACCTGCCTTTTTGGTAAAAGTGGGTTCAGTCGATTATAGGTAGGGGATTTCTCGGTCGTTCCTCCCTCGAAATGACTGACTAATAAATGAACGACGTAGTTTTGTATTTGTTTTATTTTGGTATTGGAATTTATTTGGTATTTGATGCTTGATATTTGGAATTTACTCCAAGTACTCCAAACTTTAGGCACTCCGCACTTCAAGTACTTTTGATTTAAGATTTTTAATTTATGATTTTTGATTGGCCTGCCCAAACGCCAAACGCTGAACTCCAAACTTTAGACATTCCAAACTTTAGCGCACTTTAGGCACTTTTGATTTATGATTGCAAATTTTTGATTTAAGATTTTTGATTGGCCAAACAACTGTTCGACGTTCAATGTTTGGAAGTTCAAGGTTTAAATGAACGACGTAGTTTTAACTTTAGGCACTCCAAACTTTAGGCACTTTAGTGCACTCCAAGTACTCCAAACTAATCATACTGCATATCCGACAAATAAACAATAAGCGACATAAACAGATAAAGGGCTATAACAAAAGGTATGGCTACCACTTTAAGCACCGCTACAGTTATTATGGAAATAACGATAAATGAATACCTGAATTCATTGCCCTTCCATTTAAAGTCCTTGAATTTTAATGCAAACATGGGGAACCTGCTTGTCATCAGGAAAAAACCGACAATGGCCGTTGCAGCCAACAGGTAGGAATTGGTAAAGATCATATACAGCATTCCTCTTTCTTCGTATAATACATCGCGGATAATGGGTAACGAAGCCACAAAAAATGCCAAAGCAGGCGTGGGCATTCCTTTAAATCCGCTTTGTTGGGTTTCGTCAATATTGAATTTTGCAAGCCTTAAAGCTGCACCCCATGGGATAAACACCGCTACCAACGGAAAAATATTAAACCCGTCAATTATTTCAACGGGCTTACCGTGACTAAGTAAAATCATCTGATACAAAACAAAACCGGGAGCTGCTCCAAAGGAGACCATATCGGCCAATGAATCGAGCTGTAAGCCAATTTCCGACTGAGCATTAAGTAATCTGGCAGCAAACCCGTCAAAAAAATCAAAAACCGCCGCTAAAAAAATTAAATATCCGGCGTACATTAAATATTCAGGTGTTCCCTGAAAAGAAAAATATATCGAACCTAATCCCATGGTAAGGTTCAACAGTGTTATAAAATTAGGAATATACTTCTTCACGATTACGAAATATTTTTTTCAAATTTAATGAAATATTCAAATAAAAAAACTTCTTGATGATTTCATAATATTCACATCCATTTATCCGCATAAAACAGAACATGCAAAACAACTGCCCGGCTTACGGTCGTAAAGATTATTAATCAAATAATAACGGAAAAAATCATCTGTTATTTTTTAACAATTATCATTGTTTTTTTATAATATCATCCCAATCTCAAACCATATATATTTGCATATGTCGATATATATCACTACATTTGAACCCAATTTTAATTTATATTAATTACAAATTATGGCAAAAGTAGTAGTTCTTGGAGCCGGAATTTCCGGGCATACGGCATCGGCTTTACTAAAAAAGAAACTTGGAAAAAAACACGAAGTTGTTGTTATTACACCCAACTCCTATTATCATTGGATACCTTCCAATATATGGGTTGGTGTGGGCAGGATGACCGTGGACGAAGTTAGGTTCAAGCTCGATAAAAGATACAAAAAAGCGGGCATTATTTACAAACAGGCAAAAGCGGTTTCCATCCATCCTGACGGCGACAAAGAGTCGGACAAAGGCTTTGTAACCATCGAATATACCGGACAGGGCAAAGAGGGTGAAACCGAAAAAGTGGATTTTGACTTTCTGATAAACGCTACCGGTCCGCGCCTTGCATTTGAGAAAACACCCGGTATAGGACCGGGACAACATACGGTTTCGGTATGTTCGTATGATCATGCAGCCGAAGCATGGGAAAAGCTAAAAGAAGCCATTGCGCGCATGGAAAAAGGTGAAAAGCTGAAATTTGTTATCGGCACAGGTCACCCCGGCGCTACCTGTCAGGGCGCTGCATTTGAGTATATATTAAATGTGGCATGGGAACTGAAAAGAAGGAAACTTAGCCACCTGGCAAAAATCACCTGGCTCACCAACGAATATGAAATAGGCGATTTTGGAATGGGCGGCGCCTATATTAAACGAGGCGGGTACATCACCAGTACAAAAACCTTTGCCGAGTCATTCCTGAAACAAAGAAACATTTCGTGGATAAAAAGAGCCGGCGTTAAAAAGGTCGACGAAAAAAACATCTATTACGAAACACTGGACGGAAAAGACCACACCATTGAATACGACTTTTCTATGCTTATTCCGGCATTTACAGGCCCGGGGATAACCGCCGTTGATAAAAACGGGGAAGATATGACTCCCAAACTTTTTAAACCCAACGGATTTATGATTGTGGATGCCGATTACACACCCAAACCTTTTGAAGAGTGGAGTGCCGCCGACTGGCCGTCAACCTATCAGCATCCCGACTATCCTCATATTTTTGCCGCAGGCATTGCTTTTGCTCCGCCGCACGCAATTTCCAAACCCATGAAAAGTCCTAACGGAACGGCTATTTTCCCGGCCCCTCCACGCACGGGAATGCCCTCGGGAGTAATTGGAAAAATTATTGCCGATAACATTATCGACTGGATTAAAACGGGCGAACCAAAAATGAAACATAAAGCCTCCATGTCGCGTATGGGAGCCGCCTGTATTGTTTCAGCCGGCTACGGGCTGCTAAACGGTGCGGCCGCCACCATGACCGTTTACCCCATCGTTCAGGATTGGGATAAATATCCGGAGTATGGTCGAGACCTTTCATATACGGTGGGCGAAGCAGGACTGGCAGGTCACTGGCTCAAATGGTTTATGCACTATATGTTCCTGCACAAAGCCAAAGGTTATCCGCTATGGTGGCTTTTACCCGAATAAAATAATGTTGAACAATAAAAAACAAACAATATGGCAAAGCAAGATGTAACAAACAGAACGGTGGCATACTCCGAGGAATCCTATCCTCCCATGCCCACAAAAACAACCATGTTTTTCAGAAAATGCATCATCTACCAGGCGTGGCGATGGCTGGTTCTGAACATTAAAATATTACGTATTGTGGTTGGCGGACACTCATAAAACCCCAACACATACAATCATTTTAACCTGTACCCGTTATGCGTACAGGTTTTTTTATTTTTGCACGCAAAACAGAATATCGTTACCATGGCAAATCCGGGAAATATTAAAATAGAGGAATACAACTATCCGTTACCGGACGAAAGAATAGCCAAATTCCCGTTGGAACGTCGTCATTTGTCAAAACTTCTTTACTTAAAGGGTAACAACATTTCCGAGAAGGTTTTTTATGATATTCCCGGTTTGATTCCTGAAAAATCGTTGTTGGTTTTTAACGAAACAAAAGTGATACAGGCCCGCCTGCTGTTTAAAAAGCCAACGGGTGCATCTGTTGAAATTTTTTGTCTGGAACCTGTTGAACCCGTTAACGATTTTCAACTGGCCTTTCAGCAAAAGCCGCCGGTTGTTTGGAAATGCCTTGTGGGAAATGCCAAACGATGGAAATCGGGAACTTTGGAATCAACGGTAACAGTTAACGGAAAAACCGTTTTACTGAAAGCCGAAAAAGTTAAACAGCTTTCCGATTCGTTTTTGATATCGTTTGAATGGACACCTGCCGAAACATTGTTCTCCGATGTTTTGGAAGCATCCGGAATGATTCCGCTCCCCCCCTATCTTCATCGCGAACCGGTTGAATCGGATAAAGAGAGATACCAAACGGTTTACGCCCGCCTCAACGGGTCGGTAGCGGCCCCCACCGCCGGACTTCACTTTACGGATGAAATTATTGAAAACCTTAAAGAAAGGGACATTATCAGCGAAAAAGTTACCCTCCATGTTGGAGCAGGAACTTTTAAACCGGTATCTTCCGAAACCATCGACAAACACGAGATGCATACTGAAAAAGTGATTGTCAAAAAAAATACACTTGTCAACCTGCTAAATCACATTGGCAATCCCGTTATTCCTGTGGGCACCACCAGCATGCGCACCATCGAAAGCCTGTTTTGGATGGCGTTAAAAATAAACCTCGGGGTAACTTTAAATTTTGAAGTTGATCAATGGGATCCCTATAAATTATCAGTTCCAAACGATTTCGACATAAAAACGGCACTGCGTTTACTTATCGATACGCTCGAAAAAAACAATCTTGAAGAGTTAAAGGGAGAAACACGGCTTATGATTGCTCCGGGATACGAATTTAAACTTGCCACCGGACTGATTACAAATTTCCACCAGCCCAAAAGCACCTTATTATTACTTGTTTCCGCTCTTATCGGCGAAAAATGGAAAGAAGCCTACGACTTTGCGCTTAA
>CAYNVN010000130.1:0-30599 GCA_964400655.1 uncultured Lentimicrobiaceae bacterium
ACGGTTACCGGTACCGAATGGGATTTTACTACTGAATGTAGTGCTGCTTCACTACCCTATTTTCAGGATTTTGATGATGTAACCGCTCCTGCCTTCCCAACTTGTATGAAAGTTGAAAATACCAATGGAGATGCTTATAAATGGCAAACAAGCACAACTCATCATAGTGCTCCTAATGCAGCTAAAATAAGTTACAACTACTCTTTGGCAATGGATGACTGGTTCTTTACCCGCGGGTTAAATCTTAGCGGGGGGGTAACCTATGAAGTTAACTTTATGTACAAAGCTGGTAGTTCAAGCTCTTATCCTGAAAAACTTGCTGTTGACTGGGGAGATGCCGCAAACTCATCAAACATGTCAGGAACACCAATATTTGACGAAACAAATATATTAGGTGGTTGGTTTATAGGGAGCGGAACTTTTACACCTGCTACTACAGGGACCTATTATGTAGGATTTCATGGTCATAGTGATGCAAATGAATTTACTCTTTACGTCGATGATATACAAGTGGTGCAGTATCAGCAAACCACCACATGGGAAGGTTCTGTTGATAATGACTGGAGAAATGAAAATAACTGGTCAAACGGAATACCTCCGGGAACTTTAACCAATGTTACCATTCCTTCAGGAAAAACGAACTATCCTACGGTTAATAATGTTGTTTATTGTAAAGATATAACCATAGAATCAGATGCTACCGGCGACGGTTCGTTGATTGGTGTTGACAATATTATGGTTGATGGTATAGCAACCGTTGAAAGATATCTTACCGGAGGACAGTGGCATGATGTATCTGCAATGACCGTTGGTGCTACCATTGAAAGTTTCTATTTTGATCATAATCCTGATGTATGGATGAATACATACAATGAATCTGATAATACACGAACCGGAATTACCGACCTTACTACCCTTATGCCATTGGGTTCAGGATTTGAAGCCTGGGTAGAGACCGGTTTCGATACAACAGCTACATTTGTAGGACCGCTTAATGGTTCTTCAACAACTTCGACAGTTGCATTTTCAGGGCCCGATCCGCTTGGATATAATTTGGTTGGTAACCCGTTTACCAGTGCTATTTTATGGGACTGGGCTATCTGGGCTCCAACAAATATTGATGACCAGGTCTGGGTGTATGATGCTTCAAGTGGCGGGTATTTAGATTATGTTTCAGGTTCGGGAGCAGGAAGTTTAACTGGCGGATTTATTCCAATGGGGCAAGGTTTCTTTGTTCATTCAAATGCCGCCGGACCTTTGTTAATAATTCCTGCAATTGCTCAAGCTCACAGTGCTGTAGGTTTTTATAAACCGCAATCAACTCCGCCTCATTTTATTCTTGAAAGCCGTAAAGGTAAGAAACATGATGAAGTTTGGATTGTATTCCATGAAGGCTCCACAGAAGCTTATGAAAATGGTTTTGACGGCAGAAAATTAATTGCCAGTAGTGAAGTTGCAGCACCTCAAATATACACCAAAGAGGGTGAGGAAATATTTAGTGTTGATGCTTTACCTCCGGTTGATGATAACGGAAGAATTATTCCGTTATATTTTAAAGCCAATCAAAATGGAGAACAAACTATTGAAGCCAAAGACCTTGAGTTGGTTCCAGAGCTGAAAGTTATATTGGAAGATACAAGGTTAAATATTATGCAGGATTTAAATGAGAACCCTGTATATAAATTTGATGCGGTTACTTATCAGAATCCTGCACGTTTTCTGTTACACCTTAACAGGTCGTCAAACGGAATTAATGATAAGGCCGGTTCGGATATAGGTGTTTATTCATTTAATAAAAATATCTATGTCAATAGTAAAGGTAATGCCGTAAATCATTCAAAACAGGTTGCCGTATTCGACATCATGGGAAGGAAAATTCTTAACAAAACCATTCCTCCCGGAGAGTTGATAAGGATACCTGTTAACGTTTCGGATGCTTACGTTGTGGTACGTGTTATCAGTAACGGCGAAGCTTATACAACAAAAGTTTTTATTAAGTAACCTTAAAAATTTAGTACAATGAAAAATATAATCAGAACATTTATTGTAATAAGCTTTCTTACAGCAATGCCGTTACTTTCGACAGCCCAGGTAATGGCACCATCCGATCCGGATGCTGCTCCTTCGGGACAACCCATTGGCGGGAGTGCACCCGTTGGAAGCGGTTTGTTTATTCTGCTGGGCTTAGGTGCCGCATACGGCGGAAAGAAAGTTTATAAACGCTACAAAAAGGAATTGGACGATTAGTCCGGTTATGAAAACCCATTCCTCTGCCCTGCCGCGCTTGCGCGGCAGGGTTTTTTTATGGTTAAAATCCAATCTGTTTTTACTGAATGGAATTGCACACGCCCGGTAAAACAATACCGCTGTTGATTTCAAAAGCACTTTTCAGCTTTTGTGCTTCGTTACAGAAGATTGTTCTGTTTTGCATAATAACGGCATTGAATGCTGAATCGGACTGATAACGTGCTGTTGTATCCGTTTTGTTGAAATAGTTCTTGTCAAATTGCCGGATATTCCAAAGTGTATCGCATAGCGTTAATTTGCGGAGCCGTAAAACACGCTGCATATCCGACGAATCAATTGTACGGTCGTAAAATACCGATAACAGTAACGATGAATAATTATTTAGCCCCACCGGGTTGTTATAAATGTATGCCTTGTGTTTTTCAAGTTCATTGATAAAATTTTCTATTTGTTCCGTTTTGTCGTTATCATCATAATTGTTGTAATAGTAAACAATGGATGAGTCGATGGTAAAAAGTTCATCGTTGGTGATGATGGAATCCTCCAGAATAACATCAAGGGTGTACGACAGGTAATTGGTATGAAAATAGACACCTTCCACTTCGTTGTCAAGCAACAGCGAAAAGAAATTACGCAAATGCTGCTCGGCATTTTCTTTTGATCGGAGTAAAATTTGTTTGTCGTTTGCCTGTTTTACCAGCTTGTCCAAACAACGTTGTTTAACGATGTTGGTATATTTGGGTTTTAACTTAGCCCCCCGCTCCACAATTAAAAATTCAAAACCCTCTACCCCTTCTTCCGGAATAAACCACGGGTTTATGGTGGCACTAATTATTTGCGGTTGTAAGCCTATAAAGTGTATGCGATGATATTTATCGTCGTACCTGAAATTCCGGTTGGTGAAATTCCTGAAATCAAATCCTGCCTTTACCCATCCTCTTCCGATTAGCACAAGACGGCTCTTTTTAAAATCTTTTTTCGATTGTTCCGTTACGGCCGTTTTCTTTACCTTTTTAAATTTATCGGTTTGAATGGACATTAATTTATCGCGCCAGTGCATCGTATTTTTGTAGAGCCGTTTTATCAGCAACTGTTTTTTACGGGTCGATAAAATTTCGTTGCTTTCTTTTACACGGTAATTATCATTTTTTATCTCTTCGTGGATATAATAAAGATAGTTTTCAAATAATTGGTTTTCTACAATATCGGGATACTCCTTTTCAAAGGCATTGTAGATTTTAGTGCGGTCGTTGGTTGAAAGGTTTTCTTTGGTAAAGTCGTTAATGGCCATCACAAAGTCGGAATGAAGGTCGTTTACCGTGGTGTTAAAGTGCTGGAGTGTGTCGTAATCTTTTTCATTAATAACTTCCTGTAACGATGATATGACTTCGCCGTAATACTCGGCGGTTATCAGCTGCCCGATTTCGCGAATGCTTTGAACCTGAACAGGTGTGTTTTTCAGCTTGTTTTTTGAAGGAACAAAAATATCGAAGGGGTCGAACCAGGCAAACACCAATACCAGGGCCACCACAAAAATGATTTGCAGAATCAAAGAAGCTCCTTTGGCGAACAGATTTTCCATTACTTTTTAATATTTTCGATGTTAACCTGCTGAATAAAGGCGGCAGTGTCGGCAAACGTGATGTATATCTCTTTGTATCCCAGATTGGTTAACAAACCCGTGAGCAGCTTGCGTGTGTTCTCTTGTGTTTGCTCCACAATGCCCATATATTTAAGTTGTTTTCTGATATCAAGTTCCGCCTGTCTGAAATAGTACTCCTGATCAATTACATCAATCTTATTAAAAAGATCGTTGTCGGATAGTACGGTGTCGATAACATAACTGTTAAAGGGATAAGAAAAATCGATTACCTCAACGGGCGGAAGGTTAAGTTCAATAACATTTCCGTTTATTTTTATGTCGTTGTGCTTTAGCCTGGTCAGGTCGATGCCGGTTTTAACCGTTGCATGTGAATAGGCAACAAATTCGGCATTGCCCAGTTTAACCAAACCGAATACCGTTTTTTTCTTTTGACCCACCACAACCTTGTCGATAATGGTTTCGGTTGTGGCAAGTTTTGCCGTACTTTTTATTTTACTCACCACAAGGTAACGTTTGTTTTTTTGACAGCCCGACAAGAGCAGCAACAACAGGATGAATATGTAAACCGGTTTGTTCATTATTGTACGGCATCAGGGTTGTCAAATTCGTTACCGGAAACGGCAGGTTCGGGTTTTTGGGGTTGGCGATCATGATTTTTTAAGATGGATTTTACCTCCGATATATTTTGTGACGGCGGAACGGGTGCCATGGTGTCCGTGATTTGCGGCCTGTCTTCGTCACTACCTTCTCCGGCACGGTAAACATGCTTGCTTTTGTAACCGATTAATTCCAGCGATTTATGTCCGAAATAGAACGCGATCATCATTAAAAACGCCGTTTTGATGAAATCGAAATTATCCACAATAAAGGTGTTCTCTTTTACTTCCGAAGGCATTCCCAGCGATGCAATGGTCATGGCCAGCGCACTTACCATCAGGGTTAGCGCCAGCGAACCTCGTACGGTTCCGGTAGGCAACCCCAGCGTTTCGTTGATATGCGGGTTTTCGGAAGGAACATCAATGGCACCTTCGGGTGTATGGCGTTTGGTTTCCCGAATTTCGGCCCAGTCTTCGTTGGTTAACCCCAGGTTTATGTTATAAAAATAGATGGCCCATGCGTAATAGGCGGTAAGTATGCCAAACCACAGCAACAAAATGCCGAGGGCCGTAAGGTTGTATAAATCATCTCCGGGATCTTTAATAAACTGAATAATGATATGAACAATGGCTCCCAGTATGATCAGTTCAAGCAGACCCATTAATCCGATAAACAATTTATTCAGAAGCTGCTTGTCGCGTATTGATTTTTTTATTCTGTCGGGTAAATCCATGATATGTTAGTTTAAATTATTTATCCTGTTTTCATCATAAATCTTAATATGCACCGGTACTCCGTTGTGTAACTGTTTGCTTAAGAAGGTATAAAGTCTTTCAAAGGTTTCGCGCGAATTGGAAAGAAAAGTGGTGGTATTGCTTACGTTCAGGCTGTCGGAAACAAGTATGCAGCCTTCGGTGTCGTTGTGGGTTCCTCCGTTATGAATGTAAACCGCTGAAAAACCGGGAACCTGCTGCAGCTCCAGGTGCCAGGTAAACCATTGCGGGTAATGGCGGCGCATTGTTAAGGTGGATTGGGTTTCCTCCTTTTTAAATTTAATTTGATAGGTGCCTGCAGGTATTCGTGTTTCGCCTTTGATTTTGTTTTGGTGAAAGGTGTCTTCCAGCGTGTAGCAGTAAAATTTATGGTTTACGGTTAACAAACCTAAAGTGGTTTCGCCGTCGTCGGAATATCTGAAAAGACGCAAAATCACGCCTTCCGGTTGTTGGTCTTGGGCTGATGTGTTGTTATCGGCTTTAACGCCGGTATTTGTTTTTTTACCCTCCGTTGGCGACGGGTGGTCGGGGTTGTTTGAAAGCAGGTTTTTAAAATAGTCGAAAAGTGATTGAAATGCTTTAACCAACACCCCCGAAAGACCTATAAACCAAAGCCATATATTACCAATCAATTCGGGTTTTACGGCAAATAAAACAATCAGGAATGTTGCCCCGGCAACCAATATGAGCAGTAAAATGCGGTTCATTTTACTTAAGATTAACGTGGCTTTTGCTAACCCAGCCTTCAATGGTTGTTTCTACACGGTACCAACCGTTTTTCTGTTCAAGTACTTTTACCTTTTTGCCACGCTGAAGCGGTAATGCCACCTTTTTAAAATCAACACCCGGCCCCTGACGAATGTTTAACAGGCCGGCAATTACCTCACCGTCGGCTTCAAGGGTGTCGGGTTCGTCGGTATTGTTTTTTAACAGCAGCTCTTCCCTGAACTCATCCAAAGGGAATGCCGGGCCGGGGTCCTGTTTGCGCCCTGGTGCAATCTCCTCATGACCGAGAATGTCGTTGATGGTAAATTTTTTAATTAGCAGGTCGCACACACTCCTGCACACTTCAATTTGCCGTTCGGTATAGGTATGCCAGTAGCGCGAAACGGTTTCGTTACGGTGGGTGGCGTACAGAACATCATCCGCCGGATATTTGGTTCCGAACCATGCCTGATATTCATTCCCCACCTTTTTTAATACCCCTGCATTGGCAAGCTCAATTCCTATGGAATAGTTGTTGAGCATGGTACGGTTGCCGTAGGCGCTTACGCCGGCATGCCAGGCAATGGTGTCGAAGGGAACAAGCTGATATATCTCGCCGTTTCTTCCGATAACGATATGTGCCGATGCTTTTACATCGTCGCGGCTGAGATATTCTGCCGACGAGCGGGCACTGCCGCCGGCCGTAAAATGAATTACGATGGTGTCGGGTAAACCGGATGAGAATTTTTCATGATTTTTGGGACATGACTGTAAATGAACATTATCACCCGAAAGTAAAAATTTGTCGGTAATACTGAATTCCATAAAGCAGATAATTTAGTTAAACTGCCATAAATCAACAGAGGGAATCATTCAGGGATGGCAGTAAAAGTTAAGTGTAGTCAAAAGTAATACGATTTTTCGGAATTTCAAAATCAGCTATTTACGAGCCCTTAAAAATTCACGTTTTCCGGGCGGTCCGGGTAGTTTTTCAATATAAAATCCGGCTGCCTTAAGCGCTCTTTTAACCATTCCTTTGCTGGAGTAGGTTGTGAGTACTCCTCCCCTTTTCATGGCAGCATATAACTTGTCAAAGCAGCTCTGCTGCCACATTTCCGGTTGTGTTTCGGGCGAGAAGGCATCAAAAAAAACAACATCAAATCGGTTTTCCTGAAAAATATAATCCTGCAAAGTTTTTTTTAATACGGAAATTTTAAACGTGTCAGACACAATGATGGTTTGATTGATGGCCGTGTGGATATTCCAAAACAGTTCGGGCCTGGTTTGTAACAGCTCCGGATAGTTGAGTTTTTTAATTACACCGGTTTCAACAGGAAAGGCCTCCACGGCACAATAGTTAATGGCAACCTTGTTTTCAATAGCAAATTTATATGCCAATAGTGCATTTAAACCTGTGCCGAAGCCCACTTCAAACAGATTTATCGAATGCAACGATTTTGTTGCAAAACCAAGGGCGGCATCAATAAATATGTGCATCGATTCCTGTATGGCTCCAAAAGAGGAGTGATAATGCTCGTTGAACCGTTTGCTGTGCAAGGTGTGAGATCCGTCACCGGTTATTATCTGTTCTACTGATGGTTTAGCTTCGCTCATTTGTTTGTTTTGCAGACAGCAAACTTAGGTAAAAACAGAATGAAACTCACGGTATGGTACCGAAAATATGAACCGGCCGTTGTTGCATTTGTCAACAGGTTAATTGCTATTGTTAAGAGATTATAATAATGGATGATTATATGTTTAAAATAGTTACTTTTGCAAATTACATTTGTAAAAAACATATATGGCAAAAAAAGTACGTGATGACGCAGGCTTTGTTTTGAAAAATGTGGTGGAAGCCATGCAGGACAAAAAAGCCAAAGACATTGTATCCCTCGACTTAGATAAAATTCCCAATTCGGTAACCCGCTATTTTGTAATTTGCAGTGCCACTTCAAAAACGCAGGCAGATGCCGTGTATGATAATGTTTTGGAATTTGTTAAAAAAAATTGCGGTATCAATCCTTCGCATCGCGAGGGCTTAACCAATGCCGAATGGATTTTAATCGATTATTTTGATGTGGTGGTACACATTTTTCTGGAAGATACAAGGGCATTCTACAAGCTGGAAGAGCTTTGGGCCGACGCTGAAAAAACCATTTATAATAGTGATAATTAATAGAAGAACAGAAGTTTAGAAAATGACGGATAACAAACAAAAAGATAAAAATAAGAATAAGCCGCCTGTATTTCCGGGATTACCGGATAAAAACAAGAACAGTAAACCCAAATTCAATTTTTACTGGATTTATGCGCTTCTTTTTGCTGTTTTTATTGGTGCCCAGTTTTTTATGTCGGGCGAAACCACTAAAAAAACCGACTGGGGTGAGTTGCAGCAAATGCTTAAGGAGGGCGATGTAAAAAGAATTGTACTTGTTAACAAAGAGTTTGCCGAGATTTATATTAAACCCGATAAGCTAAAGGAAGAAAAATTTAAAGATGTTAGCAAAAAGTCGAATTTTGGAGGTGAACAACCGCAGTACATTTACAATGTGATTTCACCCGATAAGTTCGACGAAAAGGTTTCGGAAGCTCAAAAGGGTGTAAAAGATCCGGTTTATGTTGAAAGTGAGATACGTCACGACTGGGGTACCGAAATATTAAGCTGGGTGTTTCCGCTGTTGTTGCTCTTCGGAGCATGGTTTTTTATCATGCGTATGATGAGCCGTGGCGGCGGCGGTGCCGGTGGACAGATTTTCAATATCGGCAAATCCAAAGCGCAGGTGTACGATAAAAACACATCGGTAAACATCACTTTTAAAGATGTTGCCGGACTGGAAGAGGCCAAGGTGGAGGTTAAAGAGGTGGTTGATTTTTTAAAGAGTCCTGAAAAATATACCAAACTGGGTGGTAAAATTCCAAAAGGTATTTTGCTGGTTGGCCCTCCCGGAACGGGAAAAACCCTGCTTGCCAAGTCAGTGGCCGGCGAAGCTCATGTTCCCTTCTTTTCCATTTCGGGTTCCGATTTTGTGGAGATGTTTGTGGGTGTGGGTGCATCAAGGGTGCGCGACCTTTTTAAACAGGCAAAAGATAAAGCACCGTCCATCATTTTTATTGATGAGATTGATGCCATTGGAAGAGCACGCGGTAAAAGCCCTATGACCGGGTCGAACGACGAACGCGAAAATACACTCAATCAGTTGTTAACCGAAATGGACGGCTTTACGCCCAACTCGGGTGTTATTATCCTGGCTGCCACCAACCGTGCCGATATTCTGGATAAAGCGCTGTTGCGTGCCGGAAGGTTCGACAGGCAGATTCATGTGGAATTGCCCGACCTTAACGAAAGAAAAGAGATTTTTAAGGTTCATATGCGTCCGCTGAAACTCAGTAAAGATATCAGCGTTGTTTTTCTCGCAAAACAAACACCGGGATTTTCGGGTGCCGATATTGCCAACGTGTGTAATGAGTCGGCATTGATTGCCGCACGTAATGCACACAAGTCAATATCAAAACAGGATTTTCTTGATGCCATCGACCGGATCATCGGCGGGCTGGAAAAGAAAAACAAGGTGATATCGCCCAATGAAAAAACAGTGGTGGCACACCACGAAGCGGGGCATGCCACCGTAAGCTGGCTGCTGGAGCACGCTCATCCGCTGGTAAAGGTTACCATTGTACCAAGGGGAAAATCGCTGGGTGCTGCCTGGTATTTGCCCGAAGAGCGTCAAATTACCACCTATGCTCAAATGTTCGATGAAATTACCGCCACACTTGGCGGACGCGCCGCCGAGCAGGTTATCTTCAACGAGATTTCAACCGGAGCATTGAACGATTTGGAAAAAGCCACAAAGCAGGCCTATGCAATGGTTGTTTATTACGGACTGAGTAAAAAAATCGGAAACATCAGTTATTTCGATTCAACCGGCCAACAGGAATATTCATTTAACAAACCCTTTAGCGAGAAAACAAACGAAGTCATCGATCAGGAAATAAAGAAAATCGTTGAAGATGCTTATGCCAGGGCCGTATCCATTTTAAAGGAAAACAAAGAGGGACTGAAACAACTGGCCGAAAAACTGCTTGACAAAGAGGTTATATTCGGCGAAGACCTCGAAAGTATATTTGGCAAACGTCCCTGGAAAAACGCCATGGAAATAATGGAGGCCGAAGAGGAGGCTTCCAACAAAAAGAAAAAGGAACTGGCCGAAAAAAAGAAGACAAAAAAAGCGTTAACGGAAAAAACCGGTGATACCGATAAGGGCCAAGAGGATAAAAAAGATGATAAACCGGTTGACAGTTAAGCATAAGACATTATAAAACCCTTTTGTTATGTCAATTAAAGAAACCACAACCAAAGAAAAAATTCTGACCAATATCAGAAATGCTTTGATTACCAAACTGGAAAATCCTTTTGACAGGGTTAACTTTAAAGATGCGGTATATCACGATTTGGAGGATGACAAGGAGGTGGTTTTTGCTTCGAAATTGCTTGATAACAACGGAAAGTTTGTTTATTGCGAAGACGAACAGTCGGCGGTATCCATTTTACAATCGTTGATGAGTGAAAAGGGTTGGGACCTGGTTTACACACCCGACGACCAACTTGCCAAAACCCTGTCGGAAGGAAATATCAAGGTGGAAAATGATGAAAATGCTTTTCTTAATATTAAAGCCGGGGTTACACGTTGCGAGTTTTTAATCGCCCGTTTTGGCAGCGTAATGGTTTCGTCGGCCCTTAATGCCGGCAGGCGCATGTTTGTTTTTCCCGAAAGCCATATTGTTTTTGCTTATGCCTCGCAGGTGGTGGCGGAATTAAAGGATGCTTTAAAAGGAATGAAAGAGAAATACAGTACCGGTTTTCCTTCGCAGGTTACGGTAATAACAGGCCCGAGCCGTACCGCCGACATTGAAAAAACGCTTGTGATGGGTGCCCACGGCCCCAAAGAGCTGTACGTTTTTATGATTGATGATTTATAAAATCTGAGAAAAGTTGAAAGAGTTATTAACACGGACCGTTACCGGCAGCATCTTTCTGGTGCTTATTCTCGGTTCCATATTGTGGAGCCCGTATGCCTTTTTGGCCGTAGCCGGTATTTTTTCAATGATCGGTCTTTATGAATTTTTTCGCCTTTTTTATCCGGAACATAAAATTAATGATCATATAGCTTTTTATGCTTCAGGTGCATTTATCTATCTGATAACCGGACTCACCGGTATCGGTATCTTTGATGTGAGGATGATGATATTTGTAATGATCCTGTTTTATATCTCCATTTTGCTTGAACTTTTCCGTAAGGATTCATCGTGGAACAGAATCGCTGTTTATTTTGCCGCTTTCATTTATGTATCTTTTAGTTTCGGGTTGCTCAATGCCCTCTATTTTATGGGAAACCAAACGGGCGAAACCTTCTTTCCGGGTGTGCTTCTCGGGATATTTTTACTGGTGTGGAGCAATGATATCTTTGCATATCTTGTGGGATCGGCCATTGGCAAAAACAGGTTGTTCGAGCGTCATTCACCCAAAAAAAGCTGGGAAGGCAGCTTTGGCGGTTTGATATTTGCCATGGGTATGGCTTGGGTGCTTTCCATCATTTTTCATCAGCTTACCGCTTCACAGTGGATAATAACCGCAGCAATTGTGGTTGTTTTCGGTACGCTGGGCGATCTTGCCGAATCGCTGTTAAAGCGAAACAAAAAAGTAAAAGATTCGGGAACAATATTTCCGGGGCATGGCGGGGTACTCGACCGTTTTGATGCCGTTATTTTTGCCGCTCCGTTCGTGTTTTTATACATTAACTTTTTTGTCCGATGAGATTTCATAAAGAGGGATATCCGATAATAGCTACCACTTTTGTAGTACTGGCACTTCTGTCGGTGGGAATCTGGTATATGCCGGTGTTCCCCTTTGTGAAGTATTTTCTTTTAACCGGATTTCTTATATTGCTGAGTTGGACCATATATTTCTTTCGTTATCCCCGGCGTAAAGTGAATAAAGGTGAGAATCATATTTTATCAACGGCCGACGGAAAAATTGTTGTTATAGAGGAGGTTATTGAAGAGGAGTTTTTTAACGAAAAACGGCTAATGATATCGGTATTTATGTCGCCCATGAACGTTCATATTAACTGGTACCCGTTTGACGGAGTGGTTAAATATGCCAAGTATCATCCTGGAAGATATTTTATTGCCTATAATCCCAAATCGTCGGAACATAACGAGCGAACCAGCGTTGTTGTTGAAAACGGTAACGGCAAGGATGTACTGATTCGTCAGGTGGCTGGCGTAATGGCCCGCAGGGTGGTATGTTATTCAAAAAAAGGTGATAAGGTTGAGCAGGGTGCCGAAATGGGCATGATAAAATTCGGCTCGCGTATCGACTTCTTCCTGCCCCTCGATGTAAAGGTAAATGTTAAAATGGGACAAAAAGTAACGGCACAGCAAACGGTAATTGCTTATTTTAAGTAACTTACAGAAACGTTTTCATTTCATCCAAACAAACAACATAATAGGTTGCACTGTTAACAATGTAGTTTGAATTGGGATCAAAAAGTACCTGATCCATTCCCGCATTTTTTGCACCTGTAATATCCACATCGGGGTCGTCACCCACCATCAGACTCTCAGCAACATTGGCACCGGCTTTTTTTAGCGCATATTCAAATATTCCGCTTCCCGGTTTTTTTACACCCGCCTCTTCGGAAGTAACAATGGTATCAAAATATTTTCCCAAATCAGAGGCGGCGATTTTTATATCCTGTACTTCCTGAAATCCGTTGGTTATAATGTGTAATTTGTATTTTGGATAGAGGTATTCCAAAATATTAATTGCCTGTGGAAACAGATTCACTTTTAATGGACTCAGTCTGATATAATCGTCGCCCATATTTTCGGCCAGTCGGGCATCGTCAATTCCAAAATCTTTCAGGGTCATGTAAAACCTTTTGCCCCTTAGCTCCTCTTTTGATATTTTCCCGTTTCTGTATTGCTCCCACATCCTGTTGTTATGAACCGTATAAACATCGTAAAGGACGCTATTGGATTCAATGCCCATCCCTTTCAGATTGTATGAATCATAAATTTCCGAAAATGCTTCTGCCGAGCTTTTGTCAAAATCCCATAAGGTTCTGTCCAAATCAAAAAATACATGTTTATATTTCATATTTCTAATATATTCTATAATTAACTCATTGCCATTAATTTGTTTAAAGTATTCTTTGTCGCAGCCACTCAAAAACAACAACTCCCAGTGCATGGGTAACATTTAGCGATGATATCATTCCCGGTACAGGAATATAAACGGTTTTGTCGGCTATTTTCATCAACTCCTCTCCTATTCCGTAAACTTCGTGTCCGATGATAAATGCACTTTTTTCGGGTAGGGATGTTTTGAATAAATTGACTGCCGATTCCGCCGTTTCAATGGCAATATATTGATAGTCGCCGGGAATAAGTTGTTTTACTTCATCAAAAGTTACAAAACGCCAGTCTGTTTTTTCATCGGCTCCCGATGCTGTTTTTTTTATTTTCCAGCTGCGGGGTATTTCGTCATCATGTTTAATAAAAAAAACCTTTTCAGCTCCTATATTGGCAGCAAGCCGTAAAACGGAACCCATATTTTCGGGTGTGCGTAAATTATCGGCAATAATTACCGGGCGTGCAATATTTTGATAGATATCCTGTAAATTAAGCTTACTGAACAGTTTATACGAATTAATGTTTTCTTTTTGTTCCATGTGTCGGGCAAAAATAAAAAAAGCCCCGACTGTATCGGGGCTTTTTTTAAATAACCTTCGGTTTGATTATTTAACAACCAGTTTTTGAGTGGTTGTACCAAGTTCCGAATTAATTTTTACAAAATAAACACCATTCTGTAACGATGAAACGTCAACAGTTGCTGTTTTGTTATTAATAACCGTGCTGTAAACAAGCTGACCAACGGCATTGTAAACCTGAACATCATTGATGTTTGAATTGGCTTCCAGTTTTACCGAAGTGGTAGCAGGGTTAGGATACATGGTTACATAACCATGTTCTCCGTTTTCGTTAATACCAACAAAAACGGCAACACTTACAGGTACTTCAACCCAGTCGTTGGCCAGGTCGTTGCTTCTGATAATGAGGGTACCGTCATATTGTCCTGAAGTAAGATTGGTAGCATCGATGGTTACGGTAACATCTTCGGTATCGCCGGGTGCAACAACACCTTCGTCAGGATTGGTTGACAACCATGCTTCCTGAGCATCACCGGTAAGGTGTGCACGGATATTCCAGTTAAGGTTGTAATCGGGATTACCGTCACCCAGATGTCCCCAACCCGGGCCGGTAGCTATCCAGCTTCCGTCAGGATTGTAATTAGAACCGTCGTCGGTACTGGCAACAAAGTTGCCGGCCGGAGCTTGAATGTTATATCCAACCCAAAGATCCTGTCCGTTTAGTTTAACAGGGGTATCCAGAACAATGGTATTCCATCCTGCGGGAGTAACGGTAAATGCCTGGTCAACGATGAGGTTGCCCGGACCGGGAACATTATATGAACCCATTTCCCAAACTCTTAAGTTAAATCCGGTAACATCACCGTCGCCGATATTTACTTCAACAGAGGTTAAATCCATTCCAACATAATCTTTAACCTGGCTTGCGCGGAATACGGCAGCTACATTCCAGTCGATATCACCGTTGTTGTTACCAAAAGCACTGGCAGGTTCGCCGTCGTAATGCAATACCACTTCTCTTCCGTCTTCGGTATGGGCAGTAGCCTGGATGGCAACACGCGAATATTGGTTACGAAGTTCTTTAGGTGTTGTTGAAGCAACAACATCAGAATGAATGGGGGTAAATGCGGTTCCGACATCATAGGTTGAAACAATATTGTAATTAAGGTCCTGCTGGCCTTCGTTTCCAATGGTAAGAACTTCATCATCGGTAGTACCGCTCTCAACAATTACGGTAAAAGCATTGGGGTTAACCGTAATCTCAGGAGCCTGTGCACCTTCGTCAAGAACAATATAATCTACATTATCAAGATAGGTTTTTGAGAAAGCCTCTTCACCCGTAGGGGCACCGGCATAAAAGTCAACACCGCCTAACTGAACGGTTGTTGAGCCTGTGCTGTAAACCCATGCGTTAATAAGGTTTCCGTCGATGTACATAAATGCCGAGTCGTTGGTAAGGTCGATAATGTTCTCAACCTGAAACCATGTATTGTGAGTATAAGTAAAGAATCCGGTTTGCTCACCGTCGATACTCATATAACCGTCGCCTGTTTTACCAAAGTAAACCTCATATGCCCATTCAACTCCCGGTTCTTCAAAACGCTGAATGTTAAAATATCCGGCTGAATCGGCAGGAATGTAATATTTGAAGTTGATTTGATATTTACCCGAAGTTTTGTTACCGAGTTTTAAAATAAGGTCGGTACCATCTTCCAGTAAAGCGGATTGTGATGGTGAAGCGGAATAGATGTTAACTACTTCGGCATCTTCGCTTCCACCGGGGCTGTTGGTCCATGTTGTCCACCAATCCTGATTTCCGTTTAAAGCAACGTATTGTCCGGCGGTGTAAGTGGTATCAAAATAATCCTGGAAAAGATAATCGTAACCGCTTTTGATTTGAACACCGTCAACACCGGCAAGGTCGCCATCGTTTCCAATATACTGCCATGCAATTTTAAATGGAGCACCGGCATAAGCGTCGAGGTTAATAACAACTTTGTTCCATCCCCAATCGGCAGAAGGATCAATTTCGTCAACAGCATCCCACAAAACGGTCCAGTTAGCACCGTCGTCTGTTGAAATAAGACATCTTAATGTGGCTGCAGTAAGCCATGAACCGCTGGTACCGGCATACCAGATAAGTTTTAACGGTGTTTCTCCGTTGGCATTAACTTCACCGGTAATAAGCCACTCATCCTGATCTTCGGCAACCCACGGGCAAAGTGCCGAGAATTGGCTGTTGGGATCGATGGTGTTAAAATTAGGTGCCGGGTCATTAGGGTTTGACTGTATCCATGTATGACCTGCATTTAAAATCTCTTGTGTCCAGCCTGTGGGGGGGAAAGTACCTTCCAGGTCAAATCCCTCTTCCAGCAATACATCACGCTGTCCCGAAGTATAAATCGGGTCAACGGTGGCGTTAACATGACTTGTTTTTAACCCGAGATATTGGGCTTTTGTTTGAAACACCTTACCGTTTTGTGCGGTGGCAAAATTGATGCTTATCAATAATGCCAAAGCAACGGCAATAAAACGTGAAAATTTTTTCATAATCTTTTGATTTTAGTTAATAATAATTTGTGTGCTTTCAAGGTTAACAAATATACTACATATAATGAACGTTCAAACTAAAAAAAGTTAAATCTTAATTTGAATGTTTTAAATATTTGACGGAAACTCTGTCAGCCCCGTCGAATAATGTTACAAAATACAGTCCCGAAGCATTTAGCATATTATTCAGCTGTATCCTGTGTTCCCCTTTTGAGAAATGGAAATTATCCGTAACAACGGTGCTTTTTCCCGAAATATCCGTTACAACAAGGGTGATGTCAGCCGCTTTATTAAGTTTAAAACCAACCACAGGTATTGAGTTGTAAGAAGCGGTTGAAACGAAAAGATGACAGAAGTTGCTGTTTGTCGTTTTATGCTCGTCGATTCCCAAAGGAAATATTTCGGTTATGGTAAAATCGACCCAGAAAACACCACTGCATTCCGGTACGTCATCAATAATGGCCTGTCCGATGGTTTTTGGCGGATCGTTAAATTCCGACCACCAGTGTTTGTCAGCATTGTAACCGAACTGAAACCCCGATCCGTTGGGCGCAAAGGTCTCTCCCCATTCTTTATACTCATTCACCATTTGCTGAAGACTACTAAATATCTGACTGTCGTCAACAAAAAAGATATTGCCCCTGTAATCGGGAGGCATCCATTCGGTATTGTAATGTTTTAAAAAAAGAGAATAGGAAGGGTCGATTGCATGTAAAACGGTTTCCCAGTGTTGGGCTTCCTCGTTGGTTACTTTAGCCCCTTCGTAATAAACATCGGCCTTGTACCATTCAATATCAATCCCGAAACCTATTACCGACGGATGATGTTTATAACGATTCATTACCAAACTTATAAGGGTGTCAATATTGGCGCTTCCGGGTTCAACCTGCAGCCACACTTTGGTACCGTTTTCGTCAAAATAATCGAGATAGTCTTCATTAAGGTCTTCCGATGCAAATTCTATTTTATCATAATCACCTCCCGGAGAGGGAAAACCAAGTGAGACATCACCATTGTCAAGAAACAAACCGACGATCCATATTCCTGCCGGTTGCGAATTGTCAAATTTGGCTGCCATGCCATCGGCAACCTTTTGCCAATACTCTTTTGGAGGAAACTGGTTATCGGGATAGATGTGGTATAACCGTGAAGCCCTGAATCCTGTATAAACCGAATCATCTCCAATTGCAAACGACTGTTGGGCTTTTATCTGGATGCCCAGCAAAATAATAATTAGCGCTAAAACTGTTTTTTTCATAGAGTAAAAATATAAATATTTGATTTGGCATTGACAGATTAACACCATTAGTTTACATTTGTACAAACCTTAAAAACATCCATTATGAAAAAAATTTACTTATTTGTGTTTATTGTTGTGGCAACGGTAACGGCTTATGGCCAGATTACCATTACAAACAACGATTTTGTTCCGCTTCATTCCAAATTGATTATTGGCAACGACAGCCTGCCTGATGCTTCCATTGTTCCCGGAGAGGCCGGAGCGAATAAAACATGGGATTTTACAGCAATAACGGCCCATTCCACCGATACTATGTTAACGGTTCCTCCAGGCCAGACCCCGCTGGCGGAGCTGTTTCCCGAATCAAACTATGCCGCATGGCAACCCGATGACAGCCTTTACATTTACTTTAACCGTAACGATGATAAAGTTCAGCTGATAGGAATAGGGTTCAATGCCTTTGATGCCATGCTGCCCTACATGAAATATACACCACCCGAAACTCTGCTGGATTTTCCGGTTAATTACGGTGATAACTATTCACAAACCTATTTTACCATTAATACGGTTGTAAATCCTGAACCGGGTATAGGCATCGATTCTATCTGTTTTAAAAATACGATTATGGATGAAACAACCGTTGATGCTTATGGAACACTAAGCACTCCGATGGGTACCTTTGAAACGTTGCGTACCAAAGATGTACAAATTTCGTACGACACTGTTTGGGCACTGGTCTTCGGAAACTGGATACCCTATTCTGCAACCGTGGATACCTCGGTAAATTATTCGTGGTGGACCAATAACTCTGATGTGGGATTTATGTTGTTTTCCATCGATATGGATGAAACGGGTACCCAAACCGAGAGTGCTTCGTATCTTATCAGCTCTATTCAGGCTGTTTCCGAAAACCAAATTGCATCTGCAAAAGTTTATCCTAATCCGGCAAACGATGTGCTTACGATGGATTTTGAAAAGAGATTGTCGGGCCGGCTGGTTATCTATAACCAAAACGGTCAGCAAACAGAAAACACTGATATTACAGATGCGCGTTTTGTTACATTGTCGGTTTCAGACTATTCGCCGGGGATGTACCTGTATGAAATTACCAAATCATCCGGCTCGGTGTTATACAGAGGTAAATTTATAAAACGTTAAACAGGCTGTGGGTTGTGCCGGAGGTTTGTTTACCAGCTGCCGCCGGCACCGCCTCCACCAAAGCTGCCGCCGCCAAAGCCACCGAAACTACTGCCTCCGCCGCCAAAGCTGCTGCCGCCTCCAAAACCACTACCGCCGCGTCCGCCACCCATCATGGAACCCAGCATCATAGCTGTCCAGAAAGAGGTTCCGCTGTGGTACATGGAGTAGCTTTTAGCCCTGCTTGCTCTCATAAGGAAAAAGATCAGGAAAAAGATAATGATCGGTAAAAGGGTTACCCATGGCGAACCCTGGGTTGCTTTATTGTAACCCTCTGCCGTTATCTCTCCGGCAGCCAGTTGCATCAGTATGTTGGTGGCGTTATCAATGCCTTTAAAATAGTTGTTGTTTTTAAACTGCGGTATCATTTCATTGTCAACAATGCGGCGGGCAATGGCATCGGGTATGGCAGGTTCAAGCCCGTATCCAACGGCAACGTAAGCCTGTCCTCTGTCGTTTGCCCCGTATTTAGGTTTAACAAGAATGACCACTCCGTTATCAAACTTTTTTTGGCCTACCCCCCACTTTTCGCCAACACGGTAAGCAAAGTCGGCTTTGTCGTATCCGTTCAGCGATTTTACCGTTAATACCACAATTTGGTTGGAGGTGGTGTCGTGAAAGTGACGCAGTTTGCTTTCAAGATACTGTTCCTGTGTGGCCGACAACACATCTGCCATGTCGTTTACCAAACGCGGCGGATTGGGCCTGTTGGGAATATCCTGAGCAACAAGTGTTGCCGTAATAAGGGTAAAGGTTATGATTGAAATTATTATTCTTTTCATCTTTAATGTTTTGTTCCGTCAATTTTTACCAAATGATATTTCGTCCGACAACTCATTTACATCGTCGCTTTGATAAGGGAAATACTTTTTAAGTGCCTCTCCCGCATCAAGAATGCCTCTGATTAGTCCTATGGCAAAATCACCCTGCTGAAAATGGTGAGCCATTCTGATTTTTATCTTTTCCCAAAAATCATCCGGTACCACTTTGTTAATACCCTCGTCGCCCACAATGGCAAACTTACGGCTCTTTACGGCAAGGTAAAATAAAACGCCGTTGCGCTGTTCCGTTTGATGGATGCCCATCTTGCCAAACAGAAAGACCGCTCTTTCCAGTACATCGCCGGGACAGTTGTTCTCAATATGCACCCTGATTTCACCAGAGGTGTTAAGTTCAGCCTCTTTGATGGCATTTACAATTTGCTGCCTCTCCTCTTTGGTAAAAAGGTTTTTTGCTGATGTTCCCATATCGGTTAAAATTTAACTTCAGGGGCTTTGTCGGAACCCTGAGCGGATTTAAAGTATGGTTTTTGCGTAAACCCGAACATTCCCGCGAAAATATTGTTGGGGAAGGTTTTTATGTAAGTATTGTACTCTCTCACCCTTTCGTTGAATTTTTTACGTTCAACGGCAATACGGTTTTCGGTACCTTCGAGCTGGGCCTGCAAATCGAGGAAATTTTGATTGGCTTTGAGGTCGGGATACTTTTCAACCACCACCATCAAACGCGACAAAGCACCCGACAACCCGTCCTGTGCCTGTTGAAAAGCCTGTAACGACTGAGGATTAAGGTTGCCTGCATCAACATTAACCGAAGTTGCTTTGGCACGGGCTTCAACCACACCCTGCAGCGTTTCTTTTTCGTGTGAGGCATATCCCTTAACGGTATTCACAAGGTTGGGAATAAGGTCGGCACGGCGCTGATAAACATTTTCTACCTGCGACCACTGGGCATCAACCCCCTCGCTTTTGGTAACCATGTTGTTGTAAGTACCTTTAAACATAGAATAGAGTCCTATAATTACAACAACAACTACAATAATAACAATCCAGCTTTTTTTCATTTTTTTATAGTTTTAATTTTGATTTAACGGAATATAACAGTCCCGGAACCGGGTACCCAATTTATTGAACAAAGATACGAATTTACTGATAACAAATTGGCAAAGCGGATTATGTTCATCAGTTGGGAAAAAAGACTACGACCCTCAAAATCTACTGGTCAAATCCGGGACGTTTGAATGATATCACATCGGGAAACTCCTTTAATATACGGTTTCGGATTGAGGCCAAAGTGAACATAATTGGCAAAATGCGTTCCTGTTCATCCGTAAAGCTTTTATAAAAAACATACCAGCCGGTAAGCGAACGGTCGATAAATTCGATAATCAATTTTGCGGCACCCACCGAGTCGTTACCTTCTTGTTGGCCCAGTTGCTCTTTGCCTTTGCTGAAAAATGCCCTTGATAGTTTTAAATATATTTGAAGCTGATATCTGAACACTACTTCAATCATATTGTTGATTTCCTCCACATTTTCAAATCCCGAATCGGCTGAAAGTTTTAGTTCGCTGGTGGTAAGGCTTTCGGCTTGTATGGGATATTTCTCACAGGCATCGTCAAACCAGTCGTCCACCTGGTCTTCATATTTTCGTCCGACCCTGAGTACTTCGTTGGTTTGAGCTTCACCCTGAAACAGGTCAAACTTTTTCCGGGTATCAATCACCTCTACATCCGAAATGTCAACATGGTGTTCTTCGGCCATTTTTACGGTAAAAGCGAGTGCTTTTTCCGATTGGGCATCAATTATATCCCAAAATTTCTGATTGTTTTTATCTCTGTGTTTAAGTTCTGCTGCTGTTCCTTCATAATAGGGGGCATAATTTCCACATTCGGAGGCTTTTGGGCAGCGTTCGCACCAGCGGTCGCAGTAATTAAAAATACCGGTGATATATTGTTCCATGATTTGACTATTAAACAGTGCAAAAATAGAGAAATAACCGGATGTTTTTTTAAAAATTAATCATCAAAACCAGGACGTTTGAAATTTTCGGCTAACGGAAATTCTTTTTTAACCAATTTTTGAAGTTTTTCTAAAACAACCATAATGTCAAGACATTCACTTTGCTCCTGCGAAAAAACCGACATTAACGTATTCCATGCTTTCATGCTTTTATAAATGCCGGTTAAGGCAACCTTTGCAAGTCCGTTATAATCTTTTATAACAGATTTATTATTACCGGAGCTAAAAAGTTTACCGAGATTTTTTTCCTGTAAAGCATTAGAAAGTTTAACGGAGATGAGATGCTGGTACCATCTTATGGTTTCGATTGCTTCGGCAACAACGTTTGGGTTTAAATAGTTGTAATCTTCTTTTAAGCTAACGGTTATAAATTTGGAAGAGTCGGAATAATCAATTTCCATTGTAAAAAGGTGCTCGCTATTGTTCAGCCATTCGTCAACCATTTCCAGATATTGATTTCCCAGAAATATAATCGGGTTGTTTTTGATTTTTTTTTCGATTTGATGCCTTTGTTGCGTAAAACCCGATTCTCGTTTCAGGATATTTTTTTTAACATTCTCTTCAACGGTAAATTCACGAATAAGCTCTCTTGCCATAATAACGATATCTCTGATATCTTTAGCCTTAACCTTTTCTCCTTCGGTTAAATCATTATTGAAATAGTCATCACTTCTTCTTTTCGTTTCCAGTTTGTAGAGCATGCAATTTGCTGTCAGATCACAACGTTCGCACCAGCGGTCGCAATAATGATAGATATCTTCAATAATGTTAGCATATTTGGTCATTGGTTCCCGTTTTTCTTTTTCACTAATCCCGCTCTTCAATGTTTTGACAAAAAAAATACTTAAATGGTTTTCCGGTTAAAAATTTATTCTTTGGTATTTTTTACATATTAATTTATAGAACTGTTCAGGTAAGTAACCTTATAATGGGCCAAAACCTTACAAACCATTTTTAATTTGACAGTACAAATTTAAAAAGGATTATTGAGAAATGCGGAATATTGAGTTGCGGCATTAATATGTTATAAAATTATTTGAAGTTTAGATTATGACAGACTATAATATAAAAAAACGCCCGGCACATATAGTACCGGACGTTTCAATTACTACAGTAATTTAGTTGTTTTATTATTTTTTACGGGTCAACCTGGATGAACATGGTTTGAAGAGTAGGATTGGTTGCATTGGGGTCGGTTCCTTCAGGAACAAAGATAACAGCAGCCCATCCACCCGGTAACGGGGTATAATCGGTGTGATTTTGTGAATCGTTTACCATTTGGGTAACGGTAGCATCTGCAGCCGGTACACCACCTGAGGCCTGTCCGTTCCAGTTATTCATAATGGTCCAGATGGCACCCTGAACTTCACCCCAGGTATAACCGGGATAGTAATCAAGGTGGTTGAATATCCAGTTAATGCGTGCCCATTTGTCGGCGTAAGCTGTAAAAGCGGGGAGAGCATCAGGATAGAGGGAGCTGTAAACGTCCATGTTATAAGCATGACCGATGCTAATGGTTGTTTCGTGGTCGGCACACCATGAAGCAAATGTTCCGTTGGCAAAATCGTAACCGTTTCCAACATTGGTAATTTCGGCATCAACATAGCTTCCCATTGATCCCGGGGCATATGAACCGACAATTTTGTAAGTAGCTGTTTCGGGCAGGTTCATATAGGGAGCAAGTAACAGGTCGGGTGTAGTAGCAACAGCATTACCTAAAACAAAGTCAACCACTCCGTCACCTCCGTTGGGGATCAGGTTGTCGTCGGTAAAATTCCAAGAGTGGAAAAATTTATAATCAAATCCGGTTCCAACTTTAACCAAAATATAGAGGTCAAATCTGAAATTATCGGTTGTATTGTCGCCGTCAGGATAGGAAACATGTAAAACATCACCTTCTCCTAAAAACGATTCGTTATTGTATTCTGCAACAAAAGCACCGTTTTTGTAAACTTTAATCTTGAAAATGGCAGGCATATCAACCTGTAAACCGTTTGTCTGTTGCTCATATAATGAACCGGCATAATCTGCAGGGTGTTTCATGCTGATATCACCAAAAAAGAGTTGTTCTCTAACAGTGGTTTGTGTCATGGTAAACCAGTCGAAACCAAAAGCTTCAAATTCAGCCGAAGTAAAGCTAAGTACTTCAACAGGAATCTCATTTTTTTGGAAAGCGGCAACATGGAACTGAATATTCAGGGGCTGTGCAACAAACGATGCGTATTGTGAGCCGGCTTCGGGAGCTGCGCTAACAATCGAGTCGTCACTCATGTCGTTGGGTGTGTTGTTGTCATTCATCATTAAAAACTGGGTTACACTATAATCGCCTACAGGTAATTTAATACCTTGTGTGTATGCAACACCGTCCAAATAATATACTGCAGGAGTGTAAGTGGTTCCGCTAATAACAATGCTGGCATAGTCAGCTGTTGCATCAGCATTTGATGATTTGGTTCCGCCTTTAGGCATCTCAGTACCGGAAAATGTTACTTCAATTTCCTGATTAGGGTCAATAACATCTGTTTTTTTATTACAACTAACAAATGCCAAAGCAATCATTGTCATAAGGAAAAAACTTTTAATAAAGCGTAAATTTTTCATTTTTCTAATTTTTTTAATAGGGTTTTGTTATTTAGATTAATTTTTTATTTGCCTTGTGTTAATCAATGGCTGTGCCAAAATTTATATATAATTAAAACACAGGTATATACAATTGTTTTTCTGGATTTTTAAATAATTATATTTTCTTATTATTGGACATTCTTCTATCGGATTGGGAATCATATATATGATAATATAAATACTACCTGTACCATTGGTACGGAGGCATCGATGTGAGTTCCTTTAGGTACAAAAATAACGGCTGCTTTTTCGCCGCAGGATGGGATAAAGTCGGGGTGTGTTTTGGCGGTTTGTGCCATTTGAGTCATTAAGGCATTTTGATCGGGAATATTTTCGTGACCCTGTCCGTTCCAGTTGTTTAAAATAAGCCAAACAGCCCCTTGAATTTCTTCCCATCCGTAACCGTTAAAATCATCGAGGTGGTTAAACAGCCAGTTAACTTCATTCCATTTTTCAGCATCATTGGTAAAGGCGGGCATAGCATCGGGATAAAGCGAGCTGTAAACATCCATTTCGTAATTATGTTGTATGTTAATGCTTACCGATTCGGTTCCGCACCATGCCCGGTACAAACCGTTACCGATGGAGGTACCTGACGGTACATTGCTCAAAGCGGCATCGAAATATGCACCAAGCGTACCGGAAGCCCATTGCGAATTGATGGTAAATGTAACATTGGAAGGCAAATTGACATCGGTACCCGTTACATAGGTATTGGGATCGGTACCGGTGCCTCCTATTGTAAAATGAACCTTTCCGTCACTTCCGGCAGATAGAGTTTCGTTGTTGTTAAACTGCCAGGTATGAACATGTTTGTAACCAAAACCTGTTCCTGATTTACCGTAAAACATCAACACAAATTTAAAAGCATCTTCCGTATCATCCCCGTCGGGATATTCAACAACAACATCCGACATGCCTTTGTCGTTTTCGTTATCGAACGATTTTACAAATCTGCCGTTTCGATAAACGTCAATTCTATAAATGGCATTCATCCGGTTTTGAAGTCCGCCTGTTTGTAAAGCGTATAGCGATCCGCTGTAGGCTGAGGGATTACAGGTGTTAAAAATTCCGGTAAAGATTTGATGTCTGATGGTTGTGGAGGGCAACACACTAAAATCAAATCCGAAATTACTGTAATCTGAAGGGTTAAAGTAGATAACATCGATGGAGACACTGGTTTTTTTCAGTTGGTCAACCGAAAACAAGAATCCTGCAGCCTTTTCAACAAATACCGAAAAATCTGAACCTTCCATAGGAGTTGCTAACATAATAACATCATCCGAATAATCATCGGGAGTTTGATTGTCGTTCATCATTAAAAACCGGTTAAGTGTATATGAACCGGGAGACAGTTTTATGGCTTGTGTATAAATTTTTCCGTTTATGGTATAAACTTTCGGACGATATTCAACCGAATCAATTTCAATCAGCGCATAATGAACTCCCGAAACATCCGTGCTGCTTTTTTCACCACCGGACATTACCCTTGTTGAGAAAGATACCTCCTGCATTACATTTATATCGTCGGTCAGATTGAGGTGTTTGTTGCAACCCGTCATGGCGACAATAAATAGCATGGCAAAACCAAAAAATATGTTAGGGGTAACGATTTTCATTATGACTGTCAGATAATGCTTAATGGAGTTTAATTATGTGTGTAAATTAATGATTGATTTCTATATCCGGGTAAGTTTTTATACCAGTCGGCATAAGCAACACCATCGCTTTCGGCCCATTGGGCAAAATGGGTATAAACGGCGGTTATATCGTTTTTTTCGATAGGATAGTCAAATTTTTCGGGGATATTGATAGCCCACGGCAAATTGTTGCGGGTTTTATAATAATGTGATGCTCCAAGGTTTCCCGAATCTTCACCCGTACCGATTAATGAAACATCGGCCAGCGATGTAGGAGCATATCCTGCAAGATGTATCTCCAGACTTCTGTTTTGATTAATAAAAATGAAAGGATTGAAATGTCCGATATCAAGTTGATTGAATGTAACCGTACCCGGCACAAAATCCATATCAATAACAATGGTGGCGGGCTGTACATACGGTGAATATATTTCGGTGTTTACACCGATTCCGTTACCGGGATGGGGCATCAGGTCAAAAAGGTCATCATTAACAATGATTGTGGCATTTGTCTGGCCCGCTTCCAGACCGTTGTTTGCCAGCAAAATAACAGAGTTGTTTTTTAATACCGATCCGGTAACATTCACTATTGAAGAGGGCTGAACACCGGGTAACGAAAACCCAAATCCGTTATTAAAAAATGCTCCGATAGCATGAATGGTAAATGTTGCTTTGATATGTTGAATATACTCTTGTGCATTTTTAGTAATATCGAAATCGTAATTGATAACAAGGTCGTTAAAGTCGTAATCACCTTTCCACGGCCAGAGGTCTTCAAAAGCCAAAAAACCGTCAAATCCGGTTGTAGTTGGGATTCCGCCACCGCCTCCCGAACCGGACGATGAACAGGTAAAGAAATTATGGTCGAAACCGTCGAAAGCAAGATTTATCTGCTCGGCAGCATAGCCTATCTGGTTGTAACTATATCCCGATGTGGAACCTCCTCCCAGTGCTGTATTGGCAATTACCAAAAAATCTTCGATGGTTGTTCCTGCAAAAGGACCGGTAATAAATTCCAGGTTTTTTAAATCGGTATATCCCGATCCGAGATAACCCGCTTCATCGTAAGAAACATTTAATACGGCAGCTGCTATCTGACCCGCCCACGTTCCGACGGCATTGCCACTGGCAGGGTCGATAAGGCTTTGTGTTAACGGATTATCGGTTCCTGAAACGGGAAGAAAAGATTCTATCGCCGAAGCGGAACTGAAGTGGATGGTAAAATTGGAAGGGTCGCCGATTTCCATGCCGGTTGGAAAAACAGCATTAAAATAAGCATCACGAACAGCTCCCGGATTGTTGCCGTTTGCAGCACTACCCCACCCCTCTTGCGAATAAGTTAAAAATCCCGAAAGGTCGCACGGTACCTGTACGCTTTTTGTTCCGTTTCTTGTTAAATCATAAAACAGGTTGTTTCCAATGAGCGCAACATTTACATCGGACTTGCCTGATTCGGCAGGGAAAATCAGTTTTAACTGAGTAATATACGAAGGGATTGTTATTTTGGTGATTAACCGATTTTTGTCTTTCTCGGGATTTCCTGTAAAAAACATCCTTTTTCCCGATTCGTCGGCAATGGTGACCGGTAAAAGGTGATGATAATCTGCAGGAAGATCAATTATTACATGAATATCCTTTGTTGTCTTCCACATAAACTGTTCGCTTACAACAAGGTCGTTCATGCTGTTGACAGAATGAGTATTGTCGTCATTACCCGTTACAGGGTGTTTTTGGCATGAATTGAATACAACAATAATTGCAATCCAAAAAGCTGTAAAAAGTATTTTTTTCATAATAGCTGCCCTCCTTATATTAGTACAGGCAGCTGGCTTATCAATAAATATGCCAACACAATTTATATAATTGTAACAGTCAGTAATACAGACATGTATAAATAGGTAGCCGTTTACCGGAATACCCTTCTTTTTCCCGTAGCAGGAAAGAAAATTTTTTATTTGGGAAAGAGGTGAATTAGGCAGTTATAAAACAGATTAAAATCTGAAAAAAAAAGATTATCCGATAAAATAGTGCATAAAACTTATAAATATATGCGGTGCAACTAAAATCATAAAAACAACTCCTACAACGGCACCCCAAAAATGGGCTGTATGACCTACGTTATCAATGCCACGTTTGGCCATATAGGCGGAATAAACCAGATAGAGGATGCCGAATAACCACGAAGGGATGGGAATGGGAATGGGAAAGACGAAAATAGAACCACCCGGAAAAATGAGGATGCTGGCAAATACCACGGCGGAAACAGCTCCCGATGCACCAATGGCATTGTAATAGATGTTTTCCTTGTTGTTTTTAAAGTCAACCAGCGTGGAAAATATCAGGCCTGCAATATAGAGCAGTACAAAATAGAGCTCCCCTTTTAACCCGAAGTTTTGAACAAGGAACCGTTCTACAATATCGCCAAACGACCACAGAACAAACATGTTAACAATAAGGTGCATCCAGCCGGCATGTACCAGTCCGTAAGTAAAAAATCGCCATGATTCTTTGCTGTATTTAATACGGTAAGCATTAAATTTAAGTTTATCCATCAACTCTCCGTTACCGAAAGCCATAATGGATATCACCACTGTTAAACCTATTATTAACCAGTTTATCATTGTGCCTGTTGTTGGGTTTTGGGTTGCTCTTTGGTATAATCAATTTCGGAGCCAAGTGTACTGTGAGGGACAAGATAAACGGCGAACATAACAATTACGGCAATTGCCGGCCACAGCCTGTTCAAAGGGTTCTTTTTTAATTTCCACCATGCGATTACCCAAAAGATAAACATGAACAATGTTTTATTGTCGGTCATATCGTGTCCGAAAGGCCAGCCGGTCCAGTATGCACCAAAAGCATATTTTTGAACGATGGGCCCCAAAATTAATCCGCCGATTAAAATAGATATGGTTACCACTTTGGCAAGGTATTCCGAGCGGTCTCCTTTTGTCAGAAGCTCGAGCAGTACCCGCATTCCGAATAGCATGGAGATAAACATAAAAAAGATATGGGGAACTAAAATAAAAACGGGTACGGCTCCTTTATAGCGCAAAACCACCGGGTCGTCCGACAGGTTCCACGTTTTATTGCCTTTTTTAAGGACAACCTTATATTCAACTTTTCCTGCCGGAGGCTGATGCGGCAACTCCATTACCAGCTTATCGCCTTTGCGCTTCATGGGTACGGTTGTCCACTCATCGTAACTTTTGTATCGTTTGTAAGTAACCTCGCCCGTTACCCCTTTGTCTTTAATTTCAACACTAACAGGTGCGCCTCCTTCTCCCCCGTGGCTGCGTAGCAGTTTAAAACCGACCGTACTGTTTTCTATTGTTATTTCTCCCGACACGGGCCATGTGGGGCCTGTGGTTTTTTGATAATAAGCAATTGACAAGGTAAGCACCATGGCCAATATCCACAATAAAGCACTATTTGTATTTTTACTCATAATGATTCGATTAATTTAAGGTTACAAAGAAACAAAATTCCTTCGGTTTATTTGTTTTTGACCAATTCTTATTAAGAAACGTTATGAGAAAGATTATCTGCCCCCCAAAAAGTAATATGGAAAAAATTCATCTGAAGAAATGGTTATTTGCTCTTTGCGATTTTAACCCTTCTTGTTTTGAGCTGCCTGACAGGTTTGGGGAAATTTACTGATACACATATCTTTTAATGCTTTGTTTGGGTGTCTTTTCAAAAGGTTCTTTATGGATCAGCATTTCGGAAACAGCCATATATGACGGAAAATGTTTGTTAAGTTCCCTGCGGTAATTTTCTAATTTTTCGGCAAGTTCTTCATCGGTAAGGTTAAGTGCTTTTACCACATCTTCATCGGGAACGATGAGCGCTTTTAGCTTACCTTCGCGCTGAACCACCAGCGATTCGGCCACACATGCTCTGTTGTTAATCATGGATTCAATCTCTTCGGGGTAGATGTTTTGACCCGATGGCCCCAACAGCATATTTTTGCTTCTGCCTTTAATAAAGATAAATCCCTCTTCGTCAATAATGCCCAGATCGCCCGAATGGAGCCATCCCTCCTTATCGATTGCCTGGTCGGTGGCTTCTTTATTTTTGTAGTAACCCACCATTACATTTTCTCCGCGCATTAGTATTTCGCCTACTTCATGTTGCGGGTCGGAAGAGTCAATTTTTACTTCCAGGTTATCAACGGCCCGGCCGCACGAACCCTGTTTGGCTTCGGAGGCAGGCGCATAGGAAACCAGCGGACCGCATTCGGTCATGCCGTAACCTACCGTTATGGGAAACCCTATTTTTCGGAAAAAACCTTCAATTTCATCGCTTAATGCGGCACCCCCCACAACCACTTCAACAAAGTTGCCGCCGAAACCTTCGCTCACACCTTTTAAAACCTTTTTGTATAATAACAGGTTGATTAACGGGATTTTCAACAATATGTTCAATGGTGCTTTTCTGATAACGGGCAATATTTTCTTTTTATAAATCTTTTCAATTACCAGCGGAACCGATAAGATCAAACGCGGCCTTATCTCCTGAAATGCTTTGGTAATAATGGCAGGTGTCGGGGTTTTGGTAAGAAAGGTGATATGACAGCCGAGAGAGAACGGAAACAAAAACTCGAAAGCCAGTCCGTAAGCATGTGCCAGCGGAAGGAACGAAACAATTTTATCGCCGGCCTGCAACGGCATATTCTCTCTGGCAAACTTAACATTTGATGCCAAGCTGTTATGCAGCAGCATAACCCCTTTTGAAAAGCCTGTTGTGCCTGACGTATAGCTTATTTCGGCAAGCTCTTCGTTGGATACCTCCGGCAGATTGAATGTTTCGGAATTGAGTCCTCCGGGAAATTTTTCATTAAGAGACTTGTTGATGCCGTTTACGATTTCATCCAGTTTATCGTTGCGCGAATGAAGCGGAAACAGATCTT
>CAYNVN010000131.1:0-16728 GCA_964400655.1 uncultured Lentimicrobiaceae bacterium
TAACTCCTTTCAGTCGTTGTCATTCAATGGTCATTAGCCTCCCGGTGGTCGGCGGCATTCAGTTGCTTTTGATACCGATTGATTTAATGTAGTTATTAAGTTTAACTCCGATATTATTAATCTCTTTTACGAAATAATTAAACTCCTCTTCGGTTATCAATTTCATGTTGAATGCTTTTGTAAGCCAGGTTTTAGTTTCATAAAGAGAACCTCTGGAATAGTAGCTGAAATGTCTGGCTTCTTTATAATGATATCTGCCAAACCCTTCGCTTAAATTGGCTGCCACTGAGTCAACAGCTCTTACCAACTGCTTACCAATAGTATCCTTTGCAAAAAAGTCCCATTTGACAACAATATCCCAGACTTTTTCTCCAATTTCCATTGATAATTGATAAACCTGTAATTCTTCCAGTTTCATCTTTCTTTTATTAAAACCTTTCTAAGCATAATTTCAACTAAACAAATGACTATTAACTTACGGCGAAGCCGAATTACCGCGAAGCGAATGACTACTGGATGACGGCAAAGCCGAATGACTACTGCTTACAGCATCTCGTAAATTCCCGCAGCACCCTGTCCGGTACCGATACACATGGTTACCATACCGTACTTTTTACCGCGACGTTTCAGCTCGTTCAATATTTGAACCGTTAATTTGGCTCCGGTAGCTCCCAGCGGGTGACCCAAAGCGATGGCTCCTCCGTTAACATTGACAATTTCGGGATTAAGGCCCATTTCGCGGATAACTACCAGACTTTGGGTTGCAAAGGCCTCGTTAAGTTCAATCAGGTCGATGTCGTCCAGTTTCATACCGGCATGTTTTAAAACTTTGGGGATGGCTTTTGTAGGGCCGATACCCATTTTATAGGGCTCAACTCCCGCAACCTGATAATCCACAAGGCGGGCAATGGGAGTAAGGTTGTAGCGTTTCAGGGCTTCTTCCGAAACCACCAGCACAAATCCTGCTCCGTCAGACATTTGTGAAGAGTTACCTGCGGTGGAGACACCATCGGCAGCAAAAGCGGGTTTTAAACGTGCCAACCCTTTTAATGTGGTGTCCCTTCGCGGGCCTTCGTCGGTATCGAATACCTTTTCGCGGGTTTTCATTTGTTTGCCGTCAAAATAGTTTTCCTTAACGGTAACGGGTACTATCTGGTCTTTAAAATAACCTTTGTCAATGGCGTTTATGGCTTTCATGTACGAGTTTAAAGCAAACTCATCCAGCTCTTCCCGTTTAAGTTTATACTCGCGGGCAACCATTTCGGAAGTTAATCCCATGCTGAGGTACCAGTCGGGGTTGTTTTTTGCAACGGTTGGATTGGGAACCAGTCGCCAGCCGCCCATATTGATCATCGACATGGTTTCGGCACCTCCGGCAATGATTACATCGGCGATGCCCGCCGAAATTTTGGCCGAAGCAATGGCAATGGACTCAATTCCGGATGAGCAAAAACGATTGATGGTTGATCCGGGTACGTCAACGGTATCAAGCGACATGAGCGAAAGCAAACGTCCCATGTTCATTCCCGATTCTGCTTCGGGGAAAGCATTACCAACGACAATGTCGTCGATTTCCGATTTTTCTATTTGCGGGAAGTCCTCCATCAATCGTCTGATAACGGCCACGGCAATGTCATCGGGACGGGTAAAGCGCAGTGTACCTTTGGGTGCTTTACCGATGGCTGAACGATATCCGCCTACTATATATGCATTCATAATTATATTTTTTTCTTTGGTTAAATTTTTTCTTCCTCATAATCCTCTTTTTAAGAGGAGATAACTTACCTTTTTGTAATTATACCGGGTAATCGTTTTGAGGGAGTTAACAACTTAATGGTTAATTTCTCAGTATTTTACCTTTTGTAATCAAACTCTGGATGCGTTCAAGTGTTTTGCGTTGCATGCAAAGCTCAAGAAATGCCCTTCTTTCAAGGTTTAGCAGGTACTGTTCCGACACTTCCGTCATGGCTTGTGATATTTCGCCACCGGCCATTACATAGCCCAGTTTTTCGGCAATCAGTTTGTCGTGTTCCGACATATAATGACCTACGGTAAAGCCGTCGGCACCCACGTAAACCATACCGAGAGCTTCCTGTCCCAGAACTTTTACATCATTACGCGGAGCCGGTTGCGAATAGCCTTTTTCGGCCATTTGCAATGCCGCTTTTTTAGCGTAGGCCAGCTGATGTTTACGGCTCACAATTACCTCGTCCTGTCCCTCGCGCAAATATCCCAGGTCGAACGCTTCGTAAGCCGAGGTTGAAACTTTTGCCTGTCCGATGCTTAAATAACGATTAAGGAACTGGTTGGTACGGATGTCGCCGTTTTTCAGTTCGTCTCCAAGGCGCAGTGCAAACTCTTTGGTTCCGCCGCCGCCGGGGATAAGCCCTACACCAAACTCAACCAAACCCATATAGGTTTCGGCATGGGCTATTACTTTGTCGCTGTGCATACAAATTTCGCAACCGCCACCGAGGGCCATTCCATGAGGTGCGGCAATTACCGGAATGGAAGAATATCTCAGGCGCATGGTGGTTTTTTGGAACCACTGAACGGCAAGGTCGAGGTCTTCCCATTCCTGCTCAATGGCCAGCATGTAAATCATGCCCACATTGGCTCCGGCAGAAAAATGTTCGCCTTCATTGGAAATGATCAATGCTTTGTAATCGGCTTCGGCCATATCCATTGCTTTGTTAAGTCCTTCAAGAACCCCCTGCCCGATGGTGTTCATCTTGGTATGAAACTCCACATTCAGCACGCCGTCGCCCAAATCGAATACGGTAACATCGTTATTTTCCCAAACCACGTTGGTGGGACGAAGCACCTCAAGAGAAAGTATCTCATCCTGTCCCGGAATTTCGACGTACGATTTGGTTTTAAAATCGTAATAGAATTTTTTACCGTTTTCCACCTTATAAAAGGAGGTAATTCCGGCTTCTAACATATCGTAAACCCACTGAGCCGGTTTTTTACCGGCTTCTTCCATGGCTTTAACGGTTTCGGGAACATTAACGGCATCCCAATTTTCAAAGGGTCCCAGTTTCCAGCCGAAACCTGCCTGTAAAGCATCATCCACTTTGTAAATGGCATCGGTAATTTCGGGAATACGGTTCGATACAAACTGGAAGAGGCTGTAAAACGATGCTCTGTAAAATTCGCCCGCTTTGCCTTTATCGGCCAGCAGTACAGGCATCCGTTTGCGCAAATCGTCGATACCTTTGGTTTTTTCAAACACCGGGAATTTGGGTTTCGGGTCTTCTTTATATTCTAAGGTGTCAAAATCGATGGTTAGGAATTTTTTCTTGCCGTCAACCACCTCTTTTTTATAGAAACCCTGTTTGGTTTTGGAACCGAGCCAGCCGTTTTCCAGCATTTTTTGCAAATAATCCGGAATTTGGAAAAGTTCGTTGGCTTCGTCGTTGGTATCGGCTTTAATGTTATTGGCTACGTGCACCAGTGTATCAAGACCCACCACATCGGCTGTACGGAACGTGGCTGATTTGGCTCGTCCGATTACAGGGCCTGTGAGCTTGTCGATTTCGGTAATGGTTAAGCCATATTTTTTCACATTATTAAAAAGCTCCATGATGGAGAAAGTTCCCACACGGTTAGCAATAAATGCGGGTGTATCTTTGGCGATAACCGCCGTTTTGCCAAGAAAACGGGTTGAATAATCGGTAAAGAAGGAAATAACTTCCGGATCGGTTTTGTGTGTGGGAATGATTTCGAAAAGTTGCAGGTAACGCGGCGGGTTGAAAAAGTGCGTTCCGCAAAAGTGTTTTTGAAAATCTTCGCTGCGGCCTTCAATCATTTTTTCAACCGAAATACCTGAAGTGTTGGTGGTAACCAGCGTTCCGGGGGTACGGAACTTATCCACTTTTTCAAAAATAATCTGTTTAATGTCCAGACGTTCAACCACTACCTCAATTATCCAGTCGCAATCCTTGATTTTTTCAAAATCGTCATCAAAGTTGCCGGTGGTAATTCGTTTGGCAAAGCTTTGTTTGTAAATGGGTGATGGTTTTGATTTAAGCGCACTTTTTAAAGCATCGTTAACCAAACGGTTACGAACGGCTTTGTCGTTTAGTGTTAATCCTTTTGCTTTTTCGGCATCGGTAAGCTCGCGCGGGACAATGTCCAGCAGCAATACCTGCAGCCCGATGTTTGCAAAATGACAGGCAATGCCGGAGCCCATCACTCCGGAGCCTAACACCGCTACTTTTTTAATTCTGCGTGTCATAATATTTTTATTTGTTAATGTTTTTGGAATTTTCATGTTCCCGGAACAAATCAATCTCTTCCTGAACCTGATCACGAATGACGGAGGTTACCCTTGCGAAAACCTCCATCTCCTTTTTATTTATTTTTTTGAACAGTTTTTCATTAAAATTTAACACCACCGATTTGGCTTTTTCCCTCAACCGAAGCCCCTTTTCGGTAAGAAAGATTCGTACAACCCTCCTGTCCTGCTTGTCAGGCTGACGGTAAATAAGGCCATCGGTTTCCATGGTTTTTAGCAATCGGGTTAAACTTGCCGCCACCATCCCCATTAAAGGGGCAATTTTGGTAGCAGGGATACCCTCTTTGGGAATCAAGATCAAAACATAACCTATTCCCTGGGTTATTCCATTTTCTGCTGCGTAAAGATTATACATCCTCATCATCTTAAATAACGTGGCACGAATGTGATAATCAACGGTTTCTTCAATATTCATAATTAATAAATGTTATGCGTGCATTGCAAATATATGTAATTATACTGTGCGTGCATAATATTTTTGTGAAAAAATCACAGTTTATATTCATTAAAACGGTTAAGTGATTTACATTATCCTTCTATCTTTGCCTTAAAATCAGATTAAATGTACCAATCCGTTCAAACAAAAATTACCATTAACCCATATCAACAAATTACAGAAACCGTGGGGTTTATGAGATTACTTTTGGCGGGGTGTTGCAATGATGAAAAACAAAATGATGAAAATTAAATATTCTTTCTTTCTGTTAAGCATGGTTGTGCTGCTGTTTGCATCGTGCGGAACACAAACCGGAAATAAAAAAGCACAAAAAAAAGATACAAGCCGTACAATTGTATCGGGATTTAATGCCGATTCGGCGTATGCTTTTACGGCTAAACAGGTTGCTTTCGGGCCGCGTGTTCCGGGAACAAAGGCCCATGCCCAATGTGCATCATGGATGATTAACAAGTTAAAACAGTTTAGCGATACCGTTTATATTCAAAAATTCAAAGCCCGTACTTACGACGGTGTTACCCGTACGGGAATAAACATCATCGGTTCTGTTAATCCTGACGAAACTTCAAGGGTTTTGTTGCTTGCTCACTGGGATTCGCGCCCGTTTGCCGATCACGACAAGGACCCTGCCAATTACCACAAACCCATTGATGCGGCCAACGACGGTGCCAGTGGTGTAGCTGTGTTGCTGGAATTGATGCGGCAGTTTAAACTTAATAACCCTGAAAAGGGGGTTGATGTATTGCTGGTTGATTTGGAAGACTGGGGGCCTCCCGATTTTGAATCGCATCCATATAATGAAAACAACTGGGGACTGGGTTCGCAATATTGGGCCAAAACACCGCATATTCCGGGCTATCAGGCCAATTATGGTATTTTGCTGGATATGGTGGGGGCTAAAAATCCCACATTTAAAAAAGAGTATTATTCCATGGGATTTGCAAGCTATGTGGTAAATGAAGTATGGCGTACTGCCGACGAGCTGGGTTACGGCGAATGGTTTGTCAATGCGGAAGGCGGGGCCATTTCGGACGACCATATATTTATTAATAAATACAGGAATATTCCTACCATCGACATCATTCACCTTGACAGTCACAGCAGTAACGGCAGTTTTTACGAATATTGGCATACAACCGGTGATACCATGGATAAAATTGACAAATCCACATTATTAATGGTAGGAAAGGTTGTTGGAACGGTGGTTTACAACAATTAAAGTTAAAAACAGATAAAATTACCGGGGGGAGTATATTTATACAGAAGCAGAATGTTTATTACAACAGGTTTAAAATTTAGATTAACATTTTTTATTTGCCTGAAAAATGATATAAATTTGCCATCCTGTTTTAACACTACTCTCCGTAGCTCAGTTGGCAGAGCAGCTGACTCTTAATCAGCGGGTCGCAGGTTCGAGCCCTGCCGGGGAGACCAGTAGGTTGGATAAGGGCGAGAAGCCTGTCCCGATGAAGGATGAATCGGGAAGCCCTGCCGGGGAGACGATTAGAGGGGAGGGCGAGAAACATGTTCCGATAAGGCACGTCATCGGAGAGCCCTGCCGCCGGAACGACAATACAAAGAGCCTTGTAAAACATAAGTTTACAAGGCTCTTTTTTTATATCGGTGTAACAAAACCGAAAAATTACCTTCCCACCCTTTTCGTTTAGCTATTTCCGGATAACAATTATCAAAAACACTATCTTTGCTCATTACACACCACGTGTCGATGGAAAAAAATAAAAACCATATTGAGAGTGCTTTAAAGGTTAACAAAGGGGTTGAACAGCCTTCTATTGTAAACCCCGGTTTGTCGGCAGGAATCAAAAACAGGTTTAAAAAGGAAAAACTATCGGCCGAACAATATTTTACGGGAATCCGTAACGGCGACCGCACGCTGTTAAGCCGTGCCATTACCCTTATCGAAAGTACCTTGCCCGAAGATAAAAAAACCGCCAAAGCATTAATCAATATGTCTCTTCCTTTTTCGGGCAACTCATTCCGCATTGGCATAACAGGTGTACCCGGTGTGGGTAAAAGTACCTTTATCGAATCGTTTGGATTAACGATGATAGAAAAGGGAAAACAGGTAGCCGTACTGGCCATCGACCCCAGCAGCAGTCGTACCAAAGGAAGTATTTTGGGTGATAAAACAAGGATGGAAAAACTGAGCGTTAACAAAAATGCCTTTATCCGTCCTTCGTCAAGCGCCGGAACGTTGGGAGGCGTTTCGCGAAATACACGCGAATCGATTGTTTTGTGCGAAGCGGCCGGTTTCGATATCATTCTTATCGAAACGGTCGGTGTCGGGCAGTCGGAAACAGCGGTATCCCAAATGGTTGATTTTTTTCTTTTGCTGATGCTTGCCGGCGGTGGCGACGAACTGCAGGGAATAAAACGCGGTATTATGGAAATGGCCGATTTAATCGTTATCAACAAAGCCGATGGCGATAACCGTCAAAAAGCCGATCTTGCCAAAAGAGAATACCAAAACGCCCTGCACCTTTTCCCGCCTGCCGAAAGCGGCTGGATACCTAAAGTGGTTACGGCATCGGGTCTTACCGGCGAAGGTTTAAACAATATTGCGGAACAACTCGACCGCTTTCTTAACAAAACCAAAAAGAACAACTATTTTGAACATCACCGTAAACAACAACTTATTGCCATTTTAAAAGAAACCATCGGCGATACGCTTGCCGACAGGTTTTACAGCCACCAAACAATCAAAGAGATGTTGTTGAAGTTTGAAACCATGATTCTAAAAGGGGAAATTACCCCGTATGATGCCGCCGACAAATTGATGGAATATTATTTTACAACATTATGAAAAAACTCCCTGCAGTTTTAATATTATTAACGGGATTTTTAATCTCTTCATGTGTAAAAGATGATATCATTCCATCAAAAGAACCGGTTATTGCACACTATCTGCACATTTCCCATACAAGAACCAACGACAACTACGAAATTGACGAAGCCGCATCAAAAATCAATTATTCAAAATACGATATGGTTTGGCTTGGAGGCGATATGGAATATCTCACTTCGGAAGATGATTATGCCATGGAATATCTTAATACTATTTTTGATGTCGGTAATAAAAACACACTTTGGTCGATTGGAAACCATGATTATTCAAATATTGAAACGGTAAGCAGATTTACAAACCGCCCCACCTTTTATTCCTGCTACAAAAACGGTATTACTTTTATCGTTTTTGATACCCAGTACGATTACTGCAGCATTACGGGTTTGCAAAAAGAGATGTTTGACCATGTTACCGATACCATCGAAAAATCATCTCATCTTATCATTTTACACCACAAACTTATTTGGATGTATGCAAACGATTCGCTGGACAAGCTAATGGAAACCATTCCCAATGCCCCTTTGGGCGATCATACGTACAACATCAATCCCAATAATTTTTATACCGCCGTATATCCGAAACTTACGGAGTTGAAACAACGGGGTATTGAAGTGCTTTGTATTGCCGGCGATATAGGTTTGAAAACCGACACTTTCGAGTATATAAGTCCGGATGGTATCTGTTTTTTAGCATCAGGGATTCATTTCGGGTACGAAAACAACAAGGCATTACTTTTTGAACATGATATTACAAACAAAACCTTAACATGGAAATATGTTTTGGTTAACCAACTGGCCGCAGAAGATTCAGGCAATCCGTTACAATAAAAAATTTTCATTCAAAGCAACCTCACCGTTAATAAGCGGTATTTAACAAAACATCGCTGTGGGTTTATGTAAAAAGATGTAACTTTACACCTCATCAAAAAATTGAACAATGAAAAAAATAGTTTTATTGTATTGGCCCAAAGGAGGGAATACGGAAGTTGCCGCCGGAAAAATTGCCAAAGCATTTGATAATATTGACGTATTCGACATTAAATCGTTTAATGTTGATGATATTGATAATTACGACCTCATCATTACCGGCGCTTCTACCATTGGTGCCGAAAACTGGGAAGATGCCAATAACGACAACGAGTGGAGCCGTTTGGATTTGGAACTGCGCAAAAAAGACCTCTCCGGAAAATATGTTGCCTTTTTCGGATTGGGCGATCAGGTACTTTATCCCGACCATTTTGTTGACGTTTTGGGTGTTTTTGAAAAAGAATTTCAAAATATGAATGCCAACATCATAGGCAGATGGCCAACCGACGGCTATCGTTTTACCGGCTCCGACGGTGAAAAAAACGGAATGTTTTTCGGACTTGCCATCGATGAAGATAACGAAGACGAGCTTACACAGGAGAGGGCAAATAAATGGGCCGCCCAAATTTTAAACGAAATGGGTGAATAACCGGTATCGGAAACCGGATTGATAAACCTGCCGTTATATGGCTGCTTCTTTCCCCGGGGCAGCCTTTTTTTGTTATAAGTGGTCAATGTTAAACAGCCTTTTATCAGTTAAACCGATATTCATTTATCGTTTTATTTTTTAACAAATATGAAAACCGCCAAAATAATTATCCCATGAAAAAACTTTTGCTATCGTTCATTGCCCTCTTTCCGGTAATTATCCTGTTAGCCCAAAACGACTGGGAAAACCCCGATATTACAGGTATAAACAAAATGAATGCGCACGCTACATTAATACCCTACAAAACAAAAGGTGCCGCTTTAAAAGATGAAATAAAAAATTCGGTTTACTACCATTCACTAAACGGAACATGGAAATTTCACTGGTCCGAAAACCCCGGTTTACGTCCCAAAGACTTTTATAAACCCGGTTACAATGTTTCGTCATGGAGTGATATTCCGGTTCCGTCCGACTGGCAAATGGAGGGATACGGAATCCCTGTTTACATCAACCAGCCCTATGCTTTTGCCGATCCCCGCTACCCGTTTACCGAAATGAAACATCCCAATCCCCCTTTTGTTCCTCACGATTATAACCCTGTGGGATCGTACCGAACCACATTCACCATTCCCGGTAATAGCAAAAACCGACATATCATTCTGCACTTCGGAGCAGTAAAATCGGCATTTTATTTATGGATAAACGGCAAAAAAGCCGGCTATTCGCAAGGGAGTAAACTTCCTGCCGAATTTGATATTACTAATTTTGTTCATAAAGGAACAAACACTCTTGCCATAGAGGTGTATCGCTGGTCGGACGGCTCCTATTTGGAGTGTCAGGATTTTTGGCGCTTAAGCGGTATCGAACGCGACGTTTACCTGTGGACAGTTCCAAAAACCCATATTTACGATTTCTTTGCCCATGCCGGATTAACCGGCGACTATCAAAACGGAATACTAAAAACAGCGGTTGAAATAATAAACTTTGATAAAACCGATAATCGCCGATACACCGTTATCCAGCATCTTTTCAATGCCGAAGGAAAATTGATAAGCTCAACATCAAAAACGTTCAGGAACAACAAAAAAGTAATAAAAGACACATTAAAAACAGTGGTCGAAAATCCCCAAAAATGGAGTGCCGAAACACCGTATCTGTACACGGTTGTGCTGGAACTGAAAAAAGGAAACAAAACAACGGAATACGAAAGCTGTAAAGTTGGTTTCAGAACATCGGAAGTTAAAAACGGACAACTTTTAATCAACGGGGTTCCGGTATTGATAAAAGGTGTTAACCGTCACGAACATGACGAATTTAAAGGACATGTTGTTTCGCGTAAGCTGATGAAAAAAGATGTGGAGTTAATGAAACAAAACAATATTAATGCGGTACGCACCTGCCATTATCCCGATGATCCTTACTGGTATAAGCTGTGCGACCAATATGGTATTTACCTTATTGACGAAGCCAACATCGAATCACACGGTATGGGTTACCGGCCAAACCGAACTCTGGGAAACAATCCCGCATGGAAAAAAGCACATCTTGAAAGGATAAAAAGAATGACGGAGCGCGATAAAAACCATCCGTCGGTAATTATTTGGTCAATGGGCAACGAAGCCGGCGACGGGGTTAACTTCGACAGCTGTTCGGCATGGCTGCACCATCGCGACCCCTCGCGCCCGGTGCATTACGAAAGAGCATTAAAACGCCCCACGGTGGATATTTATTCTCCAATGTATCCCGGAATTAACTATATCGAGCACTATGCCAAAACCAATCCATCGCGCCCCCTTATTATGTGCGAATATGCCCACTCCATGGGAAACAGTACGGGTAACCTTCAGGATTACTGGGATGTTATTGAAAAATATCCCGCTTTGCAGGGTGGTTTTATATGGGACTGGGTTGACCAGGGATTTGCAAAGTATGATGAAAACGGCGTTAAATATTGGGCCTATGGCGGCGATTACGGCCCCGATACGGTTCCAAGCGACGGAAATTTTCTTATCAACGGTATTATTAATCCCGACCGTACAATTCATCCCGCCATGTACGAAGTGAAAAAAGTTTATCAGTTTATTAAAATCTATCCTGATGATGCATCACAAGGAAAGTTTTACCTGATCAACCAATATGATTTTACCAATCTTAATCAATATCAGTTAAAATGGAAACTGACAGGAAACGGTAAAGTTGCCCTGGAAGGTTCGTTGGGAAACATCAATCTAAAACCGCATGATACAACTTCCATTGAGGTTCCGTTTAACGATTTTGAGTTTACACCGGGCGTTGAGTACTTTATCAACTTCAGTTTGGTTACAACTAAAAACAGGCCTTTTAAACCGGCCGGATTTGAAGAGGCCAAAGAACAGTTTCCGGTTTACTTTGCCCCATCGGTAAACACAGGCGTTTTACACCAGCTTCCTGAAGCCGTTGCACATTTTTCAGGAAATAATTTAACGGTAACGGCCGGCAGCTTTAAAGCGGTTTTCGATACGACAACAGGCAACCTCAACTCGCTAATGATTGATGAAAAGGAGTTGTTGAAAGAACCTGTACGCCCCGATTTTTGGCGTGCACCAACCGATAACGATTTTGGTAACGGCATGCAAAACCGGCAGGGATTGTGGCGATATGCCGGTCGGCATTTAACGCTAAAACAGTTTAATGTAACCCGCGCCGAAAACGGTTTTGTAACGGTAATTGCAAATTATGAGTTATCCGATGTTCGCTCGGAACTTTCAATCAGATACGACTTTTCGGGAAAAGGGGCCATCCATGTTACAATGGATTTTAAACCGGGCATTAAAGGGTTGCCCAACTTTCCGCGTTTTGGAATGTTGATGGTTTTAAACAACTTGGAAAATTTGAATTATTACGGCAGAGGACCTCAGGAAAACTATTGCGACAGGAATACCGGTGCTTTTGTTGGCAATTATCGTTCAACCGTAACCGATCAATATTTTGCCTATATCCGGCCCCAGGAAAACGGCTACAAAACAGGCACACGGTGGTTAATTGCGGCAAACGATGATTACGGTCTCTTTTTCGAGTCGGATAAACCGTTTGGTTTTTCGGCACTTCATATTCCGGTAAAAATGCTCGACCAGCTTACCCGTTCCAATTACAAACATATAAACGATGTTAAACAAACCCCCGAAACATATCTGCATATCGACATGAAACAGATGGGCGTGGGCGGAGATAACTCGTGGGGTGCACGACCACATGAACAATATAGGATACCTGTTAAAACTTATCGGTTTGAATTTACCGTAAAACCCTGGAAAAAGGGTACCGATGGATTTAAGTTATGGAGCAGATAGCCAACAATCAGAGCCATTTAACAACCTCTTCAAAAGGCTTTCTTTTCTTGTTTCCGTGTTTGGTAAACCCCTGGGGAGGGTAGCCCAGCGAGGCAATGCAGTAAACCGTTTCATCCTCTTTTAATCCTATGGCAGCCGATAGTTTGTCGTAGTCAAAAGCTATTATCCAGCAGGCGGCAACGCCTTCGTTTTCGGCGGCAAGCAACATATGGTCCATGGCAATGGCCAAATCGGTTTCGAGGGAGTTGTATCCGTCATACGGGCGCACCCACGATTTGGTTTTATTACCCGTTACAATAAGTACATGAGGCACTTTTTGGAACCACTCGCGCTGATAACTTTTTTTTACCTCGTTTAGCTTTTCATCGGATGATACCAAAATAAACGTCCACGGTTGGCGATTGGCAGCCGAAGGAGCCAGTCTGCCTGCCTCCAGAATGCGGGTTAAAACCTCTTTTGAAATTTTTTTATCTGCATCATAACTCCTGACGGTTTCACGATTTTGTATAAGCCGGTAATATTCCATAATCGGGTTTTTTTACAAAGATAGGAAGTTAGTTTATATGCGAAGAAGCCTAAAGCACTTGAAGTTTGGAGTGCCTAAAGTTTGGAGTGCCTAGAGTTAAAACTACGTCGTTCATTCATATTAACCCGTCATTTCGAGGGAGGAACGACCGAGGAATCCCCTTCTATTAACGACCGAACTCTTTTTAGTCTTAAAGGTAGGATGATGTTGGGGCTTGCGGGAGGGGCAGGCCCGCCTGCTTAACATTCGGGCAGGCAAATCAAAAATCTTAAATCAAAAATTAGCAATCATAAATCAAAAGTGCCTGGAGTACTTGAAGTGTGGAGTGTTTAAAGTAAATTCCAAAATACAAGCACCAAATTTCAAACCTGCCCGTCCGGCAGGCGGGCAATTTCTAAATACTAAAAAATTTAAAAATCCAAAACTACGTCGTTCATTGAAACTATCTCGTCATTCCGACGACCGTAGGGAGGAGGCCTGCCCTGCCGACAGGCGGGAATCCCCTGCTATTGACAACCGGATTACCTTTTGTCAAAAGGGCAGCCTGATTCTCAGGAGATCCCTCAGTCGTGCCTCCTTCGGGATGACGGCGGGGCTTGCGGGAGGGGCAACAACCTGCTAAACACCTGAACCTTAAAACCTTCTCAATTTTGACAAACATTAAAACTTTGAACCTCCAAACCTTGAATTACCGGCAACCAGCAACGAGCAACCAGCAACGAGCAACCAGTTAAACCTCAAACCTTCCCACCCTTTCCTGTTTCTGAAATTTTTTAATTTTATGCTCAATAAAACCTCTGCGTTATGAAAAATCCATTCGACCTGAAAGCGCGGCAAACCTCTGTTAAAACGGAACTGATTGCCGGAATAACCACTTTTATCGCCGGTATGTACATTATCATTGTCAACCCGTCGATACTGGCACAAGCAGGTATGCCGTACAGCGCGGCACTTACGGCAACCGTAATTTTAAGTGCCGTTACAACCATTGCCATGGGATTGTATGCTAAAAATCCTATTCTGGTGGCACCCGGTATGGGACTAAATGCCTATTTCACCTATACCATTGTTTTAGGAATGGGTATTAAGCCCGAAGTGGCACTCGGTGCGGTTTTTTGGTCGGGAGTTGTATTTGTTTTGCTGTCGGTTTTTAATGTTCGCAGTGCCATAGTAAAGGCCATTCCAAAAACGGTTCGATTGGGTGGTGCCGTGGGAATAGGAATTTTTATTGCACTAATCGGGCTTGTTAACGCAGGTTTTATTGGTACCAAACCTCCTTTGATAGGCGTTAAAAACATCAATGCCTCCACCATTACCTTTCTTGCCGGCTTATTTATCACCATCGTGTTACTGATAAAACAATACAAAGGCGCATTTATTTTTGGTATCATCATTACTACCATTTTGGCATTACCTATCGGACGCTGGTGGGGCGACGTTTCGGCAATCAATCACGGTACGGCAACATTAATCAACTGGAAAGGGCTGTATGCAGCACCCGATTTCAGCTGGTTTTTTAAACTTGATTTGGTGGAATCCTTAAAATTCTCATTTATCCCCATTATTTTCGCCATGATGTTTGTGGACATGTTCGACAGCATCACAACCTTTGTGGGAGTTGCCGAAGCAGCCAATCTAAAAGATGAAAACGGAGAACCTTTGCATTTAAAAGAGTCGTTGATTGTTGACGGGTTTGCCACCCTGTTTGGCGGTTTGTTCGGTACCAGTGCAGGTACGGCATATATTGAATCGGCAGCAGGAATCTATCAGGGAGGAAGAACAGGGCTTACAGCGGTTTTTGCCGGAATATTGTTTTTACCGTTTATGTTCTTTTCTCCGCTTGCAGAGCTTGTGCCCTCCATTGCAACGGCACCCATACTTGTTTTAGTGGGAGTATTTATGGCCGGGCCGCTTAATAAAATCAACTGGGCCGATCTGGAAGAGGCCGTTCCGGCTTTTCTTACGCTTATTCTCGTCCCTTTTACCTATTCCTTAACCCAGGGTCTGGTTTACGGTATGCTGACATATACATTAATCCGGTTAATAAAAAGAAAACCCGTTTCAATCAGTCTGTTATTGGTCGATCTGTTTGCCATAATTATGTTGGGGGTTGAATACGGAGTGATTTAATATTGCTTGAATTTTTTAACACCAAAAACAACATTTATTAGCTAAACAGCTACACTTATTAATCAAACAGTGCCGTATATAAAATAGTTTGCCTGTTTTGTTTTTATTATTCTCATTATTATTAATATAGTCGTACAAAAATTAATGATTTAATAACTATTTTTTAACACGATTTTAAATATTTCCTGTATATTTCGCCCTTAAATAATAATCATTAAAAACGGGTGTTATGAAGAAATTTTATGCTTTTTTTTCGTTGATCTCAATTGCATTAACAGTAATGGGACAACAACGGGACAGTTGGACAGAGACTTTTGACGATCAGTCATCCAACTCATACGGAACTACTTTTACATGCGCTATCAGCGGGACATGGACCTGTCAGGATGCAGGTAACTTTTCATATGCCAACTCTAATATGGGGTCGCCGGCAGTTACCATTAACGATGACAAACCGGGAGCCCATATTACAACACCGGCACTCAACACTTGCGGAACAGTAACTTTTAAATACGCCTATAAAAACGGAAACAGCTCTAATGTTTTTGTTCTTCAAAAGTCAACCGACGGAACAACTTTTACCGATTTGGACACACATACGCTGGGTGCATCATCAAATTTAACTTATGTTACCTACTCATTTGATGTAAACGATAATTCTCCAACCCTCTATTTACGGGTTTTAAGTGATGATCAAAATGCCCACCTTTTTATTGAAGATTTTACAGTAACTAATTACACTTCAGGAAGTGCACCTGATAACCCAATTAATTTTACAGCCACTCCCGCTTCCACCTCCGAAATCGACCTTTCATGGACACGAAACGGCAATCTGGATTCGGTTATGGTGGTATGGTCGCCCGACCAAATCATAGGCACACCCGCCGACGGTACTTATTATACGGTTGGCGATACCATTCCCGGTGGCGACTCGGTTATTTTCCGTGGTGTTGATACCACTTACAATCACACCGGACTTACATCCAATACAATCTATTTTTATAAAGCTTTTTCAGTGGACGGTTCCACCAGCTATTCTTCGGGTGTATCAGCCCTCGCAACTACCTATAAAGATGAACCTACCAATCACGTAACCAATTTCGAAGCCGGTACGCCCACCGCTTTGTCAATACCGTTAACATGGGATGATAACGACGGAACCGTTGCTGCCGACTACTTTTTAATTATGATCAACACTACCGGAACCTTTACCGCTCCCGTGGACGGTATCCCGCAAACAGATGATACGGATGTTTCCGATGGTTCGGGACAGGTTAACGTGGCTCACGGGGCTGAAACCTATATATGGACAGGACTTTCACAAAACACTCATTACTATTTTATCATTTATCCCTACTCCAATACGGGCACAGCCGTTGATTACAAAACCGACGGAACAGTCCCCACAGACGATACCACCACCTTAACGACAAATACCGATTTAATTATTTCGGAAGTAGCTGACCCCGGTGATTATTACAAAGGTAGGTTTGTTGAATTATACAATTTGGGCAGTGATACTATCTTCTTTACATCAGATACATGGTATCTGTCTAAACAATCAAATGGAGGAAACTTTTCTGACATACAGCTATCCGACACAATACCTCCGGGTGAGGCTTATATTGTAGCTTATGATTCGGCAGATTTTTATACTTCATATGGTTT
>CAYNVN010000132.1:0-19415 GCA_964400655.1 uncultured Lentimicrobiaceae bacterium
CGTACCGGACGATACGTTGTGTGGGAATCACCTGCTATGAAGTATCCGATTGCCTTTTGCTGCAAGGGTAAGTTAATATGCTGGAGATTCCTCAGTCGTGCCTCCTTCGGAATGACGGTGGGTGTACTGAGTGTAACAAGCAACCCAATCAAACCTTATAAGTTGTTGAAGTATTGGGCCTTTTCCAATAAGCATCGTCGTCGTCAGGTTCATCCTCTTCGTAATCCCACGAATAGCGTTTAGGCTGCGGGCCGTCGTCCTTAAAATAAAAGGCAAAAATAATTCCCGATACAAGACCTCCGAGATGACCCTCCCATGAGATGTTCTCCTTTGGGAAAAACTCCGGAAAGATGCCCCAAATCAAACCGCCGTACAAAAAGGCAACAATCAGCGACAAAGCAGCCAAATGGGTGTTTTTCCTGATAATTCCGCTGACAAATAAAAAAGAGGCCAGACCGTACACCACCCCGCTGGCACCGATATGGTAACTCTCGCGGCCTCCGAACCATACCCAAATACCACTCAATATCCAGATATAGACAAGCACCTTAAAAGCAATTTTTCCGTAAAAGTAAAAAAGTGCTGTTCCCAAAATTAAAAACGGGAGCGAATTGGCCATAAGGTGTTTAAAACCTCCGTGGATAAAGGGATAGAGAAAAATTCCGGGGATTCCGTCGGCATGCAGCGGATGTACGCCTAGGAAAGCCAAATCGAAATGAAAAAGCGATTCGGCAATTCTGACGATCCACATCAGCGACAGCAAAACAACCGGAACGGTAAGTGCCACATTAATTTTTTTCTTTTCAGCTTTATCCATGGAAAGGCAAATTACGGAAAAAGAGGGTTCAAATAGTGTGCCTCAAAAATTTTAACGGTTATACTGACAATATGGCCACCTGTTGGGGCACAAAAAAAGGCTGCTCCGTAAGGAACAGCCTTTTATTGTACAAAACAATGAAAATAATTTACTGTTTTTTCTTTCCGGCTTTACGAGCCGAGTAGTTAATTTTCAAGGCACTGGCTTTACGCAGCTCCTGCTTAACGTCGGTTACAATACCCATTTTGGTATCCTGATCGACCTTTAACGAAGTGGTAATTTTGTTTCTGTCGGCTTCGTTACGTGCCTGACGTTCGCGGGCAACAAATTCGCCAATATCCTTAACGGAAGCAAACTGGTCATCCAGCTGAATACGCGAGTTACTTCCGTAGAGCCTTTTATTAATAGGGGGCCCAATAAGGATATAACTCACCATCGATTTTTTTTCCAGCTTTTGAATTTCGGTAGCCTCCGGAACTTTTGTCTTTACTTTCGGACTGGTTTCACGCATGGTTGTAGTAACCATAAAAAAGAAAAGGAGCATGAAAATAATATCCGGCAATGAAGAGGTATTGATGGAGCCTACTTCTTTTTTACTATCTTTTTTAAATCTTGACATACTACTCTCCTCCTACATTTTCAGGTTCAGCTTCCGAAATCGGAACAGGTACCAGTTTATTGATGACTTTCACTTTCTTTTCATCAACAAGCTGTTTATACTTAACGCCGTACATCTGCAACGATTTCTCGTCTTTCATTTCATTAAACGCTTTGGCAAGTTCATTCTGAACCTTAATATACATACCGTAAGATGTACCCCGGTCGTTTTTCAACGAAATAACCCCTTTTGAAAGCATCACCTCTTTATTAAGTTCTTTAATAAATTTAGGTTTTACTTCAGGGTATTGTTCGTTATCGGGATGTAAAGCCATAAAATCTTTCACCTTATTTTTAAGGGTACTGATATCGCCCCTTTCGCCGTCAACCAGCAACTGGTCGTGACTGTTAACAAGAATTTTAAGAACGTTACGGTCTTTAACTTCTACATCATCCTGGTTTTTTTCCACAGGTGGAGGCAGCTTTCTGATAATACCGGTATCAACATCCATGGTGGTGGTAACAAGGAAGAAGATAAGCAAAAGGAATGCTATATCTGCCATTGACCCTGCGTTGATTTCCGGAACTGCTCTTTTTGACATAATCCTTTATTATTTGAATGCTTTAACTATCGAAGAGTATAGAATTACCGCAACGGCAATTCCAAAAGAGATATAGGTGGCATACAATCCCATACCAACCAATTTTGAAGTTTCCACCCCGATTTTGTACTCTTCCAGCTGAAGAGCGGTTAGCTGATTACCTGCCATTCCGTAACCAATACCGAAAACAACTATAAAAAGTACCAGACTGATACCCATTTTAACAGCTCCTTTGGGATTGGAAGCGAGGTTGAACAGCGCACCGAGAACGGTTACCGCTGCAGCCACAATAATCAGGGTAATTCCCATATTAATAAGGGTGTCCTCCGAAAGCGAACCCATATAAAACAGGATTCCTGCCAGAGCCGAAAATGCCATAAGCACAATCAATACCCATTTTGTTATGTTATGAATTTTATCTACCATGATTATTATTTTTTGGCGTAATTCGACAACAGGTCAATAAAAGAAATTGAGCTGTCTTCCATATCGTTAACAAGACCGTCAATTTTTGAAATAATAAAGTTATAGAAAATCTGAAGGATAATAGCAACGATCAGACCGAATACAGTTGTTAACAACGCTACTTTAATACCCGAAGCAACAACGGTAGGCGAAATATCACCGGCAGCGGCAATATCATCAAAGGCCTGGATCATACCGATTACCGTACCCATAAATCCGAGCATAGGAGCCAGTGCAATAAATAATGAAATCCAGCTAACGCCACTTTCAAGTTTACCGGTTACAACACTTCCGTATGCAAGAATCGATTTTTCAACATCTTCCATACCGTTATCGAAACGGTTAAGGCCTTCGCTGAAAATACTTGCTACCGGGCCGCGTGTATTTCTTACAACCTCTTTGGCTGCATCAATACCACCACTTTTAAGTGCATCATCAACATTTGAAAGTAATTTTTTAGTGTTTACAGTAGCCATGCTGAGATAAATGATACGCTCGATGGCAATGGCCAAACCAAAAATAAGGGTAAGCAATACGATACCCATAAATTCAGGACCACCTTCGATAAATTTTTCTTTGATAACCTGATGGAATGATTTTGGCTCATCGGATTGAGCAGCAACCGGAGTTGCGTCAACCACAACATCTGATGCTTCCTCTACAACGGTAGTGGTATCATTAGAAGCAGTTGATGTTGAGTCGTCCTGCGCATAAACATTAATTGATAGCCCCATAAATGCTACCAAAGCGACGATTGAAAGAAAGGCAATTACTTTTTTCATGATTATTAAAATTGATTTTTCAAAAAGATAAATTGTGTATTTCGCACAAAAATAATAATTAATTAATTACTTAAGTTAAATTAAAAAAATAAACTGCAAAATTGCGGAGAGGGCGGGATTCGAACCCGCGATACCCTTTTGAGGTATACACGCTTTCCAGGCGTGCCTCTTCAGCCACTCGAGCACCTCTCCTAACTACCTCAGAAAATCGAGACGGCAAATGTATGAAAATTCTTTATTTAGTCAACTCGCCGCGCAAAGAACGTTGCAACAGATTAATAATTGTTTCGCTGTCAGAATATCTCCCAAACAAATACATTAGTTTGGTAACGGCGGCTTCGGTGGTCATATCACCTCCGCTCACAACACCAATCTTGTTAAAAGCTGCACTTGTTGCATATTTTCCCTGATCAACCGCTCCCGATATGCACTGGGTAATGTTTAAAACAATCACCCCTCTGTCGATTGCATCTTTCAGCAAGTTCAAAAACCACTGTTTTGTAAGTGCGTTACCCGAGCCGAAGGTTTCCAAAACAACAGCTTTTAACCCGGGCGCATCCAAAACCGATTTTGCAAACCAATGGGTAATTCCGGGAAATATCTTTAAAATGCCCACCGAGCTGTCCATCTTTTTATGAACCTTCAGCTTTTTAAAATTGGGCTTTATTATTTCGTTATGGTTGTATTTAATGTACACGCCCACATTGGCCAGTTCCGGATAATTTCCCGAAACAAAGGCATTGAAATTTTCGGCATTATATTTCATGGTACGGTTGCCCCGCATCAGCTTATTTTCAAAATAGATGCAAACTTCGGGCACCACCGGCGTATCGTCAATGGTATCGGCGGCAATTTCGATGGCGGTAATAAAGTTATCGCGGCCATCGGTTCTTAACACGCCCAGCGGCAGTTGCGATCCGGTGATAATCACCGGCTTATTGAGATTTTCCAACAGGAAACTCAATGCCGATGCGGTATAGGCCATGGTATCGGAACCATGCAAAATAACAAAGCCGTCGTAATTTTCATAGTTTTTTTCGATAACCTCCGCCATTTTAATCCAGTCGTCAGGCGACATGTCGGAGGAATCTAAAATAGGATCAAAACAGTGAAAATCCAGTTTGTAATCGAATTTTTCGAGGATGGGAACCTGTTCGTAGATGTTATCAAAATTAAACGGTACCAGCGAACCGGTTTTTTCATCCCTGATCATCCCGATGGTACCTCCCGTATAAATTACCAGTATTGAAGTTTGATCCATTTTTCTTTATTTTAATTTGAACAACGTACGGGCGTTTCCGGTAGTAATGGCGGCCAGCTCTTCCACGGGCATCCCTTTTATTTCGGCTGTTTTTTCAGCAATGTATTTTATGTAGGCACTCTGGTTACGTTTTCCCCTGAAAGGTACGGGTGTTAAAAACGGCGAGTCGGTTTCAAAAACCAAAAATTCTGCAGGTATATCCTTTACCACATCGGCAATGGCTGCCTTTTTAAAGGTAACCACCCCTCCTATTCCCATTAAAAATCCCAGATCCATAATTTTCTTTGCCTGGTCGGCCGTACCCAAAAAACAGTGAAAAACACCTTTTAAATCGTCGGTAAGCTCATTTTTAACCAATGGCCATGCGTCATCAAACGACTCACGGGTATGGATGGATACCGGTAATTTATACTGTTTTGCCAGTTTAAGCTGACGCTTAAAAGCATCTATTTGCTGTTCACGAAAGGTCTTATCCCAGTAAAGATCAATGCCTATTTCGCCCACACCGTAGTAGATTCCACCGGCCAACTCCTTTTCAACAAGTGCCAGCTCATGCTCATAATCATCCTTTACCGATGTGGGATGCAGTCCCATCATGGAAAAACAGTAACCGGGAAATGCCGCCGACAGACTGTTCATATCCGTTACCGTTTTGCTGTCGATATTGGGAAGCATCATTATCTCCACACCTTCCGATACGGCTTTGTTTACCACTTTGCCGCGATCGTCGTTGTAGTCGTCAAGATATAGATGCGTATGTGTATCCGTTAAAATCATGGCGCAAAAGTAGGCGAAAATGTTTTTACCGTCCAAACGAATTTATTCGTCCGTTTTTAATCGTTTTATAACAAAAAAACCAAAATAATAACTTTATTTTGCACCCTTGGTACAGTTTAGCAGGCAGGCATTTTAAAAAATTGCCCATTAAAAAATAAAAGAATGAAAAAGATTTGTGTTTTTTGCGGTTCAAGCATGGGTAACAAAGCGGTTTACCGGGAGACAGCCAAACAACTTGCCGATTTGTTTGTTAAAGAAAACATCGGAATGGTTTACGGAGGTGCCAATGTGGGGTTGATGAAAATATTGGCCGACCGGTTGCTTAAGGCAGGCAAAGAGGTAATTGGCGTGATGCCCGGCAGTTTGGTTAAAAACGAAGTGGCCCATACCGAACTTGAACATTTTATTGAAGTGGAAACCATGTCGGAGCGAAAAAACCTGATGGCTGAAATGTCGGATGCCTTTATAGCACTGCCGGGAGGTTTCGGAACACTCGACGAATTATCGGAAGTTTTAACATACAACCAATTACGCATTTGTGATAAACCGCTGGGCTTTTTAAATATTGCAGGATACTACGACAAATTCCTTGATTTTATCGACCATGCCGTAGAAGAGGGTTTTGTAAGAGAAGAACACCGTAAAAACCTTATTGTTTCGGACAATGTGGAGGAGCTGATGCAAAAACTCAAAGCGTACAAACCCATAGAAACCGAAAAATGGATTCGGGATATTAAAAACGAGAGCAGCGAAAAATAAAACTTACAACTATGATAATAGGTATTACGGGAACCATTGGAGCCGGCAAAGGAACCATTGTTGAATATCTTAAAAACAAAGGATTTAAACACTACTCGGCCAGGGACTTTATTTCGGAAGAGGTTAAAAAACGCGGACTTGAAATAAACAGGGATACACTTACGGCCACCGCCAACGATTTACGTGCCGCCCATTCGCCGCAATACGTTATCGAACAACTTTTTTACCGTGCTCAAAAAGAGGGCGGTAACGCCGTTATTGAGAGTGTTCGTACCCCGGGCGAAATTGCTTTTCTCCGTAAACAACCCGGATTTTATCTGTTTGCCGTTGATGCCGACCCCAAAATTAGGTTTGAAAGGATAAAACTACGCGGCTCGGCCACCGATCATATTGATTTTGAAACTTTTCTCTCCAACGAAAAACGCGAAATGTCAACCACCGACCCCAACAAGCAAAACCTTGGCAAGTGTATCCAAATGGCCGATTATACCTTTTACAATAACGGCTCCATAAGCACACTTTTCGACGAAGTGGAAAAGGTTTTAAAAAAAACGGAGAAAGAGAGGTAACGGCAGCCGTTGCTTGCTAACTCCGTTAAATTAATTATCTTTGCATTTTCAAATCAAAACTTACATAAGGGATTAGGCAACAAAGCCTTCATTTACCATTTATTCATTTTCCAATCAAAATCTGTTTTAGCAGATGATTTATCCGAAAGTTATGGAATACAACACAGAAAGATCAAAACTTGTTATTGCCGAGTATGGACGCAATATTCAAAAGATGATCGATTACACAACAACCATCGAAGATCGCGAAAAAAGAACCAAAGCCGCCAAGGTTATTGTAAACATCATGGCGCAGATGAATCCGCATATCCGCGAAAATGAAGACTATATGCACAAATTGTGGGATCACCTGTACTATATTTCCGATTTTAAACTGGATGTTGATTCGCCTTACCCGCCGCCGCAAAAAGATACATTTCAAAAAAAACCCGAAAGGATACCATACAGCGACAACAAAATTACCTTTCGTCATTACGGCAAATATGTTGAAAAAATGATTGAAAAAATCAGCGAGATGGAAAACGGCGAAGAGAAGGATTACCTGATACAGATTATTGCCAACCATTTAAAAAAATCGTACCTCAACTGGAACCGCGATTCGGTAAACGACGAAACCATTTTTAAACATCTTGAAGAACTTTCGGGAGGCCGCCTAAAACTTACCGACGACCAGCAACTTCTTTCAACAAACGAAATCCTTTCAAGAAACCGTCCGGCAAAACGTAAATCGTCAAACTACCGTAAAGACAACAACAAACGCCGGAATTATAATCAGAAAAGATACTGATAAACAACATTTTCCTGTTTACCATAACCGGAATCGGCCAGCATAAACAGGGTCGTAAAAAATAAACAATTTCATACCCTGTTCAACATAATTGCAGCGCAAAGATGTAATGTATAACACGTTGCGGTTTCCAATAATTTACCTACTTTTATGGTCGGAAAACAACAGCACAAAACATGGGACTTAAAACAATAATTTTCGATTTCGGAGGGGTAATACTCGACATAGACCCTCAGCTCACAATCAACCATTTTGAAAAACTGGGAATGGAAGATTCGTCAAAATTTCTTGAGGAAAAATTCATTAATAATGTCATCAAAAAATTTGAAAAAGGAATACTAACCCCCGAAGTATTCAGGGACAAAGTAAGAGAATGTGCCGGCATGAATTTTACCGACCAGGAAATTGATGATGCGTGGAATGCGCTGCTTTTCGATATTCCGGCCGAACGCATCAGGGTTATCGAAGAGGTTAAAAAGAATTACAAAATTTTGCTGCTCAGCAACTCCAACGAAATTCATTACGACCTCTATGTTCGCGACCTGCAATTACGTTTCGGATACCGCGAGTTTGATGAGCTGTTCGACAAAGCCTATTTTTCATTCGACCTGCATCTGGCAAAACCCGATCCGGACATTTACGAGTTTGTAATGTATCAGCATAAACTAAAACCCGAAGAAACATTGTTGATTGATGACCGCCCGGACAACATTCAGTCTGCCCGCTCGCTGGGCTGGAAAACCTATCACCTGCAGGCTCCACAGCGTATTCGTGATATATTTACCAACGGCGTATTAAAAGAGGAATTGAATCTTAAATAATCGCTGCCGGATTTTTAAGGGTTTTCTTCAAAAATAAACACCTCCTCAATCGTTTTATCGAATATGCCTGCAATATCGTGAGCAAGTTTTAGCGACGGGTTATACTTATTCTTTTCCAAAAATACAATGGTTTCGCGCCGAACCCCCACTTTTTTTGCCAGTTCCGACTGGGTGATATTTTCACGTGCCCGCAGCTCTTTTATTCTATTCTTCATTAATTTCTCTGTTAGCAACTATTTTAGCAACAATGCCAAAAATAACCGAAAGAAACATCCCCACACCCAGCATTGCCTGAGCAGTGAGAAAATATTTTTGCAGAATAAATACCATTAACCATATAAATATTGTTGTTTTATAGGCATAATATGATGCTTTATATTTTCTGAAAATACTAAGCTCGTCATCGGCACGTTTAAACAATCTCCTTTTAATTCTGATTTTATAGCTCAGAAATGTGACAACCATTAGTCCCAGCAAAATATAATATAATGATTCGTGGTCCATATCGCCAAATATTGACATCTTACTCTCAAGAAAAGTAAAGGCGACGGTTGATATTGCAGCAGCAATAATTAATACTGAGGTAGTTGTTTTTGTTCTTGTCATAATAATAATGTTAGATATTTCTAACGCAAAGATAGAAATATTTAACATAATTACAAGTCATTTATTAATTTTTCGGCTTTTACATCTTTTTATCCGGATGGTTTAGAAAGAAAAGTGTTACCATTCAGCATAGAAATTTTCCATATCATCAATAATGGAAAGCACCTCCTGATGGCTATCGGTATTCATCAGGCGCAGTTTAAACGGCTTAAAGTTGGGATAACCCTTAAAATAGTTTCCCCAGTGTTTGCGCATCTCAATAATTCCCTTTCGCTCACCTTTCCAGTCAACCGACCGCTGAAGCTGGATTTTAATGATTCGCACCCGTTCACGGATATCCGGTTTTTCCAACAGTTCACCGGTATCCAAATAATGTCTTACCTCTTTAAATATCCACGGGTTGCCGTAGGTGGCGCGTCCAATCATCAACCCGTCAACACCGTAAGTATTTAACAAATGGCGGGCGGTTTGTGCATTGTTGATGTCGCCGTTACCAAATACAGGGATGTGCATACGCGGATTATTGGTTACCCGGCCGATTAAAGTCCAGTTGGCCGGCTGGCTGTACTTGGTGGTGCGCAAACGTCCGTGAATGGAAATGGCCTTGATACCCACATCCTGAAGCCGTTCGGCTATTTCAACAATATCGCGGTGTTTATCGTCGTATCCAAGACGGGTTTTAACGGTAACAGGCAGTTTAACCGCTTTTACAATTTCCCGGGTCATTTTTACCATCTTGGGAATATCATTTAAGATACCTGCACCGGCACCTTTTGACACCACCTTTTTTACCGAACATCCGAAATTGATGTCAATCAAATCGGGATTTGCCTGTTCAGCATATTTTGCCGCCGCAACCATCGAATCGATATTATGACCGAATATCTGAATGCCTACGGGCCGTTCCATCTCCTCAAAGTCCAGTTTTTTTACACTTTTGACAGCATCCCTTATCAATCCTTCGGAAGAGATAAACTCGGTGTACATCAAATCGGCCCCCATCATTTTACACACATAACGGAAGGGCGGGTCGGTAACATCCTCCATGGGTGCCAGCAGCAAAGGCACTTCACCAAGTTCTATGTTTCCAATCTTTACCAGGTTAACCTCTCTTTTTGTTATACAAATTAAAGGGGTCAAAGATAGCCTCTTTTACAAAAACAGCTGCGGAAAAATTTACGGAGCAGTATCGGGATTTTTAATTCACCGTAAACAATTAAATGTCTGTTTTTTCTTTAAGGGTTGAAAATCTGCAGGTCCAACCGGTTGCCGGCCGCTCCTGCTCCCGAAAGGTCATTAAAAACAACAACTTTTATCCATTAAAGTAAATCTCATCACTTTCAAACAAACGGTAGTCATTAAAATTACCGCTTACCAACCGCTAATCGAGCTTGATTACTTTATGAGTTCTTATTTGGTTATCGATACCGATTTTCACAACATACGTACCTTCGGCAAGACTGCTTAACGAAAGTGTTGTTTTATTTAACCCGTTAACCGACACGCCTTCACCGGTCATAACTTGTTGGCCAAAAACATTGTAAACGGCAACGTTATATTTTTTGCCTGCATCCGCTTCAAAAACTACCGATACACTTCCCGTAGCGGGATTGGGATAAACATTGCTAAAGAATGCGGGAACATTACCGTTTTCTTCAATATCCATCAAATCGCGGTCACCGGTGGCATACCAAACAGGCCATTTGGCAACATCAACCAAAAGATAAGCATCTCCGTCGGGTGTTATCTTATCGCTTTTTACACCGATTTCACCAATAACCTGCTTGTTTTGATAGTTGGTACCGAAAACCACAATATCATCCAGTTTCGAGTAGTTCGGGAAACCGAGATCGTTGTTTTCGTAAATAGTGGTTACATCGCCCGTTTCGAGGTTTGCGCCAAGCACGGCATAGCTGTCGTCGTTGGCGTTGTAATAATCAAAAGCGATGATATAAGGGCTGTTTTTCGAAAACGAGGGATTTCCGATGCTGACTCCTTCGGGCAGGCTGGTAAACACTTTTTCAATTTTTCCGTCGCCCCACGAATTTGACCCGTTGTCCCAAACACGAATAATGCCCACATCCCAATAGTCGATGTTTTCGCCGTTGTTGTTTACCATTTCGTTGTAAGCATCAAAGATGATGTACTGGCCGGTGTAATCCCATTCAATGGCATCGGCATACAGTACGTTATCAACGGTAACGCCCGGCGTAAAGGTAGGGCTGTACAAATGGTATTTTGCCCATGAACCAATGGCGTAATCGTACACATAAATGGCCGAGTCAACCGAAGTGGTAATGGCGGCAATTCTTTTACCGTCTTTTGAAACGGCAACATTGTCCCAAATTAAATCCGGCGATATAACCTGCTCCTGATAGGTGCCCGACATGGCAATGCTTATCATTTCGTTGTCTTCCGAAATCATTACACCCCACGATCCGTTGTCAACCAGACTCGGTTTGCGTTTTAATTTTGTTTGCGAAATGGCGGTAAAGTTTGTGCCGTCGGTAGCCGAAATATAAAGTGTGTTGGGGTCTGACGGATTCACATCGTAGCTTAACAGATAGTCCTGTCCGGGGTTAACCTCTATTTCGCCCGGCGAACCGGAGCCGCTTCCTCCGCCACCCGTACCGCTGTCGCCGATACCCACCTGATAAAAGGCATTTGAAACCGCATTCAGTTCACTTGAGTTGTTGCCGTAAATATCTTTGGCAGCCTGTTCAAAAGCCAGCCGGCAATCGATAAACTGCGACGACTTGGTCATGTATGTGGAGAGCGCCCGGTAGAACAGTTTTTCGGCTTTGTTTTTCGAGATGGCTTCGGCAATTTTGTAATAGGCGTAATTGATGATTCCGCTGTTGATATGCACCCCTCCGTTATCGCTTTCACCGGTATATTTTTCGTTAACATGGGCCGGCTGGTACGAGGGGTCGTTAAAACCGGTTCCTCCGTTATGAGGATTAGACATGTCGCGTAATGTGCCTGTTGGAAAATAGGGGCTTCCGGAGGGAATTATTTTCTCACCTATCTGCCAGTTGTCACGATCAACCATCGAACCGCCAATATCGGCCATGGCTTCGTTAATGGCACCGCTTTCGTACTGATATTCCAGGTTGGCGGTATTTTGAATAACCCCGTGGGTCATTTCGTGAGCACCCACATCTTCGGCACCGGCCAATGGTTTAAACATATTGCCTCCGTTACCGTAGAACATGGCTTTTCCGTTCCAGTATGCGTTGGCAAGGCTCTGGCCGTTGTCGTCCACCACATTGACTATCGAAATAATGGTACCGCCTTTTCCGTCGATTGAATTACGGCCATGGGTATTTTTATAATAATTGTATGTGTTGTCGGCATTGTAATGTGCCGACACCGAAGCGGGATCGTTCCACATATTGGTGGATGATGATATTTGGTAAATATTACCGCTGTTGGAGTTTTTGGCATCTATGGTCCAGATAGCCCCCACCGGATTGTCGGGCAAATTCGATTGTGCCCCGTTAAACATGGGCTTGGTTGTGTTGATAAGATAATAATAGCTGCCCGCTTTATAGGTATTTATGGAACGGGTAACACCATTCAGGTCAACGGCATTGGCAGTTGCCGGCCCGTCGGAACAGGTGTTGTTATATTTGTTTATGATTTGTCCCGTAACCGCATCAACAAAATACTCCCAACGCTCTAAAATATTGGGACGTACGGTAATATGCCACACCAGTTTTTCGTTGGCGGCTTTAAGTTTATAATGGTAAATTACCAGTTCGGTTTCGGTTTCGTTATACGAAAGCAAACCGTTTTTACTTAAATTTTCGTTTGCAAAACGGGTAAAGGATGCCACATCGGTTTTTGCAATATTTTCAGCCTGCTGTTTGTTAACCTGCGGAGTAAGTGTTGAAAGTGCCGGTGTTGGAAAGCAGGTTCCGTTCAGTTTGTTAATCAAACCGTTTTTACCGTGTAAAATTACCTGTCCGCCATAAACTTTGATACCGTTATAATATTGCTGCATTTTTATATGGTCAAAACCGAGGTTGTCGTTCCAAAACAGCATCGTTTGAAACTCCTCTGCGGGATTATCAATTTGCATCCCCTGTTTGATTTCATCCATAAACGAATAAGCAGCCTGTTGTACGCTTTCGTCCGAACGTGAAGTATATTGAACACCTTCGTTGTTGCTGCAAATCACAAACGACAGTAGTCCGTTTTTATCGTAGTTAATTTGTGAAAAATGAAATTTACTTTTTAAAACGGGCATTTTAAAAGATGTACTTTTAAACGAAAAGTTACCCCGGGGCGATTTTTGGTTAACCGGTGCATTTTTCACGGTTAACGGAGCAGGCCGGGAAACCGTTTGTTGAAACGATTTTTTTTGCCTGATTGAAAAGGGATTGCTTTGTTGAGAAATACCGATAGCATTAATCATCAAAAACAAAACAGTTGTTAAAGCAAACAAAGTATTTTTTTTCATAGCTAAAAATTTATAGGGTTATTTTATACTCTTTATTAAGTTATCGTACAGTTTCAGAACTTCAACGGGAGGGGCGGTATCTTTTCGTCCCCAGGTAATTTTATTGTTTTTATCTCCTTTAACGATATCAACAAAATAATACATATTGCCGGGTCTGGAAAACCGAACAGTATCCAAACCGTTATCTTTAACCATCATATAAAGCTCAAGCACTTTACTTTTGGGAAACTTTTTTATCAGGGTTAAATCTTTGTTTATGGAATTGTTTTTCCAGACTTTACCGTCGGAGTAGAGGGAGTAGGAAGTAACATTGTTTGTAACACCGCCACCCGAGCCAAAATGGATGGCCGTATAGCCGGTTTCGTTGATTTGTTTTTGCGTTTTACACGAAAAAAAAGCAACAATAATAATCAGAACGTAAAAATATTTCATAGGTACTCAGTTTATTTACTTAACAAATCTAAGAAATAAAAATGAGTTATTCAAACAGGAAAGGGAAACGGGTTGTTAATTGCAAGAATCCGCAAGTGTATGTTTATTATTTGAAACCTGTTAACCGCGTTGAAATCCGGCAACCCCGTACATAAGGACTTCCAAAATAACCGGTTTTTGTAAATAAACTGAAAGGCTATGCGGATAACCAAATTTTGATTCGGATTTTACGGTTAATTTACCAAACCATTACTTTGCCTGTTTGTATTGTTCGCTTGTTTTGTGTTACGGTATAAATAAAAACACCTTTTGAGGGAACATCGATAACCGTTTTATCTTTCAGCGGTTTAACGCCGTTTATTATCAAATTACCTGTAATACTGTAAACATTAACCACGCAGTTTTTTGAAATCAGCCCGCCGTAGGCCGACACAACAATTTGGCTGTTTTGTCCGTAGATTTTAATGTTTTTATTTATTGTCGTAATATTTTCCACCGCAGTGGTAGCAGTTGCCAGCCAAACGCTCCCGTTCATTATTAAACGCCGGTGATTTCCGTTGGCATCTTCCATCCATCCGTCGTACAGGTTATCGCCATAATCACCCGAGCCGTCGTCGGCGGGAGAACTGTCGCCAAGGGCAACCACTTTACCCTTACCGAATTCGGCATAAGCACACATTACTTTTTTTGTGCCGTTAACCGATGCACCTTCTTTAAAAACAACACCTTTAACGGTACTGTTTTGGGCCGGATAGATGGTTAAGGACGTTCCGCCGTAAAACTCCACCCTGCTTACTTTTCCGTAACTTCCGTTTAATAAGGGGTCGTTTGAAAGAGAAGGAATATTATTGGTTTTTTCGTTAAAAAACTCATAGTCGAATTTAAAACCGAACGGGTTATTTTGAACCGAATTGTTGTTCATAAAATCGTTCCAGATGTAGGGTGAATCGTCGCCGTCACCGTTTCTGTCGGAGTTATTATGATCGGAAATCATAAAGAGTCCGCCACCATTTTTAATAAAATGGAGCATGGCGCTTTTTTCGGAAGATGTAAATTTAATGTTTGGCTCGCACACCACAAAAACATCATAGTTTGAGAGGTCCTGCGGATTTCCCTGATCCAAATAAGTTATTTTTCCGTTGTAAGGCAGGGTTTCAACGTAGTATCCTTTTTTAACCAGTTCAACTCCCCAGGCCGACAAGGCCCCCCGCCAGTAATACTCACCGGTACCGGATGTAATATTGTTTTGTGAAGGAGTGGGAAAACGTTGTGCATTCGACTCTTCTCCTCCCGTATGGGCATAAGGTGTATAGTCGAGGTTCCATTTGTCGGCATCAATTATCCAGTCGGCATTTCCGGCTGTTTCGGCTTTGGTAGCATCAAACAGAAATTTTTTTTGCGAATAGGATGTAAGTGCCAGCAACAGGCCGGCAATAAAAAATATATATCTCATGGTAATTTTATTAAAAAGGAGCGCAAAAGTAAACAAAATGTTATGGGGATTACAATCCCAGTAACACTTCAACAGGATCTTTTGAGCCAAACAACATACGCTGCGGGTTTTCGAGCATCTCTTTTACTTTAACAAGAAAGCCCACCGATTCGCGTCCGTCAATCAAACGGTGATCGTAACTGAGCGCGATATACATCATCGGATGAATTTCCACCTTTCCGTTTACGGCTATGGGACGTTCAACAATATTGTGCATTCCAAGGATGGCGCTTTGGGGCGGATTTATAATGGGAGTGGATAACATGGAGCCGAAAACGCCGCCGTTGGTAATGGTAAATGTTCCGCCTTCCATATCCTGAATGGTGATTCTGTTTTCACGCGCTTTTACCGCCAGCCGTTTAATCTCTTTTTCTATTTCCGCCAGCGATAACATTTCGGCATTGCGAACCACCGGAACCACCAGCCCTTTGGGAGCACTTACGGCAATGCCCACATCAACATAATTATACTGCACTATTTCATCGCCGTTTATTTGTGAATTGACGGCCGGAAAATGTGCAACGGCTTCGGTTACCGCCTTGGTAAAAAACGACATAAACCCTAAGCCTATATTATGTTTTTCCCTGAAAATATCTTTATACTTTTTACGAAGCTCCATAATGGGAGTCATATTAACTTCGTTGAAGGTGGTAAGCATGGCGGTTTCGTTTTTAACCGATACCAGGCGCTGAGCAAGTTTTTTACGCAGCATGCTCATTTTTTTCACCTCTTTATCGCGTGTGCCGTTCCATGAAGAGTCTTTAACGGTATGTTCTGCCGATGTTTTTACTTTGTCTTTTTCTTTCAGGTAAAATTCCACATCTTTTTTGCCGAAACGGTAACTTTTAAAAAAATCGATGAGTTGTTGTTCCGAAACATTTTCCTGTTGCATCAGCTTACGTGCAAGCGGAGAAACGGTGAGGTCAGCCAATGCTTTTGTTATGTTGCCGGTTTCCGGCACAGCCTCCGTTGACATTTTTTGAGGCAGGGGTTGTTCTTCGTTCGGATTGTTTTCCGGTTGTTTTACATCGGTTTTTTTGGCTTCCGCCCCTTTGGCATCCGTATCAATGGTGGCAATAACCGTTCCCACCTCCACCGTATCGCCTTCCTGAGCCATTATGGTTATTTTTCCGGAGGCTTCGGCAGCAACGGGCAGGGTGGCTTTGTCGGAATCAATTTCAACAATGTCCTGATCTTTTTCAACCTGCTGACCATTTTCAACAAGCCAGGCAGCAATTTGTACTTCGTTAATCGATTCGCCCGGTGAGGGTACTTTTATCTCAATCATATCGGTGTTTTTTTGCTCTTTTCTATTTAAGGGGTTTGAGGCCGTTGTGTAACCCGGTATCAATATTTTTAATTTTCAACGCTTTAATCTCCTTTTCAAACGACCGCCATTTATTGCCGATACAGGCCATCTCGCACTCAAAATCAACATAGGGACAATCGCAAACATGAAATGTTTTTTCAATTATTTTTCGTTGTTGGATGATGTGAAATTGTGAGGAGCCGGTGGCAGGGCTTCCGCTTTCGGGACGTGCTATGTGTACGATTCTGATGTCGTCAATAAGTATTTTTCTGACAAAATCCCATGCCCCCATATTGGCAGGCTCTTCCTGCGACCAGATATAGGTTTTGGCTTTGGAATATTTTTTTACAAGCTCCAGCACCTGCTTCTTGGGAAAGGGATAGAGTTGTTCAATTCGTATCAGTGCCGTGTAATCGTAACCCTGTTTTTCTTTCTCCTCCAGCAATTCGTAATAGAGTTTGCCGGTACAAAAAACAATCCGGCTTACCTTTTCGGGGTCGGCATTTTTATCATCAATCACCTCTTCGAAATTACCTTTGGTAAAGGCTTCAACCGGTGAAATTACCTTTGGATGACGCAACAGGCTTTTGGGAGTAAAAATGATAAGCGGTTTTCTGAAATCGCGTTTTAGCTGACGGCGTAAAATGTGAAAGAAATTGGCAGGGGTGGTACAGTTGGCAATTTGCATATTGTTGTCGGCGGCCAGCGTAAGAAAACGCTCGATGCGTGCACTGGAATGTTCGGGTCCCTGGCCTTCGTAACCGTGAGGGAGTAAAACAACAAGGTCGTTCATCACATTCCACTTATCTTCGGCACTGCTTAAAAACTGATCGAAAATTACCTGCGCCGTGTTGGCAAAATCGCCAAACTGAGCTTCCCAAATGGTTAGAGCATAAGGCGAAGATAATGAGTATCCGTATTCAAAGCCGAGCACGCCGTATTCCGACAGGTGCGAATTGTAAATGTAAAAGGGGGCCTGCTTTTGTTTGATGTTTTGCAGCGGGATATATTTTTCTTCCGAATCTTCAATGCGTAAAACGGCATGGCGGTGCGAAAAGGTTCCCCGTTCCACATCCTGTCCGCTAAGTCTTACCGGAATGTTTTCAATAAGCAAACTGCCGTATGCCAACAACTCGCCCAATGCCCAGTCGAGTTTACCCTCTTCAAGCACCATTTTCCGGCGTTGTTGTTGTAATCTTACCGTTTTTCTGAAAAACCGCTTGTCATCCGGCAACATGCTTAATCTGTCGCCAATAAACAATAAATCCTCTTTCGAAATGGCCGTATTAACCGGTTTATCCCAGTCATCTTTTTCCGCTTTTTTTATGTCGCTCCAGGTTTCGTTCAAAAAGTTGTCGATGCTGTTTTGTTGATGAGATTTACCCTTGGCAAGATTTTCTTCCAGCTTTTTTAAAAAACGCTGTTCGTTTTCGGTACAATAGGTTTCGGTGACCACCTTTTCGCGAAGCAGTTTCCGTTTGTAAATTTCGTACGGGTTGGGATGTTTCTCAATGGCCTTGTATAAAACGGGCTGGGTAAACCGGGGTTCATCACCCTCGTTATGGCCGTATTTACGGTAACTTAGTATGTCGATAAACACATCTTTGTGGAACTTATTTCTGAACTCCATTGCCATTTGAACCGTATAAACTACTGCTTCGGCATCATCGCCATTTACGTGAAAAACAGGCGACAGGGTGGTTTTGGCAACATCGGTACAATAGGTTGACGAACGGGCATCGAGGTAATCGGTGGTAAATCCTATTTGGTTATTGATGACCAGATGAATGGTTCCGCCGGTGGTATATCCGTGCAAATCCTGCATCTGGATAACTTCATAAACAACGCCCTGTCCCGCAATGGAAGCATCGCCGTGAATAAGGATGGGCGCAATTTTATCGGGATTATGCCGGTAAGTTGAATCGATTTTGGCACGGGTAATTCCTTCAACCACAGGGTCAACCGCTTCGAGGTGTGACGGGTTGGGCGACAGGGTAAGTTTAACCTCTTTATGTTTGCTTGTTTTACGACGAACGGTGTAACCAAGATGATATTTTACATCGCCAAGCAGGCCCTCCTCATCAAACTCTTTACCTTCAAACTCCGAAAAAACATCTTCAAAAGGTTTCCGCATTATGTTTGTTAAAACGTTAAGCCTTCCACGGTGCGGCATACCTATAATAAACTCTTCGATGCCCAGTTCCGAACCTTTTTCCATCACCGCATCCAGCGCAGGAATAACCGATTCGGCTCCTTCCAGCGAAAAACGCTTTTGTCCGGGGAATTTTTTTTGAAGAAAGTTCTCAAAAAATACCGCCCGCTCCAGTTTGGTGAGAATGTATTTTTTTTCTTCGGATGAAAAGTCGGGTTTGTTGTGCGTTTTTTCAAAATGATTACGAAGCCAGTTTACCATGGTTAAATCACGAATAAACATATATTCAACCCCGATGTTGTTGCAGTATGTCTCTTCTAAAAACGCCACAATATCTTTGAGCTTTGCCGTTCCGATACCGATTTCATTTCCGGCGTGAAACTCCTTTTCCAAATCGGATTTTGTAAGCCCGTAGTTTTCAATATCCAGCGAAGGGGTGTATTTGCGCCGTTTACGCACCGGATTGGTACGGGTGAACAGATGGCCTCTGCGCCGGTAATCGTTTATAAGATTAATTACTTTAAACTCGTCGGATGTTTGTGTTTGAGAGCCGGTTTTTAAAGGGTATTCCTTTTGTGCAAAATCAAAACCTTCGAAAAACTTTCGCCATTGAATATCAATACTCTCCGGATCGGTTTTGTACTTTGAATAAAGCTCCTCAACCATTGCAGGATCAATATTATTTATGTAATTCAAATTGTCCATTTTATCATTGTGAAATT
>CAYNVN010000133.1:0-3141 GCA_964400655.1 uncultured Lentimicrobiaceae bacterium
GACACAAATTCTGCTTTCGCTTAAACGCAACCTCGAAAACCGTAAGCTGGCCGGCGAAAAAGCTACCATGAACTATCAGCAACAGTTTCGTGAACTGAGCATGCGTATGATGGATCATCTGGAAAACGATGACTGGGTTGATATCTACAAAAAACTGGTTCGATACGAACTGGACCTGGAAAAGTCGGAAGACAGCAACATCCTTGAAATCCTCAATATGCAAAAAACCGAAGCCAACAACGGTTTCGGAAAATACTACGAAAGCAATTATTACGACTGGCTGCATGACAACACGGATGATAAGCCGGTAATGTCGCACACCTTGTTCAAAGAAAAGGTTTTTCCCGCCATCGATAAGGGTGAAAAAACTTTCTTTTTACTCATCGATAATCTTCGTTACGATCAGTGGAAAATCATACAACCATTAATTGAAGAGTATTTCCGCATGGAAGAAGACAGCATATATTACAGCATTTTGCCCACCACCACGCAATATGCCCGTAATGCCATGTTCTCGGGTATGATGCCGGGTGAAATCCGTAAGTATTACCCGAACTTATGGACCGACGAGGAAGATGAAGGGTCGAAAAACCAATATGAATATGAATTGATGAAAGAGCAGTTTAAACGCTCCGGAAAACATTATAAAACCTCTTATCACAAAGTGCTTAATCTGGAATTTGGCCGTAAACTTGCCGATAATATTTCCAACCTGATGCAAAACGATTTTAACGTGATTGTTTACAATTTTGTGGATATGCTGTCGCATGCCCGTACCGAAATGGAGATCATCCGCGAGCTGGCAGACGACGAACCGGCCTACCGCTCGCTGATGGCATCGTGGTTTGAACATTCATCGCTGTTCGACATCATCAAATACCTGTCCGATAAAAACGTACGCATCATCATTACCACCGATCACGGTTCGGTAAGGGTACACGATCCTGTTAAGATTGTGGGCGACAAGGCGGTAAATACCAACCTGCGTTATAAATACGGTAAAAACCTTGCATACAATGCCAAAGAGGTTTTTGAAATGGCCAATCCCGATGATTTTTATCTGCCCAAAGTTAATGTTAGCACACGCTGGGTATTTGCCCGTGCCGGCGACTTTTTTGCCTATCCCAACAACTACAACTATTACGTAAAATATTACAAAAACACTTTCCAGCACGGAGGCATTTCGATGGAAGAAGTAATGATTCCGGTAATTACGCTTAAATCCAAGTCATAGAGATTGGGGTTTGCTGTATAAACAGTTATTATTCCTCCCATACCGCGTTTGCAAAACGATTATTTGCTATTTGCAGATAAAGTAATTCCGGTTAATATTGTAGTAAATGCCAAACTTTTATTTGACTTTGGTTTGCTGCTTTTTATGGGAGTTGATGATTGTATCAGACTGATGTGATAAAAAATCAAAGGAGAAAACCCGCTGACAGGGTTATGCTAATTTCCTTAATTTTGCCGGTATAACTTATTTGATAAATGGAAAAAACATTAACCGTAGCCGGCCTTAACGAACTTGATAAGGCGGCATCAACCATATTGAACGACATTGGGGAGCACAGGGTAGTGGCACTGTTTGGAAAGATGGGTGCGGGAAAAACCACCCTGATTAAAGCCTTTTGCAACCACCTCGGCGTTGATGATGTGGTAAGCAGCCCTACCTTTGCTTTGGTAAACGAGTATCTTGCACAAAGCGGCGAACCTCTTTTTCATTTTGATTTTTATCGCATTGAGTCCATCGAAGAGGTTTATGATATCGGTTACGAAGAATACATTTACAGCGGACATTTTTGCTTTATTGAATGGCCTGAGATGATAATGGAACTTTTACCCGAATCGTACGTATATTTATTGATTGAAGAAACGGAAAACGGAACAAGGCAAATATCTTATCGGATACCTCAATAACTTTTAAGTTAAACAACCATGGACGAATCAGGAAAAGGTTTTTTACGATTTACCGGCAAAGAACAGCTTATGCCGCAGGAAGAGATGCTCGAATCCATTACGGCAAAAAAGAAACTGAGCATCGGTATTCCCAAAGAGATTCTTTTCAACGAATCGCGGATATCACTGGTTCCTGACGGTGTTCATCTGCTGACGGAAAACGGACACAAAGTAATTGTGGAAGAAGGAGCAGGTGCGCAGGCAAACTTTTCGGACAGCAGTTATGCTGATGCAGGTGCATCCATCGTTAACGGACCCGAAGAAATTTACAAGTCGGATGTCGTTGTAAAAATTGCTCCTCCAACACTGTCGGAACTGGAAATGATGAGCAGAAACCAAACATTGTTCTCTTCGCTGTTTTTGCCGCAGCAAAGCAAAGAGTACTTTGTAAAACTGATTCGTAATCGTACCATGGCCATTGCCTTTCAATATATTCAGGACAGAACGGGAGCCCTGCCTGTGGTAAGATCCATGAGCGAAATTGTGGGTAATACGGCCATCGTAATTGCTGCCGAATACCTGAGTAATCCCAACTACGGAAACGGGGTTATTCTTGGTGGTTTTCCGGGAATAAAGCCTACCGAAATCGTGATTATCGGTGCCGGAACCGTAGCTGAATATGCTTCCAAAACAGCCCTCGGCATGGGAGCCACCGTTAAAATATTCGACAACTCCATCTATAAACTCAGGGCCATTCAAAAAAATCTCGGGGCAAGGATCTTTACTTCGGTAATGCAGCCCAAAGAGATGGAAAGTGCCCTGATAAATGCCGATGTGGTTATTGCTGCCAAACATTCATCCAAAGGGGTTGCGCCCTGCTTTATTTCGGAAGATATGGTTCGTAAAATGAAACAGGGCAGCGTGATTGTGGATGTAAGCATCGACCAGGGCGGGTGTTTTGAAACCTCACGGCCAACCACCCATAAAGATCCGGTATTTATTGAACACGGCGTTACCCATTATTGCGTACCCAACATTGCATCCCGGGTGCCTCACACCGCCTCGTGGTCGCTCAATAATTTCCTTACACCCCTGTTGCTTAACATTGGCGAATCGGGCGGCATTACCAATTACCTTAAACGTGATGATGCTTTTTCAAAGGGAGTGTATATCTTTAACGGAACCCTTACCAGTAAACAAATAGGCGAACGGTTTGATATGCAATACCGCGATTTGGGATTGTTG
>CAYNVN010000134.1:0-10813 GCA_964400655.1 uncultured Lentimicrobiaceae bacterium
AACCGTGGCGGAAGGGGATAAAACATGGCCGTGTAAAAACAGCTGAATGTTTTGTTGCGGGTCGCTGTTGTACAAAAGTTTCAACTTGTAACCGTAGGTTTGGTTGATATTTTCAATACCATCAATAGGCCATACAGGAAATGCATACGTGTTGTAAATTCTTGTATTTCCATTGGCATCTAACGGGATAGTTTCCTGTTGGCTATAGCTTTCATAATTATTCGGCATAATATTATTTCCGCCAAGCACGTGGTTTACGGTTTGGTTGCTGCCGGTAAGTCTGGGGAAAGAGAGCCAGGTAAAGCCCTTTCTTAAGGTTATTATCTCTTTTTTAATACATTGATACTTGTCCAGTGTTTTTAAAGTGCTGTGCCGGGGTAGTCCGTTAATTTCGCTTATGGCCAGTAAAGTGTTGCAGGTATCGGAATTGCTGAAGATACGGTGTGTTCGGTTGCTTTGAGCAGAAGCAGTCTGTAACAAGAAAATAGAAAGAATAATAAATATAAATTGTTTCATTTTGTAAAGTTATAAATTATTATTTAAGTCGTTCATATCTTGAAAGTCACACTGTCGTATATAACCCGCTGTCACCCTTCTGCTTTGCTCAGGCAGATGTTGCCACTCGCTTTTGCCCGTCAGCACAATTCTCGTCATCTCAAAGGGGCACGGTTAGCTCGAATGAACCATTTGGTACGGGTGGAAATTTCTCATTCCGGTTCGGGATCAGGGTGACTTCTTGCTTTTTAAACTCTTTTCTGCAATTGAATATTTATATTTTTAAGCTGTTAATTTTAAACAACTTCATTATTATCATTAAGGTGTTTTTTTAAATAGCTGAAAAAATTATCAAATAAGGCAGAAACAGGGTGGTTTTTATGCTGCACCGAAGTGTAGGTTTTTGGCAAATTTAAATTACAGGCTGCATGCCGTACAGGGCAGATTAGTACCTTATATGCGATAATAATGTATTTTTAACTAAAATTGACAGGTTGTTAACTACATGCCAAATGCAATACTTACCCTGACCCCGTACCCGGGCATTTCGTTATAAACTTTGGGTACCGGCCGCCAAACGCCTTCTATTCTAAAAAGTTTTAAAATGTTCTCAAATCCGCCACCGATTTCAAGATATTGGTTTCCGGGCACATCCATGTTCCATGGGTATTCCAGTACCTCTTCGTGCTTGTCGCTTAATGTTCCAAGGAAATATTTAGCCGAAACCACCAATCGTACATTAAGTTTGTTGATAACCGGTATTTTGTTAAGCAGCAGCCCGTTAAAATGATGTTCCACCATTATGCCTGCATATCGGTCGAGGGCGGCAGTAGCATTGTTGAGCAGGTTGAAACGATACTTTGTATAACCGTACGAGTCGTTTCCCCTGATGATGGCAAGCATGGGAAAGGGTACCTTTCCTATAATATATCCCGCTTCAAAAACATATTTTAGCCGCATAAACCCAACCGGAACCGTTTGTTTTACGGTTAAATGGAATTTGAAATAGTTGGATTTGTACCGGGCAACGTTATAAAAACCTGCGGTGGTAACAAAATTGATGATGGGGTAAAACGTGGTGAGATAGTAGCGTCGTAAAAAGCGGTCGGAAATATTCTCTTTCCACGAAAACCGTAAACGTAAGCTAAATGAGTTGTTGTAGATGTAATTTACCGGCTGGTTGTTGTGAATAAAGGGTACATATACGCCCTGTCTGATTTCATCGTAGTTGTAAGTAAAAAAGGTGGCGAATCCGCGTCTCCATTCTTTTTCAAAAAAGAGTGTTGTCCGGTAAAACATTGCCCGCCTGTCGCTTTCATGCCTTTTAAATATGGAGGCAATAAAACTGTCTTCACCGGTGGTGAGCATGTTTTCTTTAATAAGATTGATGTGCCCGAATACGCCAAAAAGAAACAGGTCTTTAATGTATCCTCCGCCAATAATGGTGCGATGTTTCGATTTGAACTTATACCGTCCGTAAAGGGAATATTTCCACTCTTTATCGCCAAAACCGTAACCTAAAAATCCGCCCACGCTGTAATGAGGATTAAAATCTTCGGAAGTTCGTAACCCTGCGTTAATACGGGTTCCTTCGATGGTGTTTGTCTGGAAGGTACCCAGATAGGGGCCTATATCGATTTTTCCCACATTAAAGTAGCCGGTAATGAACATATTGACCGTTTTTTTTGCGATTTTCATCCACCAGATATTATTGGTTGAATCAATAACGGCAGAAGATTTATTGATTACCGCATTTGTGTTTTTGCTCCGATAGGCAATAAAGTTTGAATCGGCGGCAGAAACTTCAGGTTGTAAAATTTGAGAGGAGTCGGGCAGGGGTTTTGCATTGCTGCCAATGCGGATGTGTGAATATTCGGTGGTTTTTGACACCTCTATCATTGCGGTTTTGCTTTCATCTTTTACCTTGAAATAGTGAAAAGATGCTTCCAGATGGTTGCTTTTAAAGAATAGCGTGGAGTCGTTAATAAATTTAAAGTCAAACGTTACCTTAAAACGGTTGATGTAATTTATGTTGGCCGATTTTGGCAGGGTGGCATTGATGGATGTGATGGCCCATAATCCTTTTATTACCGTAAAGTCTCCGGTAAAAGCAAGGTCTTTTTTGTCTTTCGGTACAAACCTGATGGTGTAATAAGTTTTTCCGTTAAGGGTGGTGCTGTCTTCAAGGTAGTACTTGTAAAGTACCAAGCCGTTTCTTGCCAGCGGACTAATAAAGGTGTGTCCAAACAGGTCAACGTAGTTTTTATAGAAATTCATTTCGGCACTTAACGAGTTTTCGTAACCTTCAATGTCCAGATCGTCGAGACCGACAATTCCTTTAACCCTTTTTGCTATTACCACGGTTTGTGTGGTGTCTTTTACCCTGTCGATATAATTATCGGCCACTTTTTCCGAAACATAAAAGGGCAACACCTGCCTGCCGGCAGTATCGGTAATAAACGGAAGGGTTTTGATAAGTGGCTTGGGAATAAGTAGTTTGAGTGTTTTTTCGGTGGCATTGGTCAGGGTGGCATCAAGGACGGTATAGGTGCGGCAGTTGAATTGTTTGAATTTTTCGGGATTGTTTTTGGGCTTGTTTTTAATGATGTTTCGCAAAATAACATGAGCCGGATTTTCGTCGGGTGTAATCACCACTTCGTCCAGTGTTTCCGAGTCTTCTTTAAGTCTGATGATTAACCGGTATTTTTTACCTTTCTCCACGTAAACTTTTGTTTGATGATAACCAATCATCGAAAAAACAAGGGTGTCGTAATGTTCACGCGTTCTTATTTTGTACCTGCCCTCGAGGTCGGAGGTGGTGCCAACGGATGAATTTTTAAAAAAGATATTTACAAACGGAAGCGGTTTGCCTGTAAGGTCATCTATAACGTAACCTTCCGCCTTTGTGGCACCGGGTTCATCCTGGGCAAAACAATCCATACTTATCATCATCAGTAGTATGGCTGTCAATAAAACGATTTTACTTTTCAGGATGTCTGTTTTCAAAATACCGGTTCTTAATTTAAAAGTAATAACAGGATTAAGTGTAACTAAGCTAAAGACAATAAAGATAATAATTAGTTGCCATCAATAAAGAAAAATGAAATTATGAAGAAAAAAGAAAAATGAATATTACTTTTGACAAGACAAGTGTAAAAACAAAGAACCCGGCTTCTTCACCAGCAAAAAGACTGGGAGAGGAAATACCGGGACTGCGTTGCAAAGGTATAAAATAAATGGAACACAAAGCAATAGAAAGAGTAATTTCAAAAGAAAGACTGAAACCCTGCTTAAAATGAAAATTAATAATCCAAATCCGCAACACACCACATTCGAGACATTATTTTTACTGTTCTTTTTTGCTTTTTAACCGTTAAGTTTGTGCTTTAAATATTGTCCGGTAAATGATTTATTGCACTTTACAATATCTTCTGGTGTTCCTTCAAAAATCAGTTTGCCTCCCTCTTTTCCTCCTCCAGGGCCCAGGTCGATAAGCCAGTCGGCTGATTTTATTATATCGCTGTTGTGTTCGATAACAACCACGCTGTGTCCGTTTTCGATAAGTGCGTTAAAGGCATGAAGCAGTTTGTGAATGTCGTGAAAGTGTAGTCCGGTGGTAGGTTCGTCGAAAATAAAGAGGGTTGGTTTTTCGGTTTGCCCTTTTGAAAGGAAAAATGCCAGTTTAACCCGTTGGGCTTCACCGCCCGAAAGCGTGTTGGAGGGTTGTCCCAGCCGTAAATATCCCAACCCGGTTTCTTCAAGCGGCTTGAGTTTTTCGATGATCTTTTTTTCCGTTGCTCCCGGTTTTCCCTCTCCGAAAAAGGTGAGGGCTTCGGATACCGTCATCTCCAGAATATCGGCAATATTTTTGTCTTTGTACTTTATTTCCAGCACCTCTTCTTTAAAACGTTTGCCGTGACATGCTTCGCATTTTAAAAAAATATCGGCCATAAACTGCATCTCAACCCTGATAACTCCTTCGCCTTCGCACTGCTCGCAGCGGCCTCCCGGTATGTTAAACGAAAAGGTTCCGGGTTTAAGTCCGCGCAGTTTGGCCAGCGGCTGAACCGAAAACAGTTGCCTTATGTCGTCGTATGCTTTTAAATAGGTGGCCGGATTGGATCGCGATGAACGGCCTATGGGGTTTTGGTCGATGTATTCCAGCGCTTTAACGGCGTTGAGGTCGCCCGAAATTTCGCTGTAACTTCCCGTGTTGTTGCCATATTCGCCAAGCCTTTTTTTCATGGCAGGGTACAATATGTTTTTAACAAGTGTTGACTTGCCCGATCCGCTTACACCGGTTATTACGGTTAGGGTGTTCAGCGGAATTTTAACATCAATGTTTTTAAGATTATGTTCCGAGGCTCCTTTTATTTCGATAAAATTTCGCCATTTACGGCGTGTGGCAGGAACGGGAATGGAAAGGTCGTGAACAAGATATCGCGCCGTGTAACTTGTTTTGTTGTTTTTCAATTCGTCGAAGGTTCCCTGAAAAATTAGCTCTCCGCCGTGTTCTCCTGCATGGGGGCCGATGTCGATGATTTCGTCGGAAGCTTTGATGATCTCCTCATCGTGTTCAACCACAATTACCGAGTTGCCGATATCCCTCAGCCGTTTCAGTACCTTTATCAGTCTGTCGGTATCTTTTGGGTGGAGACCGATGCTCGGTTCGTCAAGAATATACATGGAACCCGTAAGGCTGCTTCCCAGCGAAGTGGCCAGGTTGATGCGTTGCGACTCGCCGCCCGAAAGGGTGTTGGATAAGCGGTTCATGGTAAGATATCCCAGTCCCACATCGTTTAAAAACCGCAGGCGGTTAACAATTTCGGTAAGCAGCCGTTTGGCAACCGAATGGTCGTGTTCGTTCAGTTCAATGGTTTCAAAAAAGTCCAGCGCCTGTTCCAGTTCCATATTTACAATGTCGGTAACCGATTTGCCGGCAACTTTAACCCATGTTGCATCTTTACGCAGACGGGTGCCTTTGCAATCGGGGCATTTGGTTTTGCCGCGATAGCGCGACATCATAACCCGGTACTGAATTTTGTAGCTGTTCTCTTCCACCATTTTAAAGAAATCGTTTATCCCTTCAAAATATTCGTTGCCGTTCCATAGCAGCTCTTTTTGCTCGTCGGTAAGTTCGGAATAGGGTTTATGTATGGGAAAATCGAACTTGTAAGCCGAATTGACCAGCATATTTTTATACGCCCCCATTTTTTCGCCTTTCCAGCAGGCAACAGCACCTTCAAAAACCGACAGGTTTTTGTTTGGAATAACCTGGTTTTCGTCGATACCTATTACCGTACCGAATCCGCCACAGGTTTTGCAGGCACCGTACGGGTTGTTAAAAGTGAACATGTTTACCGAAGGTTCTTCAAACCTGATACCGTCCAATTCAAATTTATTGGAAAAGTCGATGGTTTTTTCTTTGTCATTCTCTTTAAAGGTAACCAAACAGTAGCCGTTTCCTTCGTAAAACGCCGTTTGTACCGAATCGGCTATGCGTGCAGGAAGGTCGTGGTCGCTGCTGTCGATACGAACCCTGTCGATAACCAGAAAACAGGCTTTGGCATCGATGTTTTTTTCCGTTTCCAGCAACTCTTCAATACGGACGATTCGGTTTTGGTATTTAACGCGACTAAACCCCTGTTGCAGTAAAATTTGAAGTTGTTGTTCCGCTTTTCTGTTTTGCGAAATAACAAGCGGTGAAATAATTAAAACCTGTGTATCTGCGGGCAGGTTCAGCAGGTATTCGGTAACATCGGTAACCGAATCGCGTTTAACCACTCGTCCCGAAACCGGCGAAAACGTTTTGCCTATGCGGGCAAAAAGCAGCTTGATGTATTCGTAAACCTCGGTTGAGGTGCCAACGGTTGACCGCGGATTATGGGTTTTTACTTTTTGTTCGATGGCAATGGCGGGGGCAATGCCGGTAATGGAGTCAACTTCGGGTTTGTCGGTTTTTCCCAGAAACTGCCTGGCATATGAGCTTAAGCTTTCCACATACCGTCGCTGGCCTTCGGCATAAAGCGTGTCAAAAGCCAACGATGATTTTCCGGAACCCGAAAGTCCGGTAATAACAACCAGCTTCTTCCGGGGTATGGCAACCGAAAGGTTTTTCAGGTTGTTTACCCTCGCCTTTTTTATGATGATAAAATGTTTGGGACTAACCCCTGCTATATCGTAGATCATTTATTTTTTCAAGAATATTGAACAAAATTAGAAATATATTTGCTTATGAATGATTTTAACATATATTTGCATTTACAAAACAATAATTGTTTCACACCAAAAATTAAGGAGGACACCTATCGGGAAAATATCTACTTTGTAAGTAACCATTAACATAGTAAGATATGAAAAATGCTGATTTATCCTCAGAGAAGGATCTGATCAGAAGTTATCTCGAAGGTAACCTGTCAAGCCTCCAGAAATTAATCAAGAAGTACGAAAGCCGCCTGTTCTCATACATCTTTATGCTTGTAAAAGACCGGCAACTGGCTGATGATATTTTTCAGGAAACTTTTATAAAAGTGATTAATACTCTGAAAAGCGGTCGTTATAAGGATGAAGGGAAATTTATACAGTGGGCCATGCGCATTGCCCATAATCTGGTAATCGACCATTTTCGCAAGTCGAAAAAAGTAGCTTACGTTGATAATCGTTACGACGAATCGGATGTTTTCGATAATCTTTTTATCGCTGACGAATCGGTGGAGGAAAAAATGGTAATCAATCAGATACATTCCGACGTAAAAAAACTGATGGACAATTTACCCGAAGATCAGCGAGAGGTGTTGTATATGCGATGTTATGCAGGAATGAGTTTTAAAGATATTGCAGAACAAACAGACGTAAGCATTAACACGGCATTGGGGCGTATGCGTTACGCACTTATCAATATGAGAAAGATGATTGAGGAGAAAAAAGTGATATTAACGGTTTAGGAATATGATAAATTAATCTATTTTTTTTAGCGGCCGTATAATAAATATTATTGTACGGCCGTTTGTTTTTTAAAGCATTTAAATAATTAATTTGTTTGCCTATGCAAAAACCCTTTACTCCAGGAAAAATTCAGAACAATACCGGGAACCGAAACGTAAGAAAAGGCATTAATGTATGCCGGCCGTCAAAAGAAACCATTAACTTTATTATGGCCTATGCTGCAGCCCTTTCGGTTTTTAAAACAAAATCGGGTACCTCAAACGTTCTGTTAAACTGATTGGTAAATCAGTAAAAGATTGTAACCGCTTTTCGTAAGAAGAGCGGTTTTTTTTGTCTATTTTTTGTACAAATTAATTTTCCCTTCCAGGTCGATGGCAACCACTGTGTAGTACGGGTCAATTTCTTTTTCCGGTATGTTTACATATAGCAGGCCCGGATAATCGTTCCACGAAACTTTTGTCAGGATTTTATGTTTTAAAGGGGTGTTGGTTCCAACGATGCGGATGTTTTTAATTTTATTGGAGATGCCTTTTAAAACAATTTGATTGTCTTTTGGAATATCGCGCACATAAAGGTAGAGGGTGGTGCTGTCTTTTGACAGGGCTGTTGGCCCGTAATAATAATCGTACGGAATACCGGCAAGGGTAGCGTAAACCGCTTCGCTATGTTTTTTATTCCATTTTCCTATTTCTTTAAGGATGTGAACCTGTTCGTCGGGAATGGTTCCGTCGGCTTTGGGGCCGATATCCAATAAAAGGTTTCCGCCTTTGCTGATACAGTCAACAAAAATATCCAGTACCTCCTGTGGGGTTTTGTAGGCTGAATCTTGCGGCTGGTATCCCCACGAATCGTTGGTGGTCATACACAATTCCCAATAGGGGGTTTTGGGACGGTGAACAGGTATGCCGATTTCGGGCGTGGCATAATCTCCGTGTCCCTGTAATCTGGAGTTGATAATTGCATCGGGGTTTATGCTTAATAACATTTTCCTGATTTTTGCTGCCTGCCACTCGTCGGCGCTGTGTTCCCAGTCGCCGTCAAACCACCATAAATCGGGATTGTAATTTACGGCCAGCTCTTTTAACTGACCCTGATAATAATTTAAAAACTTTTGCCAGCGTTTGGGGTTGTCTTTAATTTTGTATCGGGAAGAGTCGCGTAAAAAACCCGGATAATCTTTGTACGACCAGTCGATAAGAGAAAAATAGAGTCCCGCTTTAATGTTGTTTTTGCGCAGTGCATTTACAAAGGGAGTGAGTACGTCGCGTTTGGCCGGCGTTTTTTTTATGACGTTAAGTTTTCCGTATCTGGTATCCCACAGTGTAAATCCGTCGTGATGTTTTGAGGTGATGACCGAATATTTTGCACCACTCTCTTTGATGAGTTCCGCCCAATATTCCGGGTCGTAGTTTTCGGCGGTAAAGCCTTTGGTTTGTTTCAGGTAGTCTGTGTGTGATATTTGTCCGTTATAAAACGACCACGATTCACCGATACCGTTCACGGCATAAATACCCCAATGGATAAATATGCCCAGTTTGGCATCTTTAAACCACTGCATCTTTTGCTTAAATACCGTATCGGCAGAATGATTGTTTTGCGAAATCAGCAACAGGGGTGCTAACATGAAGAGAAGGACTAATTTTTTCATAAACTGTGATTAATATGTTCGGTTTTGTTTGACAACCTTAGTGTATGATTTGTTGTTCAAATATCACTTTTGTCGTGTTCCTTTCTTAATTTCATTTCCTGTTCAAACATAAAATCCCGTATTAAATCCAAAAAGCAGAGTGCTGCTCCGTCAAAATCAAAATCTTTAAAATGTTTTTTAAATGATTCGTCCATTTTACGGTTGTAAAACGAAAAAAGAAAATCCACAAGGTTTTTATTGTTATCCGGAAACGTTGATTCCTGTTGTTTTCGCAGATACTGCAAAATGCGTAATCCGTCAACCTTATTAATACACGCCCGGATAAAGTTTTTTTGGTCTTTAAAATTATTGCGTAACGGCTTCCAGATGTTCTCTTCTTTGAACTGCTCTTTAAAGAAATCATCCATTGGTGCGGGAACATCCTTTTCAAACAGAACCGGAAACAGATCGAATGTTTCTTTTATTTTTTCAAATAGCGTGTGATGGTAGATTGGATAGGAGCTCCAGTCGCCCGAATTGCCTTTTATAAGCGCAGGGCCCGTGCCGAAAACTACCCGGTCGGAGAGGCGGGGAGAGGGTTTGGCTATCGTATCGGTCCAAAACAAAACGAGCCCGTTTTTAACCAGTTTCTGAAGAAAATAAAAATCTTCGCCGCTGATTACCGGTGTTAATCCGCCCACCTTTTTATAAGCCCAAACGGGAAAAGCCATGGCCGACCCCAGTGCCGAAAAGGCATACGGATTACCGATGCGTAACATGTTCAGTGCATAATTTCGCATGTATATTTCGTAGCGAAGAATGAGGCGGTTGTTTTCTTCGTTGTTGCATAACCTGTGATAATAGGGAACAGAAAGGCCTGTTGCTGCCGGATTACCTGAAAAAGTATTACCGATGGCGGTCAGGTAGTTTTCAGGATACCGTGTGTCGGCATCCATGGAGATAATCAGGTTGTGGTTTTCCGCTTCGGAAGCAATGGCATCCATCAATGTTTTTCGTGCCCAACCCACACCGCCTTTTTTACGAGGCCACCCTTTACCCTGAGAAGCTTTGTCAATAATACGAATCTCTATATCATCGATGGATTTGAGATAGGTAAGGCTTTTTTCGTTGTTATTAATTTGCTTTTGTTTTTCAGGTATGTTACGCCAGTGTTCGTAATGGTTTACACAAACCCACAGGATAAAGTTTTGGTTATCCTGTTGTCTTAAATCGTTAAGAAAATCAGGAAGATTTTCCAGTTCGTTAAGAATGGGGAGTGCCAGATGAAATTTGGTTTTCATGGGGCGAAGCTACACTTTTTTAATATTTTGTAAAAAAAACCACTCTCTGACGAAAGTGGTTTTGTGCAAGGTTGTTCTGATGTTTAGTCTGATATATATTTAACGGGAAGGTTAAAACTGACCCTGACCTTTTGTCCCCGTTGTTCGCCCGGAACCCATTTGGGCATAGCTCTAACTACTCTGACAGTCTCTTCGTCGCAGCCGTGTCCTATACCTCTCAAAATTTTAACACCTGATATACTGCCGTCTTTCTCAACAATGAAATTAACAATTACTCTTCCATGAATGCCCTCTTTTTTGGCCCGTTCGGGATAATGAATGTTTTCTTTCAAATAATTCATTAAAGCCTTTTTACCTCCGGGAAATTCAGGCATTTTTTCAACTACTGCAAATATTGTGTCGGATACCAATGGCTCTGTTTTATTTACTTCAGGAGCTTTTGGGA
>CAYNVN010000135.1:0-13225 GCA_964400655.1 uncultured Lentimicrobiaceae bacterium
GTTCCGAGGCTGTTCATAATAGCCGAAACGTCTGCAATATTCTGACCGGGTAATACACTTTCAAGTAAAGTGATGGCATGTACATAAGCTGCACCTCTGAGGTGAGCTCTGCGGGGATGTATGCTGCCGTCGGAAGCAACATAGTAGCCAACTTCACCGCGACCCGATTCGGCACGTACATAAGCATCGCCTTTGGGGATACGCCATTTCATGGGGTTTGGAATTTTAGCCGTAATTTCTCCTTTCGGCATTTGATCGAGTACCTGACGGATAATACGTATCGACTGACGAACCTCGGCACGACGTACCAATGCTCTGGACCAAATATCGCTACCCTCTTCGGTAGGAATTTCAAAATCCAGTTTGTCATAAACCTCGTAAGGCTCGTCGATACGGATATCACTTCTGATACCTGCACCGCGAAGTACGGGGCCTACCACACCATGTTCAATAATATCCTCTTTGGGTACGATTCCTATTCCCTGGGTTCTTTTCTGGAAAATGGCATTGGCAAACATCAGATCATCATAATCTTTCAGCCTTTTTTCCAGATAATCCATAGTATTAAGCACCTTGTCTTCAAATCCTTCCGGCAGGTCGCGACGAACACCACCCGGCCACTGGTACATATGATAAACGCGGCCACCGGTAAGCTCTTCAAAAAGATCGAGGATGTAATCCCTGTCACCAATCGACCACTGACCCATGGTATAAAGTCCCAGCGAACCGTTTTGTCCGGCATACCACATCAGCTGTGTGGCAATACGGGCCAGTTCGAGCACCATCACACGGATATATTTTGCTCTTTCGGGAACTTCAATGTTATCAAGTTTTTCGACGGCACGGGCATAAAGGTTTTCCATGGGGTCGGTTTCCGGTACGCAGAAACGGCACATCAGGGTAAAACTGTTAAGCCAGTTACGTCTTTCCTGCAATTTTTCGAAGGCTCTGTGCAGATAGCCCACCTCGGTTTGAGCACTAACGATGGTATCGCCAATTACTTTCAAACGCACCATCATATTTCCGGTAATACCGGGGTGCTGAGGTCCTAAATATATTGTTGTTGCCTTTTCTCTCATAACTATCTGGAGTATTTTTGTGCAAAATCAGGAATATCTTCACCCGAACGTCCGGCAATTGTTTCACGAACATCCTGAGCATCTTCCCTTCCGGGACGGTGCCAGAAAGTTCTGTTAACATATTCCAGCGTGTCAAAATCCCGGCGGAACGGAGGGAGGTCTTCCCAATCTTCGAGGATAAACTCATCGGGAGCAACCAAACCCGGAAACTCAATACCGAGCATCTCTCTCATCTCTCTTTCGTAAGTATTGGCTTGTCGCCAAATCATATCAATGTTATCCATAACCGGATTTTCGCGGTCGATGCGGGTATGTACAAACAGTTTTACTTTATCGGCAGGAGACCAAAGGATATAAACCAGCTCAAACTTGCCCTCTTCAATCCAGTCAACATAGGCAATATGCGAGAGGTGTCTGAATCCCATTTCCTCTTTCAGATAAAAAAGTATCGAAGAAACGGTCTCTTTTTTTACTGTAAAATCCAAACGATTGTCGTCAAAGTCTTTGTTTACCGCTTCGGGAAACGCTGCTTTGATCTGTTCAATCATTTTATCTTTTATCTCTTTCATAACTCTTTATTAATCGTTAGTTACCAGTTATAATCAGGAGCTTTTGCAATCCACTTGGGTGCAATTTTACGCTGATTTTCTTTGTACCACTCAAGGTTATCGAGGTATTTTTGAGCACCGTTGGCTTTTCCTTCGGCAATCAGTTGCTGAAGTTTAACAAACCCCTGAATAACCGCTTCGGGACGGGGCATACATCCGTTAATGTAAACATCAACCGGAATATACCTGTCGAGCAGGTTGATGGTGTTATACGAATCGTAATACATACCACCATTGATGGTACACGAACCAAACCCTATGATATATTTGGGGCTTTGCATTTGTTCGTAAACCCTTACAACACGTTTTACGGTTTTAACGGTAAGATAGCCGGTAACCAAAAGTACGTCGGCCTGACGTGGTGTGGCAGCACCCCTGATTCCCAAACGCTCAGCGTCATATCTTGAGGTCATAGTAGGGGCAATCTCAATGGCACCACATCCCGTTCCGTAAGCCAGTACCCAGATGGAGTGCTTACGCGCCCAGTTCTGGATAATATCTACTATTTTTTGTGAATTTTTATCGTTATACATTACTCATTAATTTTTAAAATATAACAGCGTATAATATGGCAAGTAACCCGATGAATGTAGGCCATCCCCAAAAGAACCTGACGGCCTGCTCGGTACGATAGCGCGGACTTACGATACCATATAATACGGGAATCATATAGAGTGCAAATGTTTTAATAACTAAAATAACAAGGTTTTCGGCTCCGCCCATAAAAATATCGACATACAGGGTAAGTTTTACAAACGAGAAAACCGAACCCGACGACATCATGGTAAACAGGAATTTACCACCGTTTTCGGAAACAGGTCCCGAAGCCAGCTCCGAAGGAGCTCCTACAATATCAAACGGCGAATATCTGAACATACCCAACATGGCCAGTACCGCTGCAATAAATGCAAACGGATTGCTAAACATAAGCCAGGTACCGGTTTGCTGTTGAATATTTATAAAATCCAAAATAGAGGTTGTTTGATATTGCAACATCAATGCAACAAGGGCCATAACCCACGGTATCTCAAAACCTACCATTTGACTTAAACCACGGGTTACACCGATGGATGAGTTGGGGTTACCGGTTTGTCCGGCTCCCATGGCCATTCCCAACGGACCAAAGGTCATAATATAAATCAGGAAAACCAGGTCGCCACCGCCGTTCATATTGTTAAACCATGTGTTGTACCACGAATCGCCTCCCGGTATTAAAACCGGAACAATCATTAATGACACAATCGAAGAGACCATTAAAAAAGCAGGCCCCAGATAGTGCATGGCACCGTGATGAATGGCAGATGTTTTTGAATAGAGTTTAAAGGCATCAATAAAATTTTGATAAAAAGGAGGCCCCACACGGTTGTGTACTCTTGCCGTAACTTTTCGCACAATTCCTCCATAGGTCATCCCCACTACAAAAGCGAGAACAAAAGTGGCCATTGCCCCTAAAACCTTTAATAATATATGTTCCATTTATCTATAATTTTTTTATCCGAACAAATTGTTTTTAAACAGCAGCAACAATGCCAGAAAAATAACAGCATAAATGGCATAGGTTTGACCATTACCTGTGTATATTCTTCTTGTAAATTCAAACAATGCTTCCAAACCTTTTCCGAAAGCCGTATAATATTTATCGATTTGTCTTTTCAGGAAAGGCTCGATAGCACGTTCAAAAGGTTGCATGAAATTAACCTTGAAAGTAAGGTTTTCCCACTCTTTTGGTATTTCACCCGAAGTACTGATATCCTTGGTTGAAACATAACGTGTCGATCCTTTCTTCCCTTTTATAAAGAGGAAAATGGCAAAAAAGACAAAAACGGCAATTATTGCGTAAAGTATAGGCTGCAACATTACCACGTCGCCCCATTGCGAGAACAATACCGAATCGGCCCATAACGAACCATTAGTTGATGTATAACCTGCATATTGTAAGGCTGCATCAATGGGTTTAAAGAGCAACTGCGGCCATGTACCGAGAACGAATGTACCCAATGCCAGGATAAGCATAGGAACAACCATTCCGATTGGTGCCTCTTTTACATGATCCCACTCCGGCTCTTCCTGTCCGAGGAAATAACCGTGTAAAAATTTGTAACTGTATAAAAATCCTGCCGTTGAGGCAAAGAAAAGGAGGATTACCAAAATATAATTGTGATTTTGAATCAGCGCTTCATAAAGCATCCATTTAGATACAAATCCTGCCAAAGGAGGAATACCGGCCAGGGCAATGATGGAGATAAGTGCCGAGATAAAAGTCAAGGGCATTTTCCTTATCAAACCGTTTACCTCTTTAAAATCGGTTGTGCCGGTTTGTTTTTCGATGGCTCCAACCACCATGAACAGGCTTCCTTTAAACATGGCATGAACCACAACAAGAAACAGTGCAGCCAGCATGGCAAGCGGAGTACCTATGGCCACACCCACAATGATGTATCCCATCTGCCCTACCGACGACCAGGCAAGCAGTTTTTTACCGTCGTCCTGTGTAATGGCCCAAAGGGTTGCGGCAGCTGCCGTAAAACCTCCCAGCCAGGCAATCACGTTCCTGAACATGGAGCCGTCGGGCAGTTGACTGATCATGGTAACCATAACCAGTACCATTCCGTAAATACCCATTTTTGATAGAGCACCCGAAAAAACACTTGTATAGGCCATGGGTGCATTGCCATAAGCTCCGGGTGCCCATACATGCAACGGCATCATGGCACTTTTTACACCAAAGGCAACAAGCAATAAAATGGGAATTAATATTTGATTAAAGGAACTGAGATGCTGAAAGTTATTGAAACTGTCGGCAAGCATAAAACTGCCCAGCTGACTGTTCAAAATAACCATTGCCATCAGCATGGCGTACGCGCCAATTGCTGAGAAAACAAAATATTTGATACCAACTTTTTGAACCTCTTTACCGTTAATAATCACCATGAGGTACGACGACCAGGTCATAATTTCCCAGAAAATAAAGAATGAAATCCAGTCTTTACTTACCAGAATACCCAGCATCGACATGATGGAAAGGATAAAGTTAAAGTAAAAGGCTCCCTTTTTATCTTTTCCGTTCATAAACGGAACGGCATAAATTGCTGCAAGTATTCCAAGACCCACAACAATAAGCGAGAAAAGATAACTCAAAGGCGAAAGCCCCCAGGTTAACGAAAGCCCCAATACATTTAATGAGGTAAAGGTACCGGCGGAGATACCCGTGAAAAACATTCCGGCAGGAATGATGATGGCAGCGAGAAATAATAAATCGCCAACTACGGTATTTACTTTATTACCCAACCAGGTAACAATGGCTCCACCTAAAAATATAACTAAAATTAATGTTAACATATCCATTTCTTAACCCTCCTATTGTATTGTTGCTGTTAACACACTGTGAATATACTGTGACTTATCGAACAGGCTGTTGGCAGCATTATGCAAATAGCCGGAAACACTGTCGGGATAGAAACCGATAAGTAAAATTGCCAGTCCCAAAACCGTCATTACGATGTATGCGTTGGGAGTAGGACGGCGTGCCAAAAGGCTGCTGCTGCGTTTAAAGAAGAAAATTCGGTTTACCACACGCATGTAATAAACAATTTCCACAACACTTACTACCAGAATCAAAGCAATGATAAGTATCATATTGCTGTTGGCGGCAGCTACGAGAAACGACAACTTACTCCAAAATCCTGCAAAGGGCGGCAATCCCACAATAGAGAAGGCTCCCAGTGTAAACAAAATGGAGGTAAACGGTGCCAGCTTGCCCATACCGTCCACGTCGGCAATAAATTTCTTTTTGGAATGATATACAAGATAACTTCCCGAAAAGAATAGCAACGGTTTAATGATGGCGTGGTTCAGCATGATAAACAGTGCTGCAAAAACACCCGCACTTGTATTGATACCGAACGCCACAAACACAAGCCCCATCTGCCCGATGGAAGAATAGGCCAGCATTCGTTTCAGTTTTTCCTGACGGATGGCTGCCACCTCGGCAATTACCAGGGTAATTAAACCAATCATAATAAGCAGGTCGAAAGCACCCGACAAATCAAAAATGGTGTAAGTGTAACGGATAAGGGCATAAACGGCCGCTTTAACAACGATACCCGAAAAAGCCGCACCCACAGGGCCGGGCGCTTCGGAATAAGCATCGGGAGCCCATCCGTTAAGCGGGAAAACTTCGGCTTCGATGCCGAGGGCCACCACAAACAGAATAAAGGAAGCAACCTTGTATTTAGGATCCATCAAATGAATCTTCGAGGCAATGTCTGCCATATTAAGGGTTCCCAGTTGCGAATAGATAATCATAATGGCCAACAGCAACAGTACCGATGCAATGGAGCCCATCATTAAATATTTAAAAGAGGCTTCCGCACTGTCGCGTCCGGTATAAAATGCCGTTAACGCATAACCCGAAATACCTACAATTTCAATAAATACGAACATGTTGAATATATCACCCGTTAACACGATTCCCAACGAACCGGTAACAAGCATCATAAGCAACAGAAAATATTTACGTGCCGGTTCGTACTCAACATTGCTTTTAAAGCGATAGCTGTACAGCCAAACCAACAGTCCCATAAACACCATTAACGTGGTTAAAAATCCCGAAAAGGCATTAAATACCAGGTTGATTCCAAAAGGCGGAGCCCAACCGGCAATAACTTCAACAATGGGACCGTTAACGGTAACGTAATTCAACAGGTTTATGGCCAATATTAACAGGTAAGCCAGTACCAGTCCCGGTACAATCCTCACCGACTCTTTCCATACCATCCCAAACAGCGGAATCATAAAAGCCGCCAAAAGGGGTATTGCAATAAATAAAACCGGAGTTCCTACCATTTTAAATTCTTTATTTGATCAATAGATAATGTATGATGATGTCTCCAAAGGCGAATTACAAGCGACAGCGCAACGGCTGTAACACCAAAGCCGATTACAATGGCAGTAAGCACCAGTGCCTGTGGCACGGGGTCAACCATTTTTGTACCCTGATCGGCCATTTCAATTCCTTTGGGTGAAAATATCGGGGCGGTTCCTCCTTTTAAGTAGCCCAGTGCCACAAATAAAAGGTTAACTCCCGCTTCCATAATTGACAATCCGATAACAACCTTAAGCAACGACTTTTTAACCAGCGCTCCGTACAATCCTATCAGTATTATCAAAACAGACGAACCGTAAATGGCATAATCTAAATATTGAAAATATGTGCTATCCATTGTATTCTCCTTTCTCGTTTAATACTGTGTAAATAACACCGGTAAGCTCGGCTGCCACTTTAAAACCAACGGCAATATAAATTATCGGGATAACTCCGCCGCTAAACAAATCGTTCAGCACACCGCCGGGAAGGAAGTTCTGTAAAAAGGTACCTCCGTTCATAAATCCAAGCAAACCCACACCTGCAAAGGTGATACCCGCCAGCGATTCGATAACGGCAAGGTTGGTATGGCTTACCGAATAGTTTTCGTAAGCCAGCAACATCAACAGAAATCCTGTGGCAATGATTACACCTCCCTGGAAACCTCCGCCGGGTGATAAATGACCGTGAATAAAAACGTATGTACCCAGTAAAACAATGGCAGGGAACAACAGTTTTGAACCGGAAGTAACAATACTACTTGCCGAGAACAAAACCGAACGCTCACCCACATGGTGCCGTCTTTTATATAGAATACTACCAAGAGCGGTTACCGATAAAAAAAGTACCGTTACCTCTCCAAGTGTATCAAATCCTCTGAAGTTTACCACAATACTTGTTACCGTATTGGAAACTTTTAATGTTTGAACCGTTTGTTGCAAATAGGTGTCTTTAACGGGTTTTATCTGATCGTTTTGAACGAAATGAGTATTTCCGAACCCGATGTCAAAAAAGGTTTCGGAAATATAAAACCCTACTACCGCCAGCAACAATATTACCAGAACTTTCTTCATTTTGTTGTCGATTTTATGTTTTTATCTCTATCGCTTTCATCTTCCATGCGAACGGTGTTGCGGATGGTAATAACGAAAATAATGGTGGTAAGTGCCACCCCGATGGCCGCTTCGGTAAGTGCCACATCGGGTGCCTGAAGCATGTAGAAAAGAATGGACAATACCAAACTGATTATTCCCGTGGCAATAACCGCATAAAGCAGGTCTTTTTGAACAATGGCATAAACAGCGGCTGCCAGCATTAAAACAAGCAGTAATACTATTAAAATAAATGCTATCATTTTTTGTCCTCCTTTTCTTTTTCTTGTGATACAACTTCCTGATAAGCATCCATATTTTCCTTATCCTTGCTTAAAATAAGCGGCAAATTTCCCCTGCGGTAAGTTGCACGTGCCAGCGCATGAGAACTAATGGGGTTGGAATAAGCAATAAAAATGATCAATACCAGACTTTTCAGCATCCAGGAAGATTCTAAAAACCCAACACCGAGAATCAGGCTCATGGCACCCAGCGTTGTGGCTTTGGTACCCGCTTGTAACCGGTTAAAAACATCGGGCATACGATAGATACCCAATGCACCGAGGAACAAAAATATACTACCCGTAATAATTAATACGGCAGCGATAATTTCCATAATACTCATAACGCGCCCTCCAAATATCTTGCAATTACAATAACTCCGATAAAGCCGAGTACCGCATAAACCAATGCCACATCAACGTAAATAAAACGCTGAAACACATATGCAAGCAGTACAAGAGCCGATACACCGATGGTGGTTAATGTGTCAAGTGCCACTACCCTGTCAGCCGCCGTAGGACCTTTGGCAAACCGGATGGCCGACATGATCATGCCCAAACCCATCAGCATAAATGCTATATAAATAATGTATGTCATCATTAAAATATTTTTAATAAAACTTTTTCAAATGATTCTGCTATTTCCGTAAAAGCCTTTTCCGGATCGGTAGTCTGTACATCAATCCAGTGAATATAAAAGGTGTCATCAATTACATCAATGGAAAGGGTTCCAGGTGTAAGGGTAATGCTGTTGGCCAAAACCATTTTTGAAAAATTGGTAGTCAGTTTGGTTTTAAACTTAACAATACCCGGATTAATGGGAAGCGAAGGAGAAACAACTCTCCTGGCAACATCGAAGTTTGCCACAATCAACGCTTTTATAAATACACCGAGGTAATAAACCATCCAGAAAATTTTAACCGGACTTAAAATAGAGAGATTACAACAGGTAAACAGGCGAATGCCGAGGTACGACATAAGCATGGTTACCAACGCACCCACAAGCAATTCATGAGCAGCAAACGAACTGGTAAACATGATCCATAACAACATAAGGAAAACCCAGTTGACTATAAACCTTCCCAGTTTTTGATTAAATGTTAACGGTTGCATATAATTAATTTTTTTGATTATCCGAGGTTATACTTTTTACCTTCGAAATAGCGCATAAACTGAACTCTTTCGTATTCGGCGGGGTTGGGGCTGTTAACCTGGCTCATTTTTCCTTTGAAATCGTCAATTTTTTCGTAACCGTGTTTTTCCATCCATGCTTTCATCTCTTCCAGCATATCTTCAATCGACTCAATTCCGTGTTTGTAAAGCGACGAAACAACCTGTACCGCATCGGCACCGGCCAACAGCTCTTTAACCACCGAAGCGCCATCGTGAACACCGGTGGAAGCAATCAAATCGCTGTCAACCCGCCCTGCAAGTATCGACATCCAGCGAAGCGAAATAGCAAGGTCGGATGAACGGCTCAATACATTGCTCGGAATAAGAGTGAAATTGTCAATATCAAAATCGGGATGGAAGAATCTGTTAAACAGAACCACGCCGTTTACTTTGGTTTCGGAAACCTTTTTAACAAAAGCAGCCAGATTGGCCGAATAATAACTCAATTTTGCGGCAACGGGAATGTTAACCACTTCGGTTATTTTATCGATGATGTTAAGATAGGTATCTTCAACCTTTGTGCAGGTTAAATCAAAATCGGAGGGGAGTACGAACATATTCAGTTCAATTGCATCAGCTCCCGCTTCTTCCAGTTTTTTGGCAAAAAAGCTCCACTCCCACGAACTTTTACAGTTGATGCTGGCAATAACCGGAATACTTAATGCGCTTTTGGCCTCTTTGATCAAATCCAGATATGCCTTAATGTTATCCTGTTTGATCTTGTAATCGTAATAGTCCAGAAACCGAACATCAGGAAATTCCAGGTCTTTCTCTTTTTCAAGAATGCTCCGATATTCGTAATAAATCTCTTCTTCAAAAATAGACTTCAGAACAACAGCACCGGCACCTGCATTTTCCATCTTTTTCAGATTTTCAACAGAGGCGGTAATACTGGAACTTCCGACGACTATCGGGTTCTTGATTTTTAAACCCAGGTAACTGACAGACAAGTCCATAACACTATGTTTTTAAATTATCATTAGCTAATTATTGCGGCAAAATTACGCTAATTGATATTGTATAAAAACCGGTAACATATGTAACAGGTTAATTTATTTTGAGTTTAAATAAATCTGACGGTTAAATATTTAATAAAATCAATTTTATTTAAATTTTATACAACTGTTGGAGATGATATACATGGTGTTATTTGTTAACAGTTTCACGCTCGGTTTTCTATTTTGAATCTTTAAAAATGTAATTCAGGCAAAGACAAACATAAATTTACGTGATTCTCTTAACGGGGGAAATAAGCCTTCCCAAAAATAAATTTTTCATTATATTCCGTTAAATTATTAGCGATTATTATGCACTCCGAAAACCGTTATACAAATTTCTCGATCAATTCAACCAAACGGCTTGAATATCCTGTTTCGTTATCGTACCAGGCCACCACTTTTATCAGTTTGTTTTTATCGCCGAGAACAGCGGTAAGATTGGCATCAAAAACGGCAGAATGCGTATTACCAATAATGTCCATCGAAACAATGGGGTCTTCGGTATATTGGAGAATACCTTTCAGCTTTCCCTCTGCCGCCTCTTTAAAAGCGGCGTTAATTGCTTCAACGCTGGTTGATTTTTTAAGGGTGCAGGTGAGGTCGGTAAGCGACCCGTCAGGGACGGGAACACGAATACCCGCTCCTCCGAGGTTGTTTTCGAGGTGCGGAAATATTTTGGTAGAGGCTTTGGCTGCACCCGTTGTGGTAGGCACAATTGAATAAGCTGCCGCCCGTCCGCGCCGCCAGTCCTTATGAGGGCCGTCCACAAGGTTCTGATCTTTGGTGTAGCTGTGAACGGTGGTCATAAACCCCTTTTCAATTCCCCAAAGTTCATCCAAAATCATAATTAGCGGAGCTACATTATTGGTAGTACACGAAGCATTTGAGATAATCACATCTTTTTTATCGATGATGTGGTCGTTAACACCCAGAACCACATATTTAACATCATCGCGTTCTCCTTTGGCGGGAGCCGAAATGATTACTTTTTTCGCGCCCGACAACTCCACATGTTTAATGGCATCGTCACGGTCAACAAATTGGCCGGTGGATTCAATCACAACATCTATTTCCAGCTCTTTCCACGGCAATTTACCGGGATCGGGACGGTTAAACACTTCAATGCTTTTGCCGTTTACAATAATACGATGTCCGTTTGAGATAACCGTTCCGTCGAACTGTCGTTGTACCGAATCGTATTTTAAAAGATGGGCAAGATTTGCCGGATCGGTAATGTCGTTTATGGCAATTACTTCCATGTTATCGTTTTTGCAGATATTGCGGAAGGTAATCCGTCCTATCCTGCCGAACCCGTTTATGGCTACGCGTATTTTTTTCATCTGTTTTTTTATATGGAGCGCATCAAATGCTTTTATTCCTTTAATAGAATCTGTTCAATCAATTAATTATAACCTATCCTGAAAACCCTTTATATTATAACAGCAATGCAAATATGTTAAATCCTTTTTGCTTCATTCCAGTACTCATCCATCTCTTCCAGTGTCATATCTTCCAGTTTTTTACCATCTTTTGCCGATTGGGTTTCGATGTATTGAAAACGGCTGATAAACTTTTTATTGGTGCGTTCAAGGGCATCCTCGGGATTAACCCCCACATACCGTGCATAATTTACGATGGCAAAAAGCAGGTCGCCCAGTTCGTCTTCCACCTTATCTTTCGGGGCATTGGTATCCACCTCGTGTTTCAGTTCATGCAGCTCCTCCATCACCTTGTCCCAAACCTGTTCGCGCTCTTTCCATTCAAAGCCCACTCCTTTTACTTTTTCCTGAATACGATAGGCTTTTACCAACGGCGGCAACGATTTGGGCACTCCCTCAAGCACCGATTTTTTACCCTCTTTCAGCTTAAGTTTTTCCCAGTTATCTTTAACCTCATCGGCTCCGCTAACCTTTACGTCGCCGTATATATGCGGATGACGGTAAACCAGCTTATCCGAAATGGCCTCCAGCACATCGGTAATGTCAAAGGCTTTTTTTTCGGAACCTATTTTGGCATAAAAAACAAGATGAAGCATCAAATCGCCCAGCTCCCCTTTAACTTCCTGAAGATTTTTATCAAGGATGGCATCCGAAAGTTCATACACCTCTTCAATGGTAAGATGCCGGAGACTTTCCATGGTTTGTTCCTTATCCCACGGACAATCCTTGCGCAAATCATCCATAATATTCAACAGTCGCTCAAAGGCTTTCAATCGTTTATCCATAACACTGTGGTTGTTAAAGTCAGGATGCAAAGGTCGTTTTTTTGTGTTTTTAACAGAAGATAGGACACTCTTTTTTTCAACAGGTGAAAAAAAACTATTTTTGGCTCATCAAATTACAAAAGCCGTTGAACAGAAAACCCTATAAAGCTGTTGTTTTAATCTTGCTTGTTACCGTTTGGAGCAGTACAATCATGGGGCAGGCAAAACCGCCCGGTTCGAAGCTTAATTTAATGATGGAAGGGAGGATTCATTACGGCTTTTTTTGGCAAACCCATCTGGAGTTGGAACGCTTCAGCGCCCATTTTCCCTCTTTTGAAATTTCCGTTGAACGGGCCACCAACGGAAAACACCGCTGGGAGTTTATGTATGGTTATCCCATTATCGGGATTTCCGCTTTTGCTTCTTTTCTGGGTGGATTCAACGAAATCGGCTCTGCCGTGGGAGTTTATCCGTTTATCAATTTTCCGCTGGTACAAGATCAACACAACAGTTTAAACTTCAGAGTCGGACTCGGGGTTGCTTATCTTACCAATCATTTCGACAGGTTGAACAATTATAAAAATTTTGCCATCGGATCTTCCGTTAACGCCATTGCCAGCCTCTATCTGGAATACAGGTACAAAATCAACAGAAGAAGCACCTTTTTTGTTGCTTCGGGGCTGACCCATTTTTCAAACGGAACCACCAAAACCCCCAATTACGGATTGAATATCCTTACCCTCACTTCGGGAATGGCATTTTTTATTGGCGAGCCCAATAACTTTACAAAAAAAGATTGGCGGCCCGAACTCTATCCTTACGAATTTGACGGTAAAAAATTTTTGTATTGGTACACAGGTTTTCATGCCGGAACCAAAGACATGACGGCAACCCTTGGCGACAGGTTTATGATTGTTGCAGCATGGAG
>CAYNVN010000136.1:0-6950 GCA_964400655.1 uncultured Lentimicrobiaceae bacterium
TAAAGCTCGTAAGAAATTCCAGTTCAGTAAACGTTAAAATATTATCTGGTACGTTTAGTATCTAAACCGTTAAGATTTTTCCTTTTGGAGAACTACTTAATGGCTGCCTAAACACAGAATGTAAACGACTTAAAAAAAGAAAAATGCCACAAGTAAAATTTGAAGATTTATTGAATGCCGGAGTACACTTCGGTCACTTGAAAAGAAAGTGGAATCCTGCCATGGCTCCTTATATTTTTATGGAGCGTAACGGAATCCACATTATTGATCTCTACAAAACCCAGGCTAAACTGGACGATGCTCTTAAAGCATTAAAACAAATTGCAAAATCAGGACGTAAAATCCTTTTTGTTGCCACCAAAAAACAGGCAAAAGATATTGTTGCCGAATCGGTAAAAAAAGTAAACATGCCCTACGTTACCGAGCGCTGGCCCGGTGGTATGTTAACCAACTTTGCTACCATTCGGAAAGCAGTTCGTAAAATGACTGCCATCGACAAGATGAAAACCACCAGTTCGTGGACAAACCTTTCAAAACGCGAAAGATTACAAATTGACCGTGAAAGAGCCAAACTGGAGAAAAACCTTGGAAGCATTGCCGATATGAGCCGTTTGCCGGCCGCACTGTTTATTGTTGATATCCTCAAAGAAAACATTGCCGTTGCCGAAGCACGCAAACTCAATATCCCCACTTTTGCTCTGGTTGACACCAACTCCGACCCCACTTTAATCGACTTCCCGATACCTGCCAACGATGACGCATCAAAATCAATTGCTTTGATCGTTAACGCTGCTACCCAGGCCATCGCCGAAGGTTTGGCCGAAAGAAAAATGGCCCGCGAGAAAAAAGCTGCCGAAAATAACGCCAAAGAAGAAAAAGCCGCAGCTAAAAAAGAGGAAACTGCCGACGAAACCGGTGAAGAGAAAAAAACCGAGAAAAAAAGACCGAGAAAAACCGTAGCTAAAAAAGCTTAATTAATAATTTGTTAAAGATAGTTTAAAATGAAAATAACTGCCAAAGAAGTAAACGAACTGAGAAAGGCCACCGGAGCCGGAATGATGGATTGCAAAAAAGCACTCCAGGAGGCCGAAGGTGATATGCAGAAAGCCATTGATATTCTCAGAAAAAAAGGACAAAAAGTTGCCGCTAAACGCGCCGACCGTGAAGCCGGTGAAGGTGTTGTTCTTGCCAAAGTAAGCGATGATAAAAAATTCGCTGCTGCCGTAATGATCAATTGCGAAACCGACTTTGTTGCCAAAAACCAGGATTTTATTGATTACGTTAAATCGGTTCTCGACCTTGCCGTTGCCAATAAAGCCAAAAATACAGATGAGCTGAATGCAATGGAACTGGACGGACGTACCGTAGCCGACACCATCATCGAAAAAACTGGTGTTATCGGTGAAAAAATCCAGCTGGGTAACTATCAGGTTGTTGAAGGCGAAAGCGTTTACGCATACATCCACAACGGAAACCGCATTGCTTCAATCGTTGCTTTTAATAAAGCCGGTGATTTTGACGAAGCAGGTAAAGATGTGGCCATGCAAATTGCTGCCATGGACCCTGTAGCCATTAGCAAAGACGATGTTCCGGAAGATGTAAAACAACGCGAAATCGAAATCGGTATGGAACAGGCACGCCAGGAAGGCAAACCCGAAGCCATGCTCGAAAAAATCGCCATGGGTAAACTCAACAAATTCTTTAAAGAAAACACCCTGCTTGCCCAGGCTTTTATTAAAGACAGCAAACAAAGCGTTGGCGATTACCTGAAAAGCAAAGATGCCGATTTAACCGTAACGGCATTTAAAAGACTTGCACTCGCAGTTTAGTAGGTATTAAACTGTTTCCATAAAAGGTCGTGTTTTACAACACGGCCTTTTTTATTTATAGATTAAATATTTACGCCTTATCTTTAAAAAATCATCCAGCGCAGGTTTCCACGACTCACGTATCTCCTGTTCCGATTTTCCTTCCGTAATTTGTTTCCTTAGCTCGTCGGTTCCGGCAAGTTTATCAAAATAGTTGTTAAAAAATTTCATCCCGGGTGAAAGGTACTTATACGACGAAATCAACCACGATAAGTTTATCCCCACAGGATTACGGGCATAATTCTCGGCGTAACCTGCAAGATATTGCCCGTAACAAACCTCACCTTCAAGTTTCGGATATTTACTTTTCCCCGGAATACTTTGGGGCAAAAACGAAAAATCGGCAAACGGTAACCGTGGATGTCCGTAAACCATAAAAGGATATTGCGTTCCCCTTCCCACCGAAACAACCGTTCCTTCAAAAAAACACAATGAAGGGTACAGGTAAACCGACCGCCAGTCGGGCAGATTGGGCGACGGTGCTTTCTGCAACTTAACAATCATATTGCGATAGTATCCTTTCATGGGAACAACTGTTAAATCGCATTTTTCACCGTTTTTCAACCATCCTTCGCCATTTACCATTTCGGCATATTCCCCTATGGTCATTCCGTAAACCACCGGAACCGGGTGCATTCCAACAAACGAGCTATACGCCTTCTTTAACACGGGACCGTCGATGTAAAAGGCATTGGGGTTAGGCCGGTCGGTAACAATAACCTTTACATTGTTTTCGGCACATGCCTCCATGGCAAGGCTCATGGTGGAAATATACGTGTAAAACCGCACCCCCACATCCTGAAGGTCGATAATCAAAACATCCACATCTTTTAACTCTTCGGTCGTTGGTTTTTTGTGTTTACCGTAAAGCGATATTACGGGCAACCCCGAAGAGGGGTCTTTATCCTCCTCAAACTGTTCGCCTGCATCTTTTCCGCCTCTAAAACCGTGTTCGGGACTGAAAATTTTTACAACATTAACCCCTTTTGCCAGCAATACATCAACAATATGTTTACCATCTGCCAATGAAGCATGATTAACAAGCAATGCCGTTTTTTTATTTTCCGTTTGAGGTACATATTTGTCATAACGGGCGGCTCCCGGAGTAATCATATTATATTCGGTCAATACCGGTTCAATGTTTTGGGCGGGCAATATGCTGTGAAAAGAAAAAATGACGAAAACCGTAAATACGGCTTTTATCATTCTGAAAAATCCCGAATTAATCTTCATAAGAATGAAATTACTGAATTATCCGTAATAGTTTACCTTTGCAAAGTAACCGAAACTTTCATTGCAAAAAGAGGTATCCGTTGAATTTTGAATATTTTATAGCACGTCATCTTGTTACCGGAAAAGGCAGCTCTTTTTCGCAACCGGTAATAAAGATATCATACATCAGTATTGCACTGGGACTTTCATTAATGATTGCTTCCGTTGCCATTGTTATAGGGTTTAAACATTCGGTAAGCAACAAGGTTACAGGTTTTACGGCCGATTTGCAAATAAAACCTTTCGACAACAATCAATCGCTGGAAGAACCGCCGTTGGATATTAACCGCGAATTTATTAAATCGCTGGATGCGGTTCCAAATGTTAAACATGTTCAGTTTACAGCACAAAAAGGCGGTGTGCTCAAAACATCCGATCAAATTCAGGGAATTGTATTAAAAGGCGTTAGCGAAAACTATCAGTGGGATTTTCTGAAAAAGAGTCTTGTTAAAGGCCGGCTTCCGAAACTAACCGTTAAAAAAGATTACGAAGTGCTTATATCGAAAATGATGGCGGATAAACTGAATATTAAAACCGGCGATGCCGTTAGAATTTGGTTTGTCAGCAACAACAGCACTGCAAGAGGCCGCAAATTTATTGTCAGCGGCATTTACAATACGGGGCTTGAAGATTTTGACGGAAACCTGATTATAGGCGACCTTGATGTGGTGGCCAGGCTGAACAATTGGGAACAGGGCAGCGCCGGAACGGTTGAAATACTTTTAAAAGAGCCTGAGCTGATGAAACAAACCGCCGATAATATCTATCATAACATTCCTTACGACCTTAATATTATTACGGCCAAAGAGCTTTATCCGCAAATTTTTAACTGGCTCGACCTGTTGGATATGAATGTGGTGGTTATACTTGTTTTGCTGATATTGGTGGCCGGAATTACTATGATATCCACTTTGTTAATCCTTATTATTGAACGTACATCGATGGTGGGTCTGTTAAAAGCACTTGGTGCCACCAACAAAAGTATCGGACGGATATTTCTTATCAGGTCAACTTACATTGTTGCCAAAGGGATGCTTTGGGGAAACATCATAGGGATGTTGTTTTATTTTATCCAGCTTAAATTCCGCATTTTCCATCTCGATCCGCAATCCTATTACGTTGACTACGTTCCGGTGGAGTTGCACCTGCCGCAGTTTTTTTTATTAAACCTCGGAGTTGTTATTATTAGCCTGCTGATTATGCTCATACCCACCTGGTACATTAACAGGGTATCGCCATCAAAAGCGCTTAGGTATGAATAACGAAAATAGCATACTGATAACCGGAGCATGCGGATTTGTGGGAAGATATCTGGTAAACCATTTACTGGAGCATAATCTTTATCAAAAAATTATTGTTTGCTGTCATCATCAACCGGTCAAACAACAATTGTTCAGCAAGGATAGCCGTTTGGTTTTTGTTAACGCCGACCTGATGCAACCCGAAAAATACAAACGGATAATTGCAACCCTCAACCCCAACGACATTATTCACCTTGCGGCAATTGCCCGTTTTAAACAGGGGGAAGAAAATCCGGAAGATACGGTTAAAGCAAATTTTTTCGGAACCCTTGAGTTGTTAAAACCGGCCAAACAATTTAATGCCGGACGCTTTTTGTACGTCTCTTCCAATCTGGCACGCAATCCCAAAGGAGTTACCGGCGTAACCAAATATTTAACGGAAGCATACATAAAAAGTATGGAAGCACCACCCGAAACCATCTCCATACGATTGCCCAACGTAATCGACAGTCCGGGTGCCGTTACGCTGATTTTCAAGCGTCTGATTCACGAAAACAAAGCCATTACCATTACCGACAAAAGGATGACCCGTAAATTTATTACGCCTCGTCAGGCTGCAAAAGATCTGCTTTTTGTGTTACAAAACGGAAATCATGGCGACCTGTTTATAAACAACAAACCCTCCACGCCCATCATCCGTCTGGCAGAAAAAATGATTGCAGAATCGGGAAAAGATATCCCTGTTAAATTTATCGGAGTCAGGCCCGGCGAAAAGCTGCAGGAAGAAGATTATCCGCAAAACACCATTTTGCCCACAGCAGAAAAAAACATTTTTCGTTTAACAGAAAACCAACATACGCAAAAAAACATTTTACATGCCGTTGAATTGCTTAACGGGAAAATATCAAATGAAACAATCGTTAAGATTAAAACCATTTTCAACCTAAAGTAATATTCTTTGCTACTTTTGTAAACCGGTTTTTAACTGAGTTGGATAAAATATTTTTCAATCACCTTACCAATACAAAGGGTAAATTATAATATGAGATTCAAATCGTACATTGCACTTTTTTTTCTGTTGTTAACCATACAGGTACGGGCCACCTGGTTGTTGATCCCCATGGACAACACACAAACCGATCATCTTAAAAGTTACGGCATTGCTTTTTGGGTGTTGCAACAAGGAGTTGAGGTGGAATGGCTGTTAAATTACCGGGGGGGCAGTTATCTTATTCAGTACCACCAGTCGTTTGAAAATGAGTGCATTGTTCGTAATGTAAGTTTTGAGGTTGTTTCAAATGCCCGGGCAACTGCCATCAGGCAGGAGATTGCCCGCCCTGATATCAACATGGAAATTGTTAAACTTAACAAGGTTCCGCGAATTGCGGTTTACTCGCCCAAAAACAAACAACCGTGGGATGATGCCGTTACTCTGGTACTTACCTATGCCGAAATTCCTTACGATGTGGTGTACGACGAAGAGGTGCTGGAAAATTTGCTGCCCACTTACGACTGGCTCCATCTCCATCATGAGGATTTTACCGGCCAATATGGTAAATTCTGGGCACGATATCATAACTATCCATGGTATCAGGAAAACGTTAAAGCTGCCGAAGAAACGGCTCATAAACTGGGATTTGAAAAGGTATCAAAACTTAAACTCGCTGTTGCCGAAAAAATAAGAGCGTTTGTATTGGGCGGCGGATACCTGTTTGCCATGTGTTCGGCCACCGACAGCTACGATGTGGCACTGGCTGCCCGTAATACCGATATTTGTGATGTTATGTTCGATGGCGACCCCATGGACCCTAACGCACAACAAAAACTTGATTATACACCCTGTTTTGCCTTTAAAGACTTTAAGATTGTTACCAACCCGGCAGAATACGAAATATCAAACATCGATGTAACTTATACCCGGCCACGCAGCATTAATCAAAAAAACGACTATTTCACACTGTTTGATTTTTCAGCCAAATGGGATGTTATTCCCGCCATGCTGACACAGGATCATAAAAAAATCATCAAAGGGTTTATGGGTCAAACCACCGCTTTTAACGAAAACCTGTTAAAATCCAACGTAACTATTATGGGAGAACTGAAATCGGCACACGAGGCAAGATATATTCACGGTGAAATGGGAAAAGGCTTTTGGACCTTTTACGGCGGCCACGACCCGGAAGATTATCAGCACCGCATCGGCGACCCTCCCACCGACTTAAACCTTCATCCCAACTCGGCAGGTTACCGTTTGATATTAAACAATGTTTTGTTCCCCGCTGCCAAAAAGAAAAAAAGAAAAACATAGGTTGAAAGTTTGGAGTGCCTAAAATTTGGAGTGTCTGGAGTTGAGCGTTTGGCGTTCAGCGTTCGGCGTTAGAGCAAGCTTCGGCCTCCGTCTCACTTTTCATTTTTCACTTTTCACTCTCTCTGCCTGGTTTTGCCGTAAAAAATTAGCCGGTTACATTTCATAAAACAAAGTATCTTTGATGCTCAAAAAACATCTGCTATGAAAAAAATTCTTGCTGTTTTATCGATGTTGGTTTTACCGGTTGTAATGTTTGCACAA
>CAYNVN010000137.1:0-1763 GCA_964400655.1 uncultured Lentimicrobiaceae bacterium
AACGAGTTGTCGTTGGGGTTGTACATTACCGATAGTGTTCCGGTAAAGAGCGGGGTAAACGGATAGCTTACCTGTCCGAAAAAGGAAAACCGGGTGAGCGACAGTGTTTGCGGTGTGAGTTGCATAAAATAAAACTCTTTAATGTTGAAATCGCCCGATGTGGTGCCATAGCCGTTGTACAAGGCTTCAAATTGCAACATCAGCGAATTGGAAAAGGTATAGTTATACCCCAGCGACGCTACAACATTTCCCGATGTGTCGGCAAAATTTTCCTGCGGATGAAAAAATGAGATTTCTCCCGACAGGCCTCCTTTGAATAAACTACCTGAAAATCCTGCACCGATTACCACGTCGCTCCCGTTGTAGTAACCGCCAAGAAACTGGATGTCATAACTCCATTTGTTGAATCGGTACAGGGCGGCAGCGGTGATGTTATTATCCTTGTCAACTTTTAACACCATATCGAGTTTTGAGGAGTAGGAGGGATAAAACTGTACCCTTACGGCATCGCTTCCCGACTTTTCTTCGTAGTCGAAATCGAAAAAACTATAGGAATTGAACAGGTCGTTGGGGTTCCACACAAAACTTTGACCCCAGTTAATCCGTTGCCGTCCCACCGTTATCTGAAATTTTTCAATGTTAAAATCAAGATATAACCGGTCGAAAGCAGTGTTCATAAATACCGACTTGCCTTCAAAAATATTCAGGGTAAGGTTCATCAATCCGTTATCATTGTTAATGATGTCGGGGTATTCCGGAAAGTTGCTTACGGTTTCGCCGTAAAATATCCTGTTGCGCATTTGGGTGTTAAAGGTCAGGTTGCCGGTAATATTCCAGTTAAAAATCAGCCGGTTGTGTAACAGGTTATCGGTCATCCAGTGCTCGTCGATGTGCTGAAAGGAGATGGTTTGCATATATTTAACGTAACCGTTAAGAGTCCAGTTGCGCGATTTTGCGGAGTAGTCCTGTGCCTGAACAGTGAGGGTGAAAATTAGCAGTAAAAGTGTTACCTGTTTTTTCATAAATCGTTAAATGCCATTTTTATGATGGTTTGCCGTAATGATTATTAACCTTTTGTGTCGTCAATTACTTTTCCGTCTTCAAGCAGAATAATCCGTTTGGCCCGGTCGATAACACGCTGGTCATGGGTTGAAAAGATGAAGGTGATGTTTTCTTCTTCGTTAAGTTTGCGCATGATATCGAGCAGGTTGGCGGTTGATTTGCTGTCGAGGTTGGCGGTTGGCTCATCGGCTAAGATAAATTTTGGTTTGGAGGCCAGCGCCCTGGCAACAGCCACCCGTTGTTGTTCGCCTCCCGACAAACGGCTCGGTTTAATCCCCTCTTTTCCGCTTATGCCAATGGCCCTGAAAAGTTCTGCAATACGCCGTTGACGTTCTTCTTTCGATTTTTTTTGAAGTTGCATGATAAACTCGGCATTTTCTTTTGCCGTAAGAACCGGAATCAGGTTATATGCCTGAAAAACAAATCCTATGTTGTGCAGCCTGAAATCGATCATCTCTCGTGATGACAGGGTACCGATATCGGTTCCGTCAATAATTACCGAACCGGATGTGGGTTTGTCAAGTCCTCCGATAACATTTAACAATGTTGTTTTTCCCGAACCCGAAGGCCCTACGATGGCCGAAAACTCTCCCTCATCAAACGACAGGTTTACGCCGTTAACAGCTTTTACCTCCACTTCTGTTTCGTGATAAATTTTGTAAAGCTCTTTTACTTCGATTACTTTCATATATCTTTTTTTT
>CAYNVN010000138.1:0-30150 GCA_964400655.1 uncultured Lentimicrobiaceae bacterium
GCAAAACTTGAGATAAACTCAAATTCCGGAGAATCACCCTTACGGGCAAGGATTAACAACTCTACAAAATTAAAAGTACACTCCAACGGCAGCGTTTCTATAGGCACTCCTCAGGAAGGCCCGGGAAACGGCTTGATTTCCCACGGAAATATGATTCCCACCGATCACCGAAGTTACGACCTGGGAACCAGCACCAAAGCATGGGATGATATTTATTACGACGACCTGCATAACATGGGCGCTTCGGCTTTTGGCGGCCGCAACCCCTCGGAAGAAATATTGAATTATCCCCCTAAAGAAAAACTCCCCGGCTCGTTCGACTACAAAACCGAACGCGGTGATGTGGAACTCGACCCAAACTCAATGCCGCCCGGCCTGGCCGACGAAGGTTCATTATTAACCGACGAAATGACCAGCTACAATTACAAAACCAATTACGAACAACAGATACTTATTAACCATCAGAAAAAAGAAATTGAAACATTAAAAAACGAAATTGAAACATTAAAAAAACTGTTGCAAAATCTGGAAAACAAAATGTTAAAAACAGAAAAATAAAACAAATCAAAAGGTAGGAGTTTTGATTTTGCCGGCCTGTCCCGTAACGGGGCAGGCTTTTTTTATATTTTTACATCCGGCAAAGGACCCGGAAATATATAGTTGGATAGTAACAACAGTGGTATCGCTTTCAGGCAAACCCACTGTTAAAAACACATTACAACTGTTTCCTGAATTTTTCCCGGACCGAAATTAAAATTCATTGGGATTTGTAATATGATTATTAAAAAAAGGTATGTACAATTTTGATAAAAAGGTGGATAGAGCCGGTACGGCCAGTGTTAAATTTGATTTAAGAGAAGAGATTTTCGGCAACCCTGATGTGTTACCCATGTGGGTGGCCGATATGGACTTTGAAACACCGGAGTGTATCAGAAAAGCGGTAATGGAAAGGGCAACCCATCCCGTTTACGGTTATTCCATTATGACCGACGGCTATTTCGAGGCATTTAAAGGCTGGCTGAAACGACGGCACAACAGAGAAATTCAAAAGGAATGGATTGTATTTTCTCCGGGTATTGTCACGGCCATCAATGCAGCGGTTTTGTCATTTACCGAACCTGATGACAGTGTTGTGGTGCAGCCTCCGGTATATTTTCCCTTTTTCGATTCGGTTAAAAACAACGGCAGAAAATTATTGTACAATCAGTTGATTTATTCCGGCAACACTTACAAAATCGACTTTGACGACCTTGAGCAAAAAGCAAAAGAGGCAAAGCTGATGTTGCTCTCTTCGCCCCACAATCCGGTTAGCCGCTGCTGGAACCTTGACGAGCTGAAAAGAATTGGAGAGATTTGTTTGGAAAACGATGTGATTATTCTGTCGGACGAAATCCATGCCGACCTTGTCCTTCCAGGCTACAAACATATTCCGTTAACCTCTGTATTGCCGGAGCTTGAAAAGATAACCATCACATGTATGGCTCCCAGTAAAACCTTTAATGTTGCAGGGCTGTTTACCTCACAAATCATTATTAAAAATGAAGTTTTAAGGGAGAAATTTAAAAAAACGATGGACACTTTTCATCTTATCCACGGTAACATCTTCGGAATGATTGCGTCGGAAGCTGGTTACACCCACGGCGATGCCTGGCTGGATGCCCTTATGCAATACATCAAAGAAAACTTTGAACTGGTGGATCGCTTTTTTAAAAACGAGCTCCCGGTATTTACTTTGGTTAAACCCGAAGCCACTTTTCTGGCTTGGATTGACTACACCAAAACGGGACTATCCCAAAAGGAGATTGAGAAAAAATTAATTGAATCCGCACAACTGGGACTAAACCCCGGAAGAATATTCGGCCCGGGAGGAAGCGGTTTTATGCGCATGAACCTGGGAACCCCAAGGAGCAATGTACTAGAAGCTTTGCACCGGTTAAAAAAGGTGTTTTAATAAAACATCAAAAGCCCAAAAGAAGCCCGGCAGCACCAACCGCAAGCCCAACGGCAATGTTAATCATCTTTATAATCATAAAACTTTTGGGGGCCTCGGCAATCAGCGGAAGGCTGCCGTGCCCGTCCTGAACAATGGAGTTGGCAAGCAAAATGCTGAACGGAAGGGTGCCTCCGGCAAACATAATAACAAAAATAAAATGTGGGCCCGACTCGGGAATAATGCCAATCAACACCGCAAAAATTAATACCAGCCATAAATTTTCGCTCACAAGTTGCCCCAAATCAAAATGCTGATCGAGATAATGAAAAACCAATAAAGTTCCGAAGCTCCATAAAAATATTTTTAAAAAGTGCTTGCGCAACAAATGACCCCACAGATGTTTTTCCAGAAAATGATCGTTTACGGTTAAAACCGTAAAAAAACTGAAAATCAACACCACAAGAAAGGTTATACGTATCCATGCAGGATGACCTTCGCTATGGTTCATCGAAATAATATGATCGATGGAAACTTCGCTGTGGCTGAATCCCATAATCAGTAACAGGGTCATGGCTAAAATAAAGAGCAACAAAAACAACCGTTTGGGCCGAATGTGTACAAGCTGATAAACAATGGCTTTCTTTTCAAAACAAACACAATCGGGGGTGTCGTGCAGATGAAAATGTTTGGCTGATAATTTGGGGGCTAACCGGTTTTTAAAAACCGCCTGAACCGCAAACCCCGAAACAATGGCAATGATAAAAATAGCAACATGAAGCAACAAAGCGGTTTCGGGAATGATTGAAAACATTAAAAAAGCCTCATCGCCCGAAGTTGCAATCATGGTACTTACCAGCGCCCCCACACCAATGATGTTATGAACATACAGCGATACCGCCGTATATGCACCCAAACATCCGGGAATAATACCAAGCAATGCACCCAGTAAAATCTGTTTCCATGTTTTGGCCTTCAGGTCTTTGCTCCAAATCCCCCTGGTTAAAACATTCAAATACTCAATAATCAGCATCATCGACAATACAAACAATGTGATCATCAACGACTGTTTTCCTATTGCCAATACCGTTTCCATTGCTTTATATTATCTGTTTAAAGGCAAAATTAACTTTTATTTTTAAACGCTTATAAATTACAAAACGGCGTAATTTATATTGATTGATGTAGTAATTTTGGTAATTAATTACTTAATAATTCAGTTATGGCTAAAATTATTAATATAACCGAAGCCGTGTCCATTGCACTACACGCCATGATACTGGTGGCAAAGAAAGAGGGACAGTTAAACGTAAACGAAATTGCCGACGAAACAACAAGCTCTAAGTTTCACATTGCCAAGATTATGCAAAAACTGGTAAAGGACGGATTTTTGATTTCGCACAGGGGGCCGAGCGGAGGTTTTTTACTTGCAAAAGGAGCCGACGAAATAACACTGTTGGATATATACGAATCCATTGAAGGGAAAATTCAGGTGGCAAGATGTCCACTGGGAAAAGTAAGATGTCCTTTCGGAAGATGTATTTTCGACGACCTCACCATGAAAATGACCCGGGAGTTCAAAGAATACCTTGCCGAACGAACCCTCGAAGATTATAAAAAGAAACACAAACCAATAAGTATATAATTGAACATGAGAATAGCCATTCCAACAAACGATAAAGAAACACTGTTTAAACGAAGCGGACAGGCCAAAGGTTTTTTAGTGGCCGATATTAGCGGTAACGGATTTTCTGTTGTTGATTACAGAAAAAATTCACATTCGCACCACCACCATCACGGAGAAGATGAAGGTCATCACGGACATTCACATAAAGAGATTACAGACGCACTTGGCGATTGCGATTTTCTGGTGGTAAATATGATTGGTAAACATTTTGGCGGCGACCTTAAAGAGGCGGGAATAAAGATATTTAAAACGGACAAGGTTACCGTTAACGAAGCCATTAACCATTTTATAGAAAACGAGCCAAAATAACTATAAACGCTCCCACCCTGCGGTCATCCTTTCGCTTCTTCCTTTACACGGATCACTAACCTTTTTAAAGGTCAGGTTATTTTTATCTTTTACTTCCCAGATATATTTTCCCGGCTTTTTATCACAGGCATTGTTTTTTTTATTGTAAATAAAAACAACCTCATTTCCGTTAATAGTAACCGAACCGTTTATTACTTTGCTTCCGTCAACTCCCGGAAACTCAAGTTTAAACGCGGTAGCCGAAATGGTTAGCATCGAACCGTCATAAATACTGTACCAGCTTCCTTCCAACAGGGAAACTATTGAAGCAGTTCCTTTATTAACCTGTTCGGTTTTGGTTTGATTTCGTTGCGTTGAAACCACCTCTTCGTCATTGGAGGCATCGTGGATAAACAGATAGCTGACAGCGTATGAAAGAATAGCAATCAGGATGATAATGATAATGACGATTGAAATATTTACATGCCCTTTGCTTTTTGCTTTTGCACGTTTTTGTTTTGCCGTCATAAAAATATTTTTGGCTAATTTACAAAAAATAAAAAAAGCCGGAAACAGTTCCGGCTCCTTTTTGAATGATAAAACATGTAATTATTTAACAACTACCAGTTTAGTGGTTTCCGTAGTATTTCCGGCCGTAAGACGGGCATAATAGATACCAGCTTCCAAATCGATTACCGAAACAGCAACATTATGCGACCCTTTCACCCCGGTTTGATTATCCAACACCTTAACCATACGACCGTATGAATCGTAAAGTGTAAGATTAACGTGCATGGTTTCGGGCAGATAATAAAGAATTGAAGTTTGGGTGTTAAACGGGTTGGGATAATTTCGTAAATTAAAAGAAACCTCTGTTTTATTACTGTTTTCCACGCCTGTTACAACCGGAGGTGTAATATGGGTATAGTAAACATCTTCTTCGTTGTTTAAGGTATTTGCCCAGGCAAGATGCGCCCCGTTGGCATCGGAAACCATATCGAAATAGTCGCCCATTTTTTGCTGATTCGGATAACCCACATGCGGATTAAACAGTTCTGATATTTTTTCGTTGGCCGACCAGCTGACACCATGATCGGTTGAATAGGCATAATAAAGCGCCGAATAATCGGGGGTATTCGACGGAGCATCTCTGGTATCCAGCCACACAACATCAATACGTCCGTCGGGGGCAACCGACATGGTTCCCATCCACTGGATATTTGTAAAACTAAGGTCATCGTTAACCCTTACCGGGTCATCCCAGGTAAGGCCTCCGTCGGTACTACGTGCAAACATAATGTCGCCCGGGTCGTAAAACGATTTTCTTTCAACGGCTGCCAGCACATATACATATCCGTGTCCCGGCCCGTCCGATTTATCAACATCAACCCATGCCTGTCCCAGCAGTCCTACAGGGTTTATATTGGTCCATCCCGAAAGGTAACCGTCTAATTTTACCCATGTTTTCATATCCCATTCAATATCCGAACCGGGCACTTTTGCATTGTTCGATTTTACCACAACCACCCCGCTTGGATAATCGTAAGTTACCCCGGTTTCATAAAGTTCGCCTTCAGGGCCTACGGCAAGCGTTCCCCAAAAGGGATTACCGTCAACCGGAAAACAATCTTCGTAGCTATCCCCATTATCGGTTGAGCGTGTAAAACTTCCGTTGTTACACACCGAAAAGGACTGGTTCCACTCCGCATAAATATTTCCCGAACCAATGCCGTCGGTTCTGTCGATACGCATCCACTGTTTATCACCACCTTCGGCATAAACACCCTCGTCCCACTCAAATCCGCCATCGGTGATTCTGTAAACGTCGCACCACATGTTATCACCGTTATCAACGCCAAGGCTGTTGTAATAAAAGTTTCCTAACGTGTCAAAATCCAATACCGGATCGGAACGAAACTGGCCGGGGTCAATCACACCCGGAAATGTCCATGTATGGCCGCCATCGCTTGTATATCCGTATCCGGCCTGACGAAAGTTACTGCTTACGTTATCAAATTGCCGCCATCCGATTACAATACGGTCGGGATTGACAGGGTCAACAGCTATGGAGGGTTCATTAGCTGCATCACCAACAATATTGTCGCCGTTTTCATCAACATTAACCTGTTGGGTAAACACCATACTGTTTTCATATCTGTAAGCAGGTGTACGGATCATCTGACCCGCAGCCGCCGGCAGATTGGCATCATCAATGGTTTCATGTAGTTTTTTTGAATTGATATTTTGAGCTGTCACATTAAAGGTGTTTAACAAAAAAACACCTGTTATTGCAAACAAAGCAATCCAGGAACGATAAAATGTTTTCATAATTTTAATTATTGATAAAAAAAGTTTACGATTTAATGACAGGAACAAATCGCTCATAGTTGCCCACATCAATAAATTCCTTTTTTTCTCATCTCATCAAAATAGTATCGGGTCTCTTTAATAACCACCGGCGACAGGAGCAACAATGCTATCAGGTTGGGAATGGTCATAAATGTAATAACCATATCAACAAAATGCCATACCAAATCCAGCCCCCAAATCGAACCAAAAAACACAAAAATACCGAAGATAACCTGATAAGGTTTTACCGATTTTTCACCAAAAAGATAGATAGAGGCTCTGGAACCGTAATAAGACCAGGCAATGATGGTTGAAAATGCAAAAAGAAACAGGCCAACCGTAACAATATGATTGCCGATATTGGGCAAACCAAGTCTTGAAAGGCCCGTGTCCATGGCGGTTACGGTCATGCCTACCCCCTGAATGCCCGACTGCCACGCACCCGTATCGATAATCAGCAATGCGGTAAGGGTACAAATAATCAGCGTATCAATCAGCGGCTCCAGCGATGCCACCAGTCCTTCGCGTGCTGCATATTCTGTTTTGGCGGCGGCATGTGCAATGGGGGCCGAGCCCTGACCGGCTTCGTTTGAAAACAACCCCCTGCGCACTCCCCAAATCATGGTCATCATAAAAGTGGAGCCCACAAATCCGCCGGCAGCGGCAGTACCCGTAAAGGCATCGTGAAATATTATATAAAAGGAGTGCGGGATGTTTTCGTAATTAACGCCAATAACCACCAGTGCACTAACAAAATAGAGCACCGCCATAACCGGAACCAGCAACACGGTAACTTCGGCAATACGTTTAATACCACCGATAATGATTAAAAGGGTAAGTCCTGCAATTACCAATCCGGTTATCCAGTTGGCTATGCCGTATGTATGCTGAAAAGCATTGGATATGGAATTTGCCTGAGCCATATTTCCCGTTCCCAGCGAAGCCAAAATGGTGGCTGCGCCAAAAACAAGTGCCAGCACCTTGGCCCATTTTCCCAGTTTTTGTTTTAATCCGGTTTCCATATAATACATCGGGCCGCCCGAAACGGTTCCGTCGGAGTTAAACCTGCGGTATTTATGCGACAAGGTACACTCGGTATATTTCAATATCATTCCCAAAAATCCGGTAACCCACATCCAGAAAACCGCACCCGGTCCGCCAAAATAAATTGCCAGCGAAACACCTACAATGTTTCCCGTTCCAACCGTAGCCGAAAGGGCGGTGGTTAAAGCCTTGAAGTGGTTAACATCGCCTTCGTCACCTTTTTTGTCGTACCTGCCCGCCACCACTTTTATGGAATGAGGCAGTGCCCACACATTTAAAAAACGAAGCTTGAAAATAAAATAGAGACCGGTGGGTATTAAAAAAAACAGAACGGCATAACCGCCAATATAATCGTTATACCAAACAATGGCACTATCAATAGCCTGTAAAAATCCATCCATACTGAATTATTTTTTCCGGATTAAAAATTAAAAGGACAAATATGGGAAAAAATCGGGGTGATTTTGCCGCCCCTTCCTATTTTTATCTAACCTACTGAAACAGAAAAGGCTGGTAATTCAAAGAAAAACAACCGGTGTATCCATAACGACTCCGCTACACTACATCCCATCCGAACAACAACATTACATTTATCCGAAGCAACACAAAAAACTAAAGAACAACCAAACCAATAAAAACTATTTTTGCTTGTTATTTACTACAACTATTATGATAAGAACCTTTATAACTTTAGTTTTTCTATCTGTCAACACTTACCTTTTTGCAGGCTACGAAATAACCGAAAACTGCAAAGATGCACAAATGCTAATGATGGATATTAAACTTGATGAAGCAAAGCGGCTGCTTGCCGATGAACTAAAAAGAAACCCTGAAAATCACTACGCCCTTTATCTTGAACAAACCTGTTACGCATATGCAATGCTGATTAACGGCAGCGAAGATGATTACGAAGCCTTTTTGGAAAGCTACGAAAAAAAACGCGATATAATGGACGGCCGCTTTACCCAATCGCCTTACTATCTGTCCTGCAAATCGGAAATGGAGATGCAGGCGGGAATGTTCAACATTATTTACGGATCGGAGTTTAGCGGTGTAAACAAAATGTACCGGGCTTATAAACATGTTTACGAAAACCTTGACAAATTCCCGGCATTTAAACCCAGCCTGATGCTCGATGGATTTTTTAATGTGGCCATGTCGAACCTGCCCCCCTTTGTAAAATGGGTGACCTCGTTTTTCGGAGTTTCATCCGACTTTGATTACGGGGTAAAACTGTTAAACTCGCTTTACGAAACACAAAAAAACATCAAAGGTGCCAATGCTCAAACGGCCCTGTTTGTCATTTTTGCCGCCAAAATCAACAAAACACCCGAAATGGTTTATCCGTTTACCCAAAACCTCGACAGCAACATTGCCAACCTTTTTATCTTTCAATATTTTAAAGCCAACATCGAATACAGAACCGGCAGAAACGACCAGGCGCTGAACAGCCTTAAACAAATTGACATCAGCAGCCATCCCGAGGCAAAAATCCTGTATCATTACTTAAAGGGTAAAGCTTTGTTACGAAAACTTGATGACGGGGCAGGATATCATATCCGTCAATATCTGAAACTTTTAAAAAAACAGGAGTACTTTAAAGAGATGACCTACAATCTGGCACTTTTTGAACTGTTGAACGGAAACCGGAATCAATACGACAAACTGTGTGAGGTGGTACAAGAGGAAGGAGCCGAAATAAACGAACGCGACAGGGAGGCATTGTACGATGCCACGCTGGATTATTCACCCGATGTTACACTGGCAAAAGCCCGGCTGCTGCTTGATGGCGGATACTTAAACCGGTTTAAAGAGGTGCTTGACGGTTACGATGCTAACAACCGCAAACTGCCGTATCAACTGGAATACTACCTCCTAAGCGGTCGCTACGAAATGATAAAAGGCAACATCCCCCTGGCCGTTGACTATTTTAAAACAGTGATTAAAAAAGGTAAAGAAACCGATTACTACTTTGCTTCGGATGCAGCCCTTAAACTTGGAACCATTTACGAAAATGATACCGATTTGGAGATGGCAAAAAGATATTACAAACTTGCTGCCGATCTTTACGAAAGCGATTTTTACGAATACATCGACGACAAAGCCGCTAAAGGTTTACTACGAATAAAGCAGAAACAGCCTTAAGCAAAAACCCGTTTAAAACCGACAGCAATACCATTCCGCAATTTTTCTACATTTGCAAACCCTAAAATAAACCAATAAATTATGATTATTGTATTCGCTATTGATTCGTACAACGATGCCAACGGAGGTACCATTGCCACAAAACGATTGGTAAATGAACTTAAAAAAAGAGGGCATACCATTAGAATAATAAGTGCCATCCACGAAAACCCCGATGACCCGAACTTTTACAAGATTCCGGGGTTTGTTTTACCCGGGGCGGAAGCATCGCAGGAAAACATGAAGTTCCTGTTTGGCAAAAACGATATAAAAACCTTTAAAAAAGCCATGGAAGGAGCCGACATCGTACAGGTTCAGTTTCCGTTCCTTATGGCAAAAGGCGTGGTTAAAACAGCCAAAAAAATGAATATACCTGTGGTTGGTGCTTTTCATGTTCAACCGCAAAACATCATGGCGGCAATGGGAAAAACCAGCAAACTGCTGGAACGCTTTTTATGGTTCTCGTTTAAATATTTTTTATTCAAACGGGTGGATACCATCATCAGCCCTTCAAAATTTGCATCCGACCTGCTAATTTCCGAAGGCGTTAAAGCCAATCATAATTATATCTCCAACGGTATTCCGGCCGAATATGTTCCGGGCAACTATACAAGGCCCGACTGGTTTGGCGATAAAATGGTGCTTATTAATGTTGGCCGCCATGCCGATGAAAAAAGACAAAAACTGCTTATTGAAGGAGTAAAACGCTCAAAATACAAAAACAACATTCAGCTTATTCTTGCTGGCAGGGGCGAAAGAACGGAAGAGCTGAAAGAACTTGGCAAAGCGCTGCCCGTAAAGCCTTTTATCGAATACATCAGCTTTGAAGATAAACTGCGCTTTTTAAATACTGCGGATATGTATGTTCACGGTTCTATTGTTGAGCTTGAGAGCCTGTCAACATCCGAGGCCATCGGCTGCGGGTTGCCTTGTTTAATCAGCGACTCGAAATATTCCGCAGCATCGCAGTTTGCTTTGAACGATCAGTTCTTATTCAAATCGGATGATGCCGACGATTTGGCAAAAAAAATTGATTACTGGTATGAGCATATCGATGAATTAAGAAGCGATGAGATGAAACAAAAAGTGCTGGCAGAAGCCGATTACTATCGCTTTGACCGTTCGGTAAACGAATATGAGGCTTTTATCAATGAAATTGTAAATCCTCAAACGGGAGAGCTGAAAGAGTATATATTAGCCACCAAAAGGGTCAGGTCATGAAATCACCCAAGGTACGAAAACAACAGGTACCCATGGAGTCGGTTTATCCCATAACCGTTCCTCCCGATTATAAGTTTATCAGAACCGACCTTTGGTACCGTTTTTATTCATCCGTTGCATACATATTTTTCGCAATCGTACTGGGAGTGGGATTTTTTAACATTGTATGCCGTCATCGTATTACGGGTAAAAAAAACCTGAAACCATTAAAGAAAAAAGGATTTATTACGGTTGCCAACCATTGCCATATTTTCGATACGGTGTTAACCGGTCTGGCTTTAAAGCCGCGTAGCGCCTGGTACGCATCGGTACAGCGCAATTTCGAGGCACCTTACTATCGTAAAATGTTCAGAATGCTGAAAGGGTTTCCCATCCCCGACGGGCTTTTCGGTATCAAACAAATCATCAAACCCGTATCAAAAGCCGTAAACGACGGTAAAATCGTTCACTTTTTTCCCGAAGCCGAACTCTGGCATCTCTATCAGGGCATCGACTATTTTCAAAGAGGTGCGTTTTATATTGCACATTATGCCAACTGTCCGGTTGTTCCCATGGTTCACCTTTTTAAACCGAGAACATTTTTCGGAAAACAACTATCCAAAAACATATTAACCATAAAAACGGTTATTGGTGAACCCATTTATCCTTCCAATCCGGTAACAGAAGGAAACAGTGTTGATTTAAAGTCGGTTCAGGAGATGACCATGAAAGCCAAAGAGTGGATGAAACAGGAGATGGAAAAGTATCATGGTAAAAAGGGCGAACAGTATCAAAAGTAGAGCCAGTGCCCTTTAATGCCGTCTTCGCTATTGTATTCCAGCGCCGGAAACGGAAGTTTAACAAAACTCAACACTTTAAAAACCGTACGCATCACATGTGAATCGGTTTTAATCCTTGTCCAGTCAATATCCACCGAAAGATAATATTGTCTTACCCTGTTATACTTAGGCAGCGGCTGTCCGTTATGTTCATCCGGATTGGAAGCCGCTCCCAGCATACCTTTGCCGCCGTACCCTGCAGCCACATTTAACCATTTCGGAAATCCGGAGTCGCGATGCAAAAAAGAATAGATGTTTGCACTGAGCCAATAGGTTTGACCGTTATAATCTTTGATAATTCGTTGCAGATGATTTTCGCCCAGCAAATCGGGGCGATATTGTGCATAATCGGTGGGGAAATAGGAAAACTTCAGCCTGATGCGCTGCTCTTTCCAAAGCAACTGCTGCGAAACAAACAGGGCTGCTCCGGCGGTATTGGCAATAACATCGCCCCACGAAGCTCCCCATTCAGCCGAAAAACCGTCCATCACTTCAACCGTTGTTAAAAAACCCCATCCTGCCAGCACACCGTAAAGGGTGGCTTTTGTGTTGCTCACCCCCGACCACCGCAAGGCATCGTACATATACCCGCTTGACACATATACCGTTGTTGCATGACCCGCTTTATCAATTTGCAACCAGCCGGAGTTATCGTTTATCCAGTGAAAACCCGAATGAGGATAGTCGGCATACCACAAAAACCACAAAGTTGTCATGGTAGCTCCGTAAAGCGCCCCCGATGTTATCAGCGTGGTGCGTAAACGGTTTTTATATAAGGTATCCGGACGGCTGACATATTGCGCCCGTACCGAAAGGGTTAAAAACAGAAAACCAACAAATAATAGCTTTATACGATTCATTATAAATTGACTTAGCACATCAAACAGTGAAAAATCATCTCAATAAATTTGTGATAACTCTCCATAATATTGATTCCTGTGCATTATAATTTCCGGATTGAGAAAAAACATACTACTCAAACCCTTTTAAAATCGAATAAATAACCTCCGTTTTTTCTTTGAGCAACACCTCCGTTTTGGCTTCGGCAAGAAAGCGCAGATAAGGTTCGGTGTTTGAAGGACGGATGTTGAACCACCAGTTTTCAAACTCCAGACGGTAACCGTCGAAATCGTAAAACTTTTGGGGATACTCGTTTTCGAAGAAGTACTCTTTTACGGCATCCATGGCTTCCTGTTTTTTCTCAATCTTAAAATTAACCTCACCCGTATTGGCATAGGTTGAAATATCGCTGATCAGCTGCGAAAATGTTTTTCCCTCCTTTTTAAACCGCTTCAAAATATCCAAAAATATCAACGAAGCCATAATACCGCTGTCGGAATAATAAAAGTCGCGGAAATAGTAATGACCCGCCAACTCGCCGCCAAACACGCCGTCCAGTTCGCGCAATTTGGTAGCGCCGTATGCACGACCTACCCTCCAGATGGCCACCCCGGCATCCCATCTTTTTGTAAGATACTCGCCCACGGCTTTCGAGGTTCTAATATCGTGAACAACCGCTCCCTTTTCACCTTTTCCCTCAAAGAAATAGTGACCCAAAAGAGCAATCAGCAAATCGGGCGAAACAAACTCTCCCTTTTCATCAATAAACATAACCCTGTCGGCATCGCCATCGTAAAACACACCAATATCCGCTTTATGTTCCAACACGGCTTTTTTTATTTGCACCTGGTTTTCAGGTTCCAGCGGATTGGGCTCATGGCCCGGAAAATTACCGTCGGCCGTACAATTAATATAATGCACATTGCTGCCAAGAAGCTTGTTTACAAAAAGGGTTGCCATCCCGTTGGAGCAATCTGCAACAATGTTCAAACCTGAATAGTCTTCCCTGTAGCGGCTTAAAAACTCCAGATAATCTTTATGAAAATCAAAATCTCTTACTTTGCCTTTTTCCGGAACGGGTACCGGCAGGTCGTTTTCCACCATCTGTTCCACGCGGTTCAAACCGTTATCGTATCCCACCGGCAAAACATTTTTCGAAGATACTTTTAGCCCGTTATGTTCTTTCGGGTTATGCGATGCGGTAATCATCACCGAGGCATCAAAATTATATTTTCCGGTTCCCCAGTAAATCATGGGTGTGGTGGTAAGTCCCGCATCGGCAACATGAACCCCCGCATCGGTAAACCCTCTGCTCAGTGCTTCAAAGGCTTCATCGGACGACAACCTGATGTCTCTGCCAATCAAAACCTCTTTCATCGGAATTACTTCCGGTAAAAAAAAACCTATTTTATAAATTATTTCAGGGTTGAGGTCTCTTCCGTAAACACCTCTGATATCGTAAGCTTTAAATGCTTTCATTGTTGTGGTTACTTTTTAATATTTCTTGCATTAAGGGCTTTTTGATACCGTTTTGCATTTTTAACATGCTGCCGGTTTGTTTTTGCAAAAACATGGTAGCCCGAAAAATCATCTTTTGCGCAAAAGTAAAAATAGTTGCCTTTATCGTAATTCAAAACGGCATCGATGGAAGCGATGGAAGGAATACAAATAGGCCCGGGCGGTAAACCGAGATGCTTGTATGTGTTGTACGGTGAGTCGATAAGTTTGTGTTTGTTGAGTACCCTTTTAATGGTATAATCGTTTAAAGCATACACGAGGGTAGGATCGGCCTGCAGCCGCCATCCTTTTTTAAGACGGTTTATATAAACACCGGCAATCATCGGTTTTTCATCGTTTTTGGTGGTTTCCTTCTCCACAATGGAAGCGAGAATAACCACTTCAACTTTTGAAAGTCCTGCCTCTTTTGCTTTTTGTAACCGTTCTTTGTTCCAAAACTTTACATATTCCTGATACATCCTGCTTACAAATGCTTCGGCATCGGTATTCCACCAAAACTCATAGGTATTCGGCAAAAACATAACAGATGCCGTAACCGGTTTAAGTCCCAGCTGTTCAAGAAAAGCCGAATCCTGAAGTATTTCAACAATATCTGCCGAGTCGGCTTCTATCTGACTTCCGACCTTTTGAGCAAGCTGATAAATGTCACGCACGTTGTTAAATGTAACCTTTACCGGCACCTGGTTTCCGGAACGCAGCATATTAACCAGATCGAGGGTTGACATACCGTTAGGAATTACATAATGCCCCGGTTTTACAAGGGTATTAAGTTTTTTCTTTTCGGCTACCCACTCAAAATTTTTCCGGTGAATAATCAATCCGTTTTTGTACAAAATATTTTTAAGAGTCTGATAATCGGAACCGGTCGGGATATTTACCGAAACAGGTTTCCCGTCAGGGGTCCATGTATTGGGATTATAAATCACCCTGTAAAGGTAATAACCCGCACCCAATGCAATAACAATCAAAAAAGTAAGAAACAAAAAAACAAATCGTTTAAGTTTACTTTTTTTCTTTTTTTTACCCACCGAATATCTTGAATGATAATATGCCATATTAATGATTTATCAATTGTAAAAAATATTCATCCTTCCAGTATCCGTTTTTCAGGTTCCACTCTTTTTTTATCCCGCTCACTTCAAAACCCGCCTTTTTAAAAAGACTGATACTGTTTTCGTTATCACTTTCAATGTTGCAATAAAGCTGATGCAGGTTTAAGTGCGAAAAACAGTAGGAGATAATACTTTTCAGCGCTTCCCCTGCATATCCCTTATTACGGTATTGTTCAACTATCACAATGCCCACACCCGCTTTTTTATTGTAAGGATCGATTTCAAAAAGATCGACCGTGCCCACGGTTTGGCCGTTTTTCAAATCAATCATAAATCGTACCTGATGCGATTCAAAGGGGTCTTTTTCGGCCATTAAAACATACTGTTCCATTTCAAAACGCGAAAAAGGACGAAATGTCTGACTGACATGCCAAAGTTTCTCATCATTTTCCAGCCGGTATAAAAAATCCACGTCCTGCGGCTCGGGAGCCCTTAATATAATTTGATGGGATGTTAACATTTTGTTTCTCCTTTAAAAACCATTTGAGCAGGAGCGTGCAGCCATATATCGGTAAAGCGATGCCCCTCATTTTCAAAAGTTACCTTAAAATCGCCGCCACGGGTTTTTATACGCCAATCTTTGTTTCCGGTTTCCAAAAATGCAGCCAGCGCCGATGCCGTAACACCTGTACCGCACGAAAGGGTTTCGTTTTCCACGCCCCGTTCGTAAGTTCTCACAAAAAGGGTTTTCTTTTCGATGGCAACAAAATTAACATTGGTACCGCCGGGTTTGTATTGTTCGCTATATCTGATTTTTTTTCCCTCGCTGTCAACATCCACCGAATCCACACATTTCACAAACTCCACATGATGCGGCGAGCCGGTATCAAGAAACCAGGCATTTTCCATCTCCGTTACCCGGTTTACCGGTAACAACTGTAACGAAACATCAAACAATGCTTTTTGTTCATCATAACGATTGATAACAGCCTCGTGGTATCCGTCGCCGGCATCAATAAGCATCTTTTCACCTGCCAGTTTATGATCAAAAGCAAAAGCGGCAACACATCTGCCCCCGTTACCACACATGGTTCCCAAAGCGCCGTCGGCATTATAATAGAGCATCTGAAAATCGGCATTGTCGGAATTTCTTACCAGTATCAGCCCGTCGGCACCTATGCCAAAACGGCGGTTACAAAGCCGGTTTATTATCTTTTTTGAAACCGGAAACCTTTGTTCCCTGTCGTCAATAATGATAAAATCGTTTCCGTTACCGTGATATTTCTCAAAACCGAATCTCATTCTTTAAAAATTGTTAACCGCGCTGCCGGTGGCAGGATATTTGAAGCCGCAAGATACAAAGAAGTGAGAAATAGTAAAGCATTGAGCTTAACATTTCTTAACGCAACCAAAGTAACAATAACGTTAATTAGACGTACTTATTTTAACCCTTTAAATTGAAAAGCCATGAAAGTATTTTTAAAAAGTTTTGGAGGAGCCGTTGCCGGCACATTGTTGGTGATAATAACCATGTACTTTTTTATTAAACCCGAAAATACCGAAACCGGCTATTCAACAGGTTTTAAACAAGCCAACTACACAGAAGCTGTAACATCAAATAAAACTCCTGCTACTGCCGCACCGGTTTCAGTTCCTGTTGCCATAGCCGAAACGCAAATCGATTTTACCACAGCTGCCGGAAAATCGGTAAATGCCGTAGTACACATCAAAACCGAAATGGCCGTTAAATCGGCTTATTATGATAATTTTTTCGGGCCGTTCCGCAACTATTTTTATCCGCAACAACCCAATAACATTGTTGCTTTTGGCTCGGGGGTAATAATTTCACCCGACGGATATATTGTTACCAACAACCATGTGGTGGATGGTGCCGATAAAATTACCGTTACCTTTAACGATAAAACCGAAAAAGAAGCCCGTGTAATAGGTACCGACCCCAGCACCGATTTGGCATTGATAAAAGTTGACGACAACAATCTGGAATATTTAACCTACGGTGATTCCGACAAACTGAAAGTCGGTGAATGGGTGCTGGCAGTTGGAAATCCGTTCAACCTGACTTCGACGGTAACCGCCGGAATTGTAAGCGCAAAAGCACGTAATATTAATATTCTGGGAGCACCCTCGGCCATTGAATCCTATATTCAAACCGATGCTGTTGTTAATCGCGGTAACAGTGGCGGTGCACTGGTTAATGCCAAAGGCGAGCTGGTGGGAATAAATGCTGCCATTGCGTCGCATACGGGCGTTTACGAAGGATACTCGTTTGCCATTCCTGCCAACATTGTAAAAAAAGTGGTTGAAGACCTTAAAAACTACGGTGCCACCCAACGGGGATACCTTGGAGTGCAGGTCAGAAACATTGATGCACACTTTGCCCAATCGGTTGGCATTGATAATTTAAAAGGCGTTTATGTGGCCGGTGTTGTTGACGGCAGCGGTGCCGATGACGCTGGAATAAAATCGGGAGACATAATCCTTTCCATTGACGGAAAACCCATCAACAGCCTTTCGGAATTAACCGGAATTGTGGGGCAATACAGACCCGGCGACAAGGTAACCGTTAAAATAGATACCGAAGAAGAGGGTGAAGAACTGGTACAGGTAACCCTGAAAAAACGCGACAACACCATAACCCTCGTTCGTCATGCCGAATCGTTTTACAACAGCGACCTGGGAGCATGGCTGCAACAGGCTACAGATGAGGAACTTGAAAATATGAACATCAGCAACGGCCTAAAGGTTACCGACCTGAAAGACGGCATCCTGCAAAGAGGCGGAATAACCAAAGGGTTTGTTATTTATAACATCAACGGGGTGGCGGTAAACTCCGAAAACAGCCTTAAAACCGCATTGAAGGCCAACAAGCATAATATTGTGAAACTTAAAGGTATGTATCCTGACGGCGTTAAAATTTCATTTGAATTTATCTTGTAAAAAACTTGCTATTTAGATTTTTTTTAAATAAATTTGTCAGCCCGTTTTTCTAAAAATATAAAATCAACCCATGAGACAACTTAAAATCACAAAATCAATCACCAATCGAAACACCGCATCGCTGGATAAATACCTTCAGGATATTGGCAAAGAAGGATTAATTACGGCTGATGAAGAGGTAGATTTGGCGAGGAAGATCAAAGCAGGTGATAAAGTTGCTCTGGAGAAGCTGACCAAAGCCAACTTACGATTTGTTGTTTCTGTTGCCAAGCAATATCAAAATCAGGGCCTAAGCCTTCCCGACCTTATTAACGAAGGCAACCTTGGCTTAATAAAAGCCGCTCAGCGATTTGACGAAACCCGCGGGTTCAAATTTATATCTTACGCTGTTTGGTGGATTCGACAGTCGATTTTACAGGCACTTGCCGAGCAAAGCCGTATTGTGCGGTTGCCGTTGAATCAGGTAGGATCATTAAACAAAATCAAAAAAGCCACCTCCATGCTGGAACAGCAGCTGGAGCGGCCTCCGTCACCTGAGGAGATCGCAAAAGCGATGGAACTTCCGGAACACAAAATCGATGCGGCTTTAAAAATTTCAACAAAATTTGTTTCCATCGACGCACCGGTAGGCCAGGAAGAAGACACCAAGTTTTTAGACCTGTTTGTTCCAAAAGACACACCCAATACCGATGAAGACCTGATGCGGGAGTCGTTGGGGAAAGAGATTCAAAGATCGTTATCAACCTTAAGCGAAAAAGAGCGTGATGTGATTAACCTCTATTACGGACTTGGCGAAAAATCGCACGAATATACGCTTGAAGAGATTGCATCAAAATTTAATCTCACACGCGAAAGGGTACGTCAAATTAAAGAGAAGGCCATCAGACGACTTCGCAGCACTTCGCGAAGCAGATTGCTAAAAGCTTATCTGGGGCAATAACATTAAAAAAAGCCGGTTTAAAAAAAACCGGCTTTTTTTATGTTTTTAAAATACCAAAAACATCAAAAACTTTTTCCCGGAAAAAACGGTTCCCAAGTCCTACTTTACCCAAAATTCATCAGTAAATATCCAGGAAGGATTGGGGTAACCTTTGTGCCATTCAGGGCATACGGCACGGTTTTTTGCCACCAAGTGAACATACCGTACCTTTTTGTTGATGTTTTCCACTTTAAAATCTTTAATAATCACACCGCTTTGATGCGCATCAACCTCGTTTTTTACCACACCCGCATCTTCAAAATGAACTCCGTCGGTTGAAACCTCAAACGAAACCTGTAAAGGCATAAATATCCAGGCATTTTCATCCTGTAAAAAACCGATACCCATAGAGTGTATTGTTTGCACTTCTCCCAAATCAATAACCGCATCCACGTCAACCCCTTCGTAACCCTGCCAGTTTCCCGTTTTAAAATCGGCACCCCCGCGAATGGTATTAATCAAAGCATTGTCGCCACCGGCCGTATATTGCGAACTGTATCCGGTTTTTAATGTAACCTTTCTGTTTTTGGGTATTTTAAAAAATTCAGCATGTTCCGTAAAACTCTCCATTCCGTTTTTAACAGCCTTTGCCTCCATTGAAACGGAACTGTTAATTAAAAAGGGTGCATTGTAATTTTCCCACGAACCATTTTTCCTTTTTAGTTTGATCACCGCATTATTGTCCAGGTCTTCCAAACCAATTTGTTGTGATTCCATAAAGGTTTTTGATTTTGCTTTGAAAACAGGAACCGGTGTTATCGGGTTATCCGTAATCCGTCTTACCGGTCTGTCATCTGTTTTCACACCCCACGAATTGCCCGGTTTATCGCCCATTTCAAAAACCAGCGTCCCTCCGTTCATAATCATATCGTGTGTTATATAAGAACGGGAATAAGATTTTCCGTTAAAGCTCACCGATTGGATATAATAATTCTCATCGCTCCTGTTTTTAGCCTCAATAACAAACTGATGGCCGTCTTCCAGGTCGATTTCAACCCTGTCGAAAACCGGCGTACCAATTTCATACTGATCGGTTCCGGGCGTAACCGGATAAAATCCCATGGCACTCAACACATACCACGCCGACATCTGGCCACAATCTTCATTGCCTGCCAATCCATCAGGGGCATTTTTATAAAGATCGTGTGTAATGCGGTGCACAAGCTGTTGGGTTTTCCACGGTTTGCCAATAAAATTGTACAAATAGGCCATGTTATGGCTCGGTTCGTTACCGTGTGCGTACTGGCCAATTAGTCCTGTAATATCCGACTGTTTTCTTCCCGTAAGTTCCGAGTTGGTTGTAAACAATTCGTCAAGTTTTGCCTCAAACCCTTTATCGCCTCCCAATAAATCGATTAAAGTGTTTACATCCTGCGGAACAAAAAAGTTGTACTGCCAGGTATTGGCTTCCGTCAGATTAAAATTTACCTGCCGCGGATCGAAAGGCTCGGTAAAACAGCCGTTGGCTTTGGCCCGGAAAAAACCACTGTTTTTATCAAAAATATTTTTGTAATACTGCGCCCGCCGGATAAACCGGTCGTAAACCTGCTGTTCTCCCAGTTCTTTGGCTAACTGTGCAATACACCAGTCGTCGTAAGCATATTCCAGTGTTTTTGAAACCGATTCTCCCTCTTTATCCGACGGAATATATCCTTTGGTTTTATAATATTCCAAACCAAAATGATTTGCATCCGCCGTTTTAACCATGGCATTTAATGCCTGATGTGCATCAAAACCTCTGATCCCTTTTACATACGCATCAACTATAACCGGCACGGAATGATACCCTATCATGCAGTTGGTTTCGTTGGCGGCAAGCTCCCAAACCGGAAGCAGGCTGTCGTGACTGTACATATTCATCATGGAATTGATCAAATCGTTGGTACGCTCGCGTTCAATAATGGTAAACAAAGGATGCAACGCCCTAAAGGTATCCCATAACGAAAAAACGGTGTACATGGTAAAACTGTCGTCCTTATGGATTTTATGATCGTGCCCCCTGAAACGGTAATTTACATCGGAATAAATATTGGGGGCCAGCATGCTGTGATAAAGTGCCGTATAAAAAACCGTTTTATCATTCTCCGAACCTCCGCTTACTTTTATTCTGCTTAACTCTTTATTCCACTTTTTATAAGCCGTTTGACGAACAGAGTCAAAATCATACCCCTTGTACATTTCGGCTTTCAAATTTTCGTAAGCACCCGTCATATCCACCGGTGAAATTGCCGTTTTTACAACAATCTGTTCTCCCTCTTCGGTTTCAAAATCAAACCATACTTTTACATTTTTCCCCCTCACGCCCGGCTGAAAAGGAACCATCTCGCCATTAATTACCGTTCCGTACGATTTAAAAGGTTTTGAAAAAGAGGTGTAAAAAAACAGATATTGGTTATCGGCCCAGCCGTCGGTTTGCCGGTAACCGGTAACTTCATGATCGCCCCGAATCAAAAACTCGGCGTGTAATATCTTTTCGGTTGTAACCGCTTCCTGCAAATCAAGAATAATATGAGCATGCTTTGATTTGGGAAAAGTATAACGCTGTACCCCTACCCTTTCGGTGGCGGTCAGCTCCACATCAATATCGTAATCATCAAGGTGTACTTTGTAATAACCCGCTTCGGCAATTTCGGTTTTATGACTGAACCGTGAAGCATAACCGGAATCGGGAGCAATGGCTGTTGACGGCTCAACCTGCAAATTGCCCGTGGTGGGCATAAACCTGATATCGCCATAATCACCCACACCTGTTCCGCTCAAATGGGTATGGCTAAAACCCAAAATCACATCATCCGAATAGTGGTATCCGGAACAGTGATCCCAATCGTTGATTTTGGTATCGGGGCTAAGCTGCACCATGCCAAACGGAACTACGGCACCCGGATAGGTATGCCCGTGTCCGCCGGTTCCGATAAACGGATTTACAAAATCAGCCGGTTCAACAGCTGTTTTACCCTTCTTACATGATGAAAATGCAACAACAAACACCAATGGCAATACAACCATTAACCACCGTTTCAATGAAAACCAATATTTTTCCATGCTAAAAATGTTTTTTTACAAATTAAACGATTTATCAAACATCCATATTAAAAACCCAAATGAAATATAATTTATAAACATAAAAAAAAGAAAAGCGTGTTTCTATTTGTAAACCACATTTTAAAATGATGCAGGAAAAATAATTAATCCTTATTTAGAATGTTTTTTAATTACCTTTGCAGTCTGAAATTAAAGCAGGATAATGAGCAAAGCAAAGAACATTCTAAAAGAAACAGGTTTAACAAAAAAAGAGATACCTAACGACTATCGCATAGCCAACGAAAGCAGGCAGGCAAGCATTTTAGGAAGAAGAGAAGTGTTAACGGGAAAGGCTAAATTCGGCCTTTTCGGCGACGGTAAGGAGATTCCCCAGCTGGCCATGGCAAAGGCATTTAAAAACGGCGACTGGCGTTCGGGATATTATCGCGACCAAACCTTTATGCTGGCAACGGGCATGATGACACTCGAAGAGGTATTCGCACAGCTTTACGGCGACACCGACCCCAAAGCCAACCCGGCCAACGGCGGACGATTGATGAACAACCATTTTGCTTCCCGCAGTCTTGACGACAAAGGTGAGTGGAAAAACCTTATGGAACAAAAAAACTCCGCTCCCGACAGCTCTCCTACGGCAAGCCAAATGCCACGACTCCTCGGACTGGCAATGGCCTCAAACTATTATAAACAGAGCAAAGCACATCCGCTGTTCAAAAAATTCAGCAACAACGGAAACGAGGTTGCATTCGGCACCATAGGAAATGCCTCCACGGCGGAGGGTTACTTTTTTGAAACCATCAATGCCGCAGGTGTTACACAGGTTCCCATGGTGATGTCCATTTGGGATGACGGCTGGGGTATTTCGGTTCCCAACGACAAACAAATTACTAAAAACAGCATTTCCGAAATTCTAAAAGGTTTCCAAAAAGAAGAAAATACCAACGGGCTGGACATTTACAAAGCCGATTGTGGTGATTATGCCGGTTTGACAAAGCTATACAAAAAAGTTGTTGACAAAACCCGGAAAACCCATATACCATCGGTTATACACGTAACGGACTGCACCCAGCCACTGGGGCACTCCACATCGGGTTCGCACGAAAGATACAAATCGAAAGAACAGCTTGAAGGCGAAACAAAACGCGATCCCATACTGAAAATGAGAAACTGGATTATTAGTTCGGGAGTTGCCACGGCAGACGAGCTGGATGAAATTGAAAAAGATGCCGTTAAAACGGCAAGAGAAGCCAAAAAAAAGGCATGGAAAAACTTTACAAATCCGCTTCATAAAAAAAGAGACGAATTCATTAAGATGGTTGAAACCACCTCCTGCCATTGTGCATCTACCGATGACATCCATAACATAACCGACCATCTTAAAAAAACAGGCGACCCCATTAGAAAAGATATTTATTCGGCAGCCCGCCGTATTTTATGGCAACTCTGCGACGATTGCAGCGTACCCCACGACTCGCTGCGAACCAAAATTACCAACTGGCTGACAGAAGAGCTGGCCGACAGCAGAAAACGCTACAGCTCTCACCTTTACAGCCAAACCGAAAAATCGGCGTTAAAAGTCAAACCTGTTGCTCCTGTTTATGACGAAAAGGAAGAATATATTCCGGGAAGAGAGGTGTTAAGGGATAACTTCGATTACCTGTTCAAAACCAATCCGCTGGTATTGGCATTTGGCGAAGATGTGGGAAAAATAGGCGGGGTTAACCAAACCTACGAAGGGCTTCAAAAAAAATACGGAGAAAACAGAATATTTGATACCGGTATTCGCGAAGCAACCATTGTAGGCCAGGGACTGGGTATGGCCATGCGTGGTTTGCGCCCCATCGCCGAAATACAATATTTCGATTATCTGCTTTACGGATTACAGGTTCTTAGCGATGACGTGGCCACCCTGCACTACCGGACCAACGGTGGCCAAAAAGCACCCCTGATTATAAGTACAAGAGGCCATCGCCTTGAAGGTATTTGGCATGCAGGCTCACCCTTAAGCATGGTTATTAATTCGGTAAGAGGTATGCACGTTGCGGTTCCGCGGAACATGACGCAGGCCGCCGGGTTTTATAACACTTACATGGAATCGGACCAGCCGGTAATTATTATTGAACCCCTTAACGGTTACCGTTTACGCGAAAGAAAACCCCTTAACACTGGTGAATTTAAAACTCCGGTGGGTGTTCCCGAAGTGCTTATTGAAGGTACCGATATTACTTTGGTAACTTACGGTTCGTGCGTAAGAATTGCGCAGGATGCCATGAAACTGTTGTCAAAATTTAATGTTTCGGCAGAGCTTATCGACGTACAAACACTGGTTCCTTTCGATGTAAACGGTGTAATCATCGAATCGCTGAAAAAAACCAACAAAATCATCTTTTTTGACGAAGATGTTCCGGGAGGAGCCACTTCGTATATGATGCAAAAGGTTTTGGAAGATATGAACGGTTATTACTATCTCGATGCCAAACCCGAAACCGTTACGGCCAATGCCCACAGGGCTGCTTACAGTACCGATGGCGATTATTTTTCAAATCCCAACGAGGAAGATGTTTTTGAACGGGTTTATCAGGTAATGCACCAGTACGATCCGAAAAAATATCCTGCAGTGTTTTAAAAGGAAAAAATTTTTTCCCGTTTTATCAGTTCGTTTCAAATATAAAATAAATTTGCCCCGATTTTCTTCGGGGCAGGGTGTAATTCCCTACCGGCGGTGACAGCCCGCGACTCGCATCTGTGATGCGACTGATTTGGTGAAATTCCAAAGCCGACGGTTAAAGTCCGGATGGTAGAAGAAAACATGGTTAAAGCATATCTATTTTAAGGTAAACGGCATTTGTTGATGCCGGTTGTCTTTCCTGTTGTATGTTTTCAATCCATCGGCTCCGGAACAAATCGTTAACGGAGTTATCATTGAAAACATTCTTTAAATGAAAAAAGGTCTATTTTTTTTGATGGTGTTGTTGTCGCAGCAGCTGTTGGGACAGTATTTTATCATCGGCAACGTGCAGGATGCCGAATCGTTAAAACCCCTTACGGCGGTGCAAATTTCCGTTGACGGAGGTGCATCGGGCGGCATAACCGATTCTCTTGGGAATTTTAACATTAAAGTGGCTAACCGTAAAGGAATTTTACGATTTTATTATGTGGGCTACAACCAAAAAAAAACCGGTTTCAAAATAAAAGAGACGGAACAAAACCTGGGAAAGATACTGCTCAACCCGCTCACCTATTCGCTTGAGGAGGTAACCGTTAGCGCCGGGCTGGCCGACGAAACAAAAGACCCCGTATCGGTTTCCAACATCTCAGCCAAAACCATTAAAAACCGGCTGGGCGACAGAACCCTGCCCATATTGTTCAATACCACGCCCGGAGTATTCAGTGTTACACAGGGAGGCGGAAGCGGCGATGCCGCCATGAGTATTCGCGGTTTTAAACAGGAAAACGTGGGACTGCTCATTAACGGTGTTCCGGTTAACGGTGTTGAAAACGGACTGGTTTACTGGAGTAACTGGCAGGGATTGACAGATGCCTCCGCTTCCATTCAAATTCAAAAAGGCCCGGGTGTGGCCAACGTAGCTGCCAATGCAGTGGGGGGAAGCGTAAACATCATAACCGCCAATCCCGATAAACCAAAAGGCGGTGTGATTTCGTGGATGGTTACCTCTTACGGAAATCAAAAAGTAGTAATGGCACTCAACAGCGGTAAACTAAAAAACGGATGGCAGGTTTCGCTGCTCGGAAGCTACCAATGGGGACCCGGATATATTGATGCAACGCCGGTTCAAAGCTGGGGATACTACCTTAGCGCCACCAAACGGTTCAACAAAAAAAACAAATTAAACATCACGCTGTTGGGGTCGCCACAACATCACGGACAACGCACCTTGCGATTATCGAAAGATGAAATTGACAAATACGGCTACAAATACAACAAAGACTGGGGCGGATACAACGGCAGGATTAAAACCGCTTCGGAGAACTTTTACCACAAACCTTTTCTTAGCATTAACCATTACTTTTCCATCGACGCATCTAAACAGTGGGCCAATTCGGTTTACCTGAGCTACGGAAGCGGCGGCGGACTTTGGTCGGAGAGCTTTGATTACGCCCCTTCCATTTTTTCGTACCGCAACCCTTCGGGACAAATTGACTGGCCCGCCATTTACCATCTAAACGCAAACAACGAATCGGAATACATACTCCACAACGGCGATACCGTTTCGGGCTATTCAATGAATGTGCAAACCGAATTTTTGGCCAGTCATGTGGTTGCAGGCTGGATGTCAACTTACCGGCAAACGTTAAAAAACGGATTCAAATTTATTGCCGGACTGCACTACCGCTACTTTAACTCGTTTCTCAGGGAGGAGGTTTCCGATTTGCTGGGCGGCGCATTTTTTATTGAAGATTACGGCTGGGCTGTTGACGGCGTTGCCGGACGTAACCAGATTATGATGCCGGGCGATATTATACGTGTAAACAACAACAGCATCATTAATTTTGCGGGGGCATATGCCCAGCTGCTTTACGACGGGCCAAAACTTAACGGATATTTTTCGGTAAACGGAAACAGCAATTTTTACAAACGCATCGACCGTTTCAATTATGTTAACAACACCAAAAGCGATTTAATATCCAAGCCGGGATTCGATTTCAGAGGCGGACTGGCCTACAATATCAACGCAAGCCACAAACTTTATATAAACGGCGCATATTTAAGCAAAGCACCCTATTTTAAATATGTGTTCGGAAACTTTACCAACCTGCCGGTACAAAATCTTGAAAACGAAAAAGTAACCACTGCCGAAGCCGGATATATGTTTAACAAAGGCGGATGGTACATTTCGGCAGGTGCCTATTATACTTTATGGAAAAATGTATCGATGCTCTCCAACGAGTATATTCAGCTTGAAGACAACAAACAAACACGCGCCATGGTTAACGGACTAAACGCATTGCACAAAGGCCTCGAAGCAACGGTAAGTTATCAGTGGCAAAACAATATAAAACTCGGCCTGTTTGGAATGCTGGCCGATTACCGCTGGCAAAACGATGTTCAGGCAACCCTGTTCAACAACAACAATGTTCCGGTCGATACGGTTCATGTTTACGCTTCGGGGTTACGCGTGGGGGGTACCGCACAACGCCAGGCAGGTGCTACGCTGGAATTTCCGCTGATCTCGTTTATCAATATCAAAGCCGAGTGGATTTGGTTCGGCCGACTGTATGCCAACTTCGACCCCGTTAACAGAAACAATCCTTCCGACAGGGAACAGCCTTACCGCCTCCCCTCCTACAACGTAGTAAACATGTATGTTAACATCCCCTTTAAAGCAGGCACCAAATACGGAAACTTTAATTTGGGATTGTACAATATGTTAAACGAGCATTACATTACCACCGGACAGGACGGACAGGATCATACGCTTAACACCTTTACAGGATTTTGGTCGGAAGGATTTATTATAAACGCCAAACTAAGTTTCCGGTTTTAAAAACGACACAAACAACCTTTCAGATTGCAAAAAGTCCTTCGGGTAACGGTCTGAAAGGTTGTTATCCTAAAACTTAACCTTGGCCAGTATCATCAACATGGCATTTAACTTGTTTTCTTCGGGGATGGCACCGTCTATCCAGTAAATTTTTGTACCTCGTTTTTCCATTCTTCTGAACCAGGTCATCTGACGTTTGGCAAACTGGTGAATGGCCGTGTTAAGATTGGCAAACATGGCATCGTAGCCAATCTGTCCGGTAACGTACAAGGTAAGCCACTTGTATTCCAGTCCGTAAAAGGTGAGCTGCTCAGGTTTCAAACCGCTATCCAGTAATTTTTTTACCTCTTCCGTCATTCCGTTTTCCAAACGGTAAATAAGACGGTCGGTTATCCGTTTTCTAATCTCCTGTCTGTCGAATGAAATACCGAAAGTAACCGAATCAATTTCGGGCATATCCGTTTTTTTCCCGGGGTTCAGTTTTTCATACTCTCTAATTTCGATGGCGCGTATCATCCTTGAGCGTTCGGTAAGATCGGTGGTATTGTGCAATCCGCCGTACGAAATCAGTTTTTCTTTCAGTTCATCATCCGTAAACCGCTCCAGCCGTTTTCTTAAATAGGCATCTTCGGGAACCTGCGTAAGTTTATATCCGTTAATAACGGCATCAATGTACAAACCGCTACCACCCGCCAAAACAGGCACTTTGTTATTTCCGGTAATCGTGTTAAAAGCCTTTGAAAAATCGCGTTGATATTCAAAAATATTGTACTCGTAACCGGGATCAACAATATCGATAAGATGGTACGGAACCCTAATGCCGTTGTAAACATAATCCTCCAAATCTTTACCGGTTCCGATGTCCATTCCCCGGTAAACCTGCCTCGAATCGGCACTGATAATTTCACCTCCGATCATGGCAGCCAGTGCGGCAGCCAGCTTTGTTTTGCCGGTAGCCGTGGGGCCAAGTATGGTAATTAAATTTTTCATTTCCTCAGACCGCAAAATTAGGTTATTTTTGCAGCCTTAATAAAAATTATGGGAAGAATATTAGCCATTGATTACGGACAAAAACGGGCAGGCATTGCCGTTACCGACGAGCTAAAGATGATAGCCAACGGATTAACAACGGTTCATGTTAAAGATATTTTTGACTTTTTAAAAAAATATATGGCTGCGGAAAACGTGGAAACCATTGTTGTTGGCGAACCCAAAGATATGATGAACCGTCCGTCGGATGCCTCGCGTTATATTGAACCGTTTGTCAGGAAACTTAGAAAAACCTATCCCGACCTGAAGATTGACCGTTTCGACGAAAGGTTTACTTCAAACATGGCACACGAAACCATGCTCACCGGCGGGCTGAAAAAGAAAAAACGACAGGATAAAGCACTGGTTGACACCATCAGCGCTACCATAATTTTGCAATCGTATATGAACTCCCTTACGGGATTTAACTTTTAACAGATGATGTTACCAATTACAGCATACGGACACCCGACACTTAAAAAGAAAGGTGAAAACATAACCCGGGATTATCCCGACCTCGACCGGTTAATTGAGGATATGTACGAAACCATGTACCACTCAAACGGAGTAGGACTGGCAGCTCCGCAAATCAATAAATCCATCAGGCTGTTTGTCATCGATGCCACACCGTACGAAGAGCACGATCCGGCCTGTAAAGATTTTAAAAGAGTGTTCATCAACGCACAAATTGTAAAAGAAGAGGGGGAACCCTGGGAGTTTGAAGAGGGCTGTTTAAGTGTTCCGGGCATTAACGAGTACGTTAAAAGAAAGCCGGTGATTTACATCAGCTATTACGATGAAAACTGGAATTTTCATAAAGAAGAGCGGTTTGACTCCATGCCGGCACGAATCATCCAGCATGAATACGACCATATTGAGGGAATTGTTTTTGTTGAGAGGTTGCCGCAAATAAGAAAAATGTTACTGAAACGTAAATTAAGCGATATTACAAACGGCAAAATCAGTCCGGGCTACAAAATGATTTTCCCGCGAAAACGTGCAAAAAAATAAAAACCGAATTGTGTTATGAAAAAGATTGCTTTATTTATTTCAATGATTGTTTTGCTTACAACCGCATGCAATTCACCCTCCGGTAAAAACGAAGCCGGCAAAAAGGAACTGTCAAAAAGCGAACTGACCGCAAACATTAACAAAAGTGAATCGGAACTGTTTAACGACAAAGTTACCAGAATTGACAAAAAGAAAGCACTGCAACTGGCAGGTCAGTATAAAGAATTTGTCAACCGTTTTCCCGACGATACCCTTTCGGCCGAATATCTGTTTAAAGCATCCGACATTTACATGAACATGGGTTTACCACAGCAAACCGTGGCTTTGTTCAACAAGCTCATCGAAAAATATCCACATTACAGCAAAATTGCCACCTGTTACTTTTTGCGGGCTTTTGTGTACGACGATCAGTTACACGACTACAAAACAGCCGAAAAATATTACAAAGAGTTTATTAAAAAGTACCCCGATTCGGAATTCACCGATGATGCAAAAATGCTGTTGAAAAATCTCGGCAAATCACCCGAAGAGCTTATCAAAGAATTTGGAGGGGAGTAGGAAAAGTGCGATAAAGTGCCTAAAGTTTGGAGTGCCTAGAGTGCCTAAAGTGTGGAGTGTTTAGAGTACTTGGAATAAATCACAAAATACAAGCAGCAAATTTCAAATAAATTCCAAATACTAAAAACAAAAAACCCAAAA
>CAYNVN010000139.1:0-11919 GCA_964400655.1 uncultured Lentimicrobiaceae bacterium
TGCTCGTTGCTGGTAAGTTCAAGGTTTGAAAATTCAAAGTTTGAAAGTTTAGAGGTTCAAAAGTTCAGAGGTTTGCCTGGTTGCTTGTTGCTTGTTGCTGGTCGGTTCAAAGTTTGGAAGTTCAAAGTTTTAAAGTTTGGCAAAGTTGAGAAGTTTAGAGGTTTAAAAGTTTAGAGGTTTAAAAGTTCAGGGGTCTGACAAATGCCCCTCCCGCAAACCCCACCGTCATCCCGAAGGAGGCACGACTGAGGCCCGCCCGAACGTACCGTTCGGTACGGGCGGGGATCTCCTAAGAAGCAGCCTGCCCTTTTGGCAAGAGAAGGTTCGGTCGATTATAGTAGGGGATTCCCGCCCGAACGCTAAACCCGAAACACCAAACGCCAAACGCTGAACGTCAAACTTTAGGCACTTTTAATTTTTGATTTTTACTGTCTGAAGAATAAATAATTGTACAAGTTTTTGTGATAGAGGTTTTGTTCTTGCCCGATACGTGGTAAATGTTAAGGATAAACAAATTCCAAACCGTTTTTAATTATTGTAATTTTTACCCAAAAAACACAAATATTTAGAGTTGTGATTCTGTTGCAGCTGCTAATTCAATCCCGGATCGGAAGGGAACTTAGTCCAGTAGCGGTATTTGCCGCCCATGTTTCGCATCAGCGTATCCCACATTTGGGCAGGGTGGGTGTTGAAAAAAACATCTTTATCGGCTTTGGTGATGATCCATGAGTTTTTTTTAAGCTCCGAGTCAAGCTGGTTGGCTCCCCAGCCGGAATAACCAATAAAGAAGCGAAGGTTTTGGTTATTGGCTCTGCCGAGAAAAACCATCTCTTTAATAATTTCTAAATTGCCACCCCAGTAAACACCGTCTGCAATTTCAATGGCATCCTGAACCTCTTCGCCGAAAGTGTGAATATAAAACAGTTTATTGGTTTCCACCGGGCCCCCGATAAAAATGGAGGTATCGAATTTTGGGAAGTCTTTAATAACATCGTTAAATTTGGCTGTAACCGGTTTATTCATAATTACTCCGAACGAGCCTTCATCGTTGTGTTCGGCAAGCAAAACAACAGAACGTCCGAAGTAATAATCACCCATTAACGGTTCGGAAAGCAACAATTTACCCTTCGCCGGTTTAAGGTTATTACTCCTGATTTCAAATATTCTGTCAATTTCACTCATGGTAACGGAGCTTTTATTCTTTAAATTTAACGTATTTTTGTGCTTCTTATTTTATTATCAAAAAACAGACCAATTAATTTGAAGGCAACAAAAAATCAGTCCAAATATACAGATTTAAGAAAGCGCCATCAAACTTTCGTGTATCAAAGTTATTCATATAGTATTAACAACGGGAGGTTGGAAGCATCTTTTTTGTTTCAGCTCGATAGCATTGCTGTTTTTAATCCGACCGTTGTAATCCCTGCAAGAGGTTTTTACAACTTTGAATTACTGCCGGATTCCGTTTTGGGAAATCTGGTTTTTCATATTGGGATGGTTGAGCTTATCAGTTATTGGAAGGCAGCCTGTCCGCCGCAGGTAGTTATTAAGCCGCACAAACTTAACCGTGAGCAGGTTGATTTTTGGAAGAAACTTTATTACAACGGGCTGGGGGAGTTTTTTTATCTTAACGGTATAAAAACTTCGGTTGACGATTTTATGCAGATATCCTCGGAAGGGGATTATCCCGAAAGGTTTAATGTGAAAACCGACGGGAGTGCGGTTATGGTTCCCGTTGGCGGCGGTAAGGATTCGGTTGTTACACTGGAGCTGTTAAAAAAAAGCGGAAACCGTGTTGTGCCTATGGCCATGAACCCGCGCGAAGCGGTTGTGCGAACCATTGAAAATGCCGGCTTTGGCATGGGTGAAAGCATTGTTGTTGAGCGTACCCTCGATAAGAAACTGCTTGAACTGAATGCCCGCGGATATTTGAACGGACATACTCCTTTTTCGGCATTACTTGCTTTTGTAACAGCATTTACCGCAGTGATATCGGGAATAAAATATATTGCCCTTTCCAACGAAAGCAGTGCCAACGAAAGCACGGTACCCGGCTCCAACATCAACCATCAGTATTCAAAATCGTTTGAGTTTGAAGAGGATTTTAACGGCTATCTTTCTACCTTCGTTACATCCGGTGTTAAATATTTTAGTTTTTTACGCCCGCTCAACGAGTTGCAAATAGGAGCGTTGTTCTCAATATTTAAAAAACATCATTTTTCGTTCAGAAGCTGTAATGTTGGCAGTAAAACCGACAGCTGGTGCGGACATTGTCCCAAATGCCTATTCACCCGCATCATACTCGGGCCTTTTTTGGGCGACGAAAAATTGAAAGCAATTTTTGGAAAAGAGCTTTTTGAAGATGAATCGTTAAAGCCCGTATTTGACGAACTTACGGGCAATGCTTATGTAAAACCTTTTGAGTGTGTGGGTACGCCTGACGAAGTAAATGCGGCTGTTTTGTTTATGATAAACAAACAACAAAGCGGCCCGCTTCCCGTTTTGTTAAAAGATTATCCGGTTAATGAAAAGGGAGACCGCTTTGCGGAATTGCTGAAGGAGTTCAACAACGAACACAACCTGCCGGAAATTTTTGAAACTGTTTTAAAAGAAAATCTGAAAAATCTTTTGTGGGATTAAAAGCGAGCCTTGTATGAATATAACGGATGGCCTGATTAAAGAGTTAAAGAACAAAAACCTTTTGATTCTGGGTTTTGGACGGGAAGGAAAGTCGTCGCTGAAACTTTTGCGAAGGCTGTTTCCCGACAAGTTAATCGGTATTGCTGATAAAAACACTGAAATAGCCCAAATGCTTTCAGGAGATAAAAACCTCAGGTTTCATCTTGGCGAACACCATCTTCAAAGCATAAAATCCTACGATTTGGTTTTTAAGTCACCGGGGGTGTCGTTAAAAGATATTGACGGTTTCGATCGGGAAAAAATTACCTCGCAAACCGATATTTTTTTACGCTATATGGGAAGGCAAACCATTGGAATTACCGGTACAAAAGGAAAAAGCACAACGGCAAGTCTGGCAGAGCATCTGCTCAGGGAAAACGGAAAAGATGTTGTGCTTTTGGGAAACATCGGTATTCCGGCTTTTGACAAATTGGAGGTAATTGATAAGGATACGGTTGTTGTGTTCGAACTATCGGCACATCAGCTGCAATACATTCATCATGCCCCAAAGGTGGCAGTGTTGTTGAATATTTTTCCCGAACATCTGGATCACTTTTCAGACTTTGACGCATACAAAGATGCAAAGCTGAATATTGCCCTCTTTCAGCAGGAAACCGACAGGCTTGTTGTTCCCGTTGAATTAAAAGATCATTTTAAAAATTACAAATCAAACATATCCTTTTTTAATACGGGTGAACCGTTGGATTCAACCGGGTTTTTGTTAAAAGGCAAACACAATCTCAACAACATCAAAGCTGCCATTTTGGCTGTAGAGCCTTTTGGTGTTTCAGGGGCGGATGCCCTTAATGCCGCCATAAAATTTAAACCCTTACCGCACCGTTTGGAATATGTGGGGCAATACGGGGGTATCCGGTTTTATAACGACAGTATCTCTACCGTTCCGCAATCGGCCGTTGCCGCCATAAAAGCTGTGGGCAAGGTAGATACGCTTATTCTCGGCGGATACGACAGGGGTTTGGATTATTCAGAACTGGTTGATTTTGTGACGGATGGCGACAAGGTGTCAACCGTTATATTTACGGGGCCGGCCGGCAGGGTGATGTACCGGTTGTTTAAAAACAGGTACGAAACAAACATCAATATGTTTTTGGCGGAAGATGTTAAAGAGGCTTTTTCGATTATAAAAAAGCATACACCCAAAGGGGGTGTTTGCCTGCTTTCGCCGGCAGCCGCCAGTTACGATAAATATCATAATTTTGAACACAGGGGCGATGTTTTTAAATCGTTGGCACGGGAAATGTAGCCAACCGTAGTGTTAAACGGAAACCTATTTTATATAACAAAATGTCAAAACTCTTATTTTTAATATTGATAGGGATAGTGATATACTATTTCTTTAAGTGGCGGAAACCTGCCGTGGATAACAAACAGGAACAGAGCGCCCGCAGGGATGCTAATCCATATAATAATACATCCGGTGCACAGGGTAATCAGCAGGGTGGTGGTTACGGAAAGTGGGTTGGCGGTGGCCTGGGATGGGCTTTCGGCGGGCCTATCGGCGGCATACTCGGATTTGTTTTCGGTAAGATGTTCGACGATATGTCGAAAGGAAAATATGAATATGGCCGGTCGCCTGCCAGCGATTTTAATATGAGCCTGCTGGTGCTTACCGCCGCCGTGATGAAAGCCGACGGTACGGTTAAACGTTCCGAACTGGATTATGTTAAGCAGTTTATTTATGCCAACTTTGGCGGCAATGCACAGCAATACATAAAACTGCTTGGCGAACTGATAAAACAGGATATCGAAATTGACGGGGTCAGCCGCCAGATAGGCAGCCACATGGACAATGCCTCCATGCTGCAACTTTTACATTATCTGTTTGGTATTGCCCTTGCCGACGGTAAGGTTGATAAATCGGAGATTGATCTTATCAACCGGATTTCGATGTTGATGGGGGTAAGCAATGCCGATTTTGAATCCATCAGGGCAATGTTTGTAAAGGATAGTGATGCTGCTTACAAAGTGCTTCAGATTTCGCCGGATGTTAGTGATGATGAAGTTAAAAAAGCTTTTCGTGAAATGGCCAAAAAGTATCATCCCGATCGCGTTGCCAGTCTGGGTGAAGATGTAAGGCGGGCTGCCGAAGCAAAATTTCAAAAGGTTAACGAAGCATACGAAACCATTAAGCAGGAACGGGGGATGAAATAGAAGTCGGAAAATAGTTCTGTAATTAAAGTCTCTTAAATAAAATACTAAATCAAAAAAATATGAGGTCGCTAATAATTGTGGCAAATCCTAATACCGACAGTTTTTCTTTTGCTATGGCAAACCGCTATAAGGAACTGGCCCTTTCAAAAAATTATGAGGTGGAGATGATTGATCTGTACAGATCGGAATACCAACAACCGTTTCTAACTTATAAAGATGCAAAAAAAAGAAAAGTAACTCCTGAGATGAAATATTACCAGGAAAAAATTTCCTGGGCCGATGAACTGGTTTTTGTTTTTCCATATTGGTGGGGAAGTATGCCGGCCATTTTGAAGAATTTTATCGATTGGAATTTCTCGCGCGGGTTTGCTTTTGTTTACGAAAAATCATTTCCCAGAGGATTACTTCCGGGTAAAAGTGTTAAAATATATACCTCCACAGGTGCTCCTTCGTTTTACTATAAAATTAGCGGAGCCAACAGAAGATTAAAAAAGATGTTTCAAAAACAGATTGTTGAGTTCTGCGGAATGAAATTAAAGTCGTTTAATATCTACGGTGCTGTTGATAAAAGTAAAACCGATACATCAGCCATCCTTAAAAAGATTACCCTTTAACCTGATTTCACCATCCTGATTTGTATGGAAACCGGTTACCAAATCATCTTTTAATATTTGTTTTGATATTTTATTTTGGTTTACTTGTAGTATCTTTGCTTTTAATAACAGAGAACTTATAAATTATGAAAAGAGACTGGAAACCGTTACATCAATTTGAAGAGATAAAACTGGAATATTGGAATCATATCGCAAAGATTACCATTAACCGGCCACGCTATTACAACGCCTTTACACCTACCACAACCACCGAAATGGCGGTGGCACTGACCATGTGTCACGAAAACATGGATGTTTATACCATTATTTTAACCGGTGAAGGCGACAAAGCCTTTTGTGCCGGAGGCGACCAGAATGTAAAAGGTAAAGGCGGATACATTGGAAAAGACGGTGTGCCGCGTTTGAACGTGCTGGATGTTCAGCGGAAGATTCGCTCCATGCCCAAACCTGTTATTGCCATGGTGAACGGATATGCCATTGGCGGAGGACATGTGCTGCATGTGGTTTGCGATTTAACCATTGCTTCCGAAAATGCAGTCTTTGGACAAACCGGCCCGAAGGTAGGCTCCTTTGATGCCGGTCTCGGCTCATCATATCTTGCTGCCATTGTGGGACAAAAAAAAGCACGCGAAATATGGTTCCTCAATAAGCAATATTCGGCAAAAGAAGCCATGGAGATGGGCATGGTGAACAGGGTGGTTCCCTTTGATGAATTGGAAGATGCCACGGTTGAATGGTGTGAGATTATGCACAAACGAAGCCCCATGGCATTGAGGATGATCAAGCTGGGCATGAATGCCGAACTGGACGGACAGATTGGATTACAGGAATTTGCCGGTAACGCCACACTGCTTTATTATCTTACCGATGAAGCGCAGGAAGGAAAACATGCTTTTCTGGAAAAACGTGATCCCGATTTCCATAAATTTCCGAAATTTCCTTAATAGATGGCTGCTTTAAAATCGTGGATAAAAGCCTTCAGGTTGCGTACATTACCCTTGGCATTGTCGGTGATTCTGACAGGCTCGTTTTTGGCCGTACAAGATGGAGAATATAACGGCTGGGTGATAGGGTTGTCGTTGTTAACAACGCTGTTCCTGCAAATTCTTTCAAACCTTGCCAACGATTATGGCGATGCACAAAAAGGAACCGATAATGCCGCCCGTACAGGTCCGCAACGTACGGTTCAAAGCGGCGAAATATCTCCCGCATCAATGAAGAAAGCCATTATGGCCTTTGCTTCATTGTCGTTGCTGTCGGGGGTGGCACTGCTCTATTTTGCCTTTGGCGACGATTTTGCCATGACACTGCTGTTTCTGGCCATTGGACTGGCTGCCATTTGGGCGGCGGTAAAATATACCGTTGGCGAAAATGCGTACGGATATGCCGGCCTTGGCGATCTGTTCGTATTTCTCTTTTTCGGACTGGTGGGGGTGACGGGTTCCTACTTTCTCAATACCCATTCGCTGAACTGGTCGGTATTGATGCCGGCTGCCGCCATGGGACTGTTCAGTACCGGAGTGCTTAACCTTAACAACATGCGCGACATCGATAACGATATCAGGTCGGGTAAACATACTTTGGCATCCCGAATGGGTATTGTGGAATCAAAAAAATATCATATGATTCTGGTCTTTTTCGGGTGGATACTGCTGCTTGCATGGATGATGCTCCAAAAACAACATCCCGAACGGTTGATACTATTGATTGCTCTTCCCTTTTTTGTGTACGATGTTTTTAAAGTAATGCACACCAAAACGGAGGCGGCATTAGACCCCTATCTGCGAAAACTTGCCTTGAAAACATTGTTGGTGGCGCTGTTGTTCGGTTTGTCCGTATTAATTTAATCTTTATGCTGAAAGCCTCATTTCAAAAACATACCCTTCGTTTTAAGCGGCCCGGCGGCACCTCGCGCGGTGTGCTTACCACCAAAGATTTGTGGATTTTAAAGGTGTGGGATGATGTAAGGCCTGATATTACGGGTTTGGGTGAGTGCAGTATTATTTACGGTTTAAGTCCCGACCCCATGGAGCGGTATGAAGAAAAGTTAACCGAACTGACACGGCATATTTATAAAGCTGATACTGTTGACCTGTCGGATTTTCCCTCGGTAAGGTTTGGACTTGAAACAGCACTTCTTGATTTAAGGAGGGGAGGCGAGCGGGTTTTGTTCCCGTCGGAATTTACCCGGGGGAAAAAATCGATACCCATAAACGGATTGATTTGGATGGGGAGTTTTCGGTATATGCGCGAACAGATTATCGAAAAACTGGATTTTGGTTTCGACTGCATTAAGCTTAAAATAGGAGCCATTGATTTTGAACAGGAATTATCGTTGTTGAAAATGATACGCCGTGAGTTCGGCAGGGAACAACTGGAATTAAGAGTGGATGCCAACGGTGCCTTTAAACCGCAGGAGGCTTTGGAAAAACTTAAAAGACTTTCCGATTTTTCCATACATTCCATTGAACAACCCGTGAAACCCGGGCAGTGGGAAACAATGGCGGATCTTTGCCGGCAATCGCCCGTTGATATTGCCCTGGACGAAGAGTTGATAGGCATTGCCGATACAATGGTGCCGCATCTGCTTGACGTTATCCGTCCTCATTATATTATCTTAAAACCGTCTCTGTTGGGAGGCTTTGACCGCAGCAACCGTTTTATAAAGGAAGCAGCAAAGCGAAATATTGGATGGTGGGTTACATCGGCTTTGGAATCTAATATCGGGCTAAATGCCATAGCCCAGTGGACAGCCACTTTAAACAATAGCATGCCTCAGGGACTTGGTACCGGTTCGTTGTTTACCAATAATTTCTCATCACCGCTGGAAGTTGTCAGAGGGGGGAGGCTGCGCTATAATATTGTAAACGGAAACGGCGGCTACCGGTAAATTCAAACTCAAAAAAAATAATTGTTGTAAACCGCATCTTATCTATATTTGTTGCATGTCGGCAAAAAATCTTTTACGTCTTAATTTTTCGGCTTTTGATAAAGCCTGGTTTTTGAATTATGCTTACACACAGTTGCGTGAAGGGTGGAGTGTAACGGACTGGAAAAAAGATATTTATTATTTTCTTATCGACTGGTTTTCGCATAGCGATACAATGAAAGCGGTTACTTCGGGTTCAACGGGAATACCAAAAAACATCTCTTTAAAAAAAGAGTTTGTAATAAACAGTGCCTCCGTTACCAACGATTTTTTCAATTTGAAAAAAGGTGCTGTGGCCCTGCTTTGTCTGCCGGTAAAATACATTGCCGGAAAACTTATGGTGGTAAGAGCTGCCGAAAGAGGGTTGAACCTCTATTGTGTTGAGCCGAAACTTACTCCTTATTTTGCTGAAACGGAAATTGATTTTGCAGCCATGACCCCCGCACAGGTAGCATCGTTGCTTGAAACCGGTGAAGGAAAGGATTTGCTGAACAGGATAGATAAACTGATTATCGGAGGAGATAAAATTTCGGTTGGTTTGTATAATAAATTGCAGCATCTCAATACAAAAATATGGCATACTTACGGCATGACCGAAACCATTACCCATATCGCTTTGCGAAAACTTAACGGCAGCGACAGGGCGGAGGCTTTTAGTCCGCTGGACGGGGTAACGCTGTCGGAAGCAGCAAACGGATGCCTTGTAATTGATGCGCCGCATATAGGAGTGCATAACATGATTACCAACGATATGGCCCGGGTTTATCCCGACGGTTCTTTTGTAATTAAAGGGCGGAAAGATAATGTTGTTATCAGCGGAGGGGTAAAGCTTTTCCCCGAAATCATTGAAAAAAAAATTGAGAGCCTTTGCCGTAAACCCTTTTATTTAACGGGCGTTGAAGATGATAAACTGGGGCAAAAACTGGTGATGGTTATCGAATCGACAGATGAGACAGATACCGAAATGTTGCTTGATAAAATCAAAAAGGTTGTTGATAAATATGAGGTTCCCAAAAGGATTGTTACGGTTGAACGGTTTGTCAGAACAGAATCGGGAAAGATAAAACGAGCGGTTTTTTCTTAACTTTGCTTCACATTAACAAAAAAATAGAAAAATGAAAAAAATACTGATTACTCTTTTAGTTGTTGTTTTGTTGCCGTTATTGTCGGTTGCCCAAAATATTCAGATAATGCCATTTGCCGGTTATATGCTTGGGGGAAGTGTTCATTACCTCGAGGGTAAATTGAATGTTAACGACGGGCCGGTATTCGGAGGTTCGTTTATTGTTGCCGACATAAAATATGCAACGGATTTGGAAATAAGCTATTTCCGTATGGGTTCAACGGCCGATTTTGATGCTTATCCCGGATACGGACTACAGGACCAGACGGTTGATATGGCAAGCAATTACTTGCAGATAGGTGCCATAAAAAAGATGCAGGCATCCGAAAAGTTTTTTCCGTTTTTCTCCATTTCGCTGGGAACAACATGGTTTACTTCGCCGGAATATGAATCGGTATGGCGCTTTTCCGTTGCCATGGGCGGAGGTGCCGAAATATTTTTTACCGACAGGATTGGTATTATGCTACGGGCACGTTTGCTGCTTCCCATGAATTTTGCCGGTGTGGGCGGATGGTGTGGCATCGGTACCGGCGGTTCCGGATGCGGATTGAGCATGAACAGCTATTCGGTGGTTACCCAGGGCGATTTTACAGGAGGCCTTATCTTTAAACTTGGTAAGTAAAATTGCTTACATGGCTTTGTAGCTTTGGCGGTTGAATTGTTCCGTATAACTGACAAAAGCATTAAACCCGCTAAAAAATCACCTCAATATTTGTAAATATTTTTGCGGGATTGCAAAAGCCGGATGAGTAATAACCGGTATTATTGCTGCAGTTATTAACAATCGATTGTCTATAATTATCCCCTTTGCCCGCCTATGGCTAAAGTGTGGTTTTTACTTTTGTATAAAACCACAGAAGCAGTAGTGAAAAAACGCAAATTTCATTTTTTTCCCGATAATATTGAAACGGAGGCGCAAATGAAGCTTAATTACAAGCGTCTTGCGTTGTTGTACCATCCCGACAGGGGAGGAAGTGAGGAGTTGATGCGTGAGTTAAATGTGGAGTATGAGTATTTAAAGCACCTTTTTTCAAAAAAAGTTGCCGTTGCCAAAAAAATTAAAAATGAATTTGCTTCATTAAGGGTGGGCGATACGGTGTATGTAAACGGAACCGAGTGTGTGGTTGTTGATGTTTTTGAACATTCGTTTATTGCGCAGGCAAAGGGCAGGGTTAAGCTTGCAATTTTTGATCGTGAAACCGGATACGCCATTAATAACAGAAAATACAAAGCCACTACCAAACCACCGGTACTCTCCGGTAATAAAAATAAGCACCCGTAACCGGTTCTGTTTTGTAACTATCCTTATGCCGGTTAGGTGATAAATGGTTAACGGTGCTAATATTTTAGTTTAAATTATTGCTTTACTGGCGGCAGTTTCTTACTTTTACTCTGGTTTTTCAAACTAAGATGATTTTTTAATGATAGAAGTAAAGGTTAATACGGATAAAAATCTGGTTGAAATTATTTCCTCCGGATTTCTTGATGTGGGCCATATGAGACAGATAAAAGAGGAACTGCTGGGAGCACATTTAACCAAAAATAAAATACTGCTTGTTATTAAAGAGGTGGAGAACATCGACCTGAGCTTTCTTCAGGTTTTGCATGCTTTTTTAAAAAAACTAAAAAATGAAGGACGGAAATTTGAATTTCAATGGGACATTGACGAGGAGTACTTCAGGCTGATTGAACGATCGGGGTTTATTGCTGATTTTAATAAAATTTCAAACCAATAGCGCATGGCAGAAAAAAAATTATTAGTTGTTGATGACTCATCAAGCATCAGAGAGCTGCTAAAAATAACGCTTGAAGCCGAAAACTACCAGGTTACACTCGGTGTTGACGGGTTAGATGCCCTTAATTATCTGGATGGAAGACATTACGACCTGATTATTACCGATCTGCATATGCCTAATATGAACGGTATGGAGCTGATTGGCGAAATCAGAAAAAAAGAAGAATATAAATATGTTCCCATACTTTTTTTAACTACCGAAACAAAGGCCGACCTGAAAATGCAGGCTAAAAAAGAGGGAGCAACAGGATGGCTTACAAAACCTTTTGATGGCGATAAGCTGAAACGTACCATAAAACGAGTGTTAAGATAAATGGAAGAGCTTAAACAAAAGTTTTTTGAAGAGGCAACCGATCTGCTGGAAAACCTTGAATCCGGTTTGCTCCTCCTTGATAAGGACAGGGGTAACAAGGAGTACATCAATCAGGTTTTCCGTGTGATGCACTCGTTGAAAGGTTCCGGCGGTATGTTCGGGTTCGATGTGCTGAGCTCGTTTGCCCATGAACTTGAAAGCATATACGATTTGGTACGCGAGGGAGAGCTTAAAGTTACCGGAAAGCTTATTGACGCAACTTTTGATTCAATCGAAATAATCAAAAGCCTGTTA
>CAYNVN010000140.1:0-8369 GCA_964400655.1 uncultured Lentimicrobiaceae bacterium
GGTTCAAAGTTTGAAAGTTTAAGGTTTGAATGAACAGCGAAAACGCAGAGGTTGAGAGGTTTGGTTTTATATTTCTCTTTTCGGGGTTTAGAGAGAGAAATATTCGTTAAAGCTTTTAATGGACAAGTCGCTGAATTTACGGCTTGTAAAGGCCATGATAAAAGCGCTGGCCAACCGGGCATTGGTAATAATCGGAATGTTCAAATCGATTGCACTTCTTCTGATTTCGTAATCGTTGTACAATTCATCCTCCGAAAGATTTTTTGGAATATTGACCACAAAATCAATCTTTCCCTCTTTCATATAATCAATAACATTGGGTTGAAGCGGATTATCAGGCCAGTTTAAAACTTCCGAAGAAATATTGTTTTGAGCCAAAAAATCAGCGGTTCCTTTGGTAGCAAAAATGGGTATCCCCAGATTATATATTTCACGACATGAGTTAAGCAACTCCACCTTCGACCGCACATCGCCGCTGGATATCAAAACCCCCTTTTCAGGAATTTTGTACCCCACCGACAACATGGCTTTTAAAACAGCTTCGTAATAATCGTCGCCAATACAGCCCACCTCTCCGGTTGATGACATATCCACACCCAAAACCGGATCGGCTTTCGAGAGTCGCGCAAAAGAAAACTGCGAAGCCTTTATTCCGATATGATCAAGTTCAAAAAACGATTTGTCGGGCTTTTCGTAACCAACCCCCAACATAACTTTTGTTGCGATATCGATAAAATTCTGGTTGGATACTTTAGAAACAAACGGAAAACTTCTGGAAGCTCTTACATTGGTTTCAATTACCTTAATATCATTGTTTTTGGCAAGAAACTGCATATTGAAAGGCCCTGATATTTTAAGCTCGCCGGCAATTTCCCTGGCCACCTTTTTAATTCTCCTGATGGTTTCCAGATACACCTTTTGCGGCGGAAAAACCAGGGTGGCATCACCCGAGTGCACCCCTGCAAATTCTATATGTTCCGAAATGGCATACATAACCAGTTTGCCGTTATCAGCCACCGCATCAAATTCAATCTCTTTGGCCTGTTCAATAAATTCGGTAACCACCACCGGATGTTTTTTGGAAACCTTGGTTGCCAGTTTTAAAAAATGCTCCAGCTCGGTACGGTTGGAAACCACATTCATGGCCGCTCCCGACAAAACATAAGAGGGACGAATCAACAGAGGAAATCCGACTTCGTCCGAAAAGGAGTTAATCTCCCGGAGGCTGGTTAGTTCTTTCCATCGCGGCTGGTCGATATTGAGCTTATCAAGCATCGAAGAAAATTTGTTTCTGTCTTCAGCCCTGTCTATCGAAACCGGCGACGTTCCTAAAATATTGACATTTTCATTGTATAACCGCAAAGCGAGATTGTTAGGAATCTGGCCCCCAACCGACACAACAACACCTTTCGGTTTTTCATATTCAATAATATCCAAAACACGCTCAAAGGATAGTTCATCGAAATACAACCGGTCGCAAATGTCGTAATCGGTGCTAACCGTTTCCGGATTGTAGTTAATCATCACCGAACGAAAACCTGATTTACCCACCGTATTCAGGGCATTTACGCTGCTCCAGTCGAACTCTACACTACTGCCTATCCTGTATGCCCCGGATCCCAATACAATAACCGACTTTTGGTCGTCTTCGTAATCCAAATCCGATGAAATCCCGTGATAGGTTAAATAGAGGTAATTGGTTTGTGCGGGAAACTCACCTGCCAGGGTGTCGATTTGCTTAACAACGGGAATGATATTCCTCGATTTCCGGTGGTTACGCACTTTAAGCAAATCCTGCTCTATGGTATCGTCGGAGCTTTTCAGAATGATGCGTGCCAGCTGGAAATCGGAGAATCCTTTACGCTTTGCATCCCACAGCTGCTGGTCAGAAACTTCCGACAGCCCATTCAGTTTTGAAAGCTGTTTCTCGGTATCGATAATATTTTTCAATTTCGATAAAAACCAATTATCGATCTTTGTCAACTGGTGAATTTTCTCCACCGGAAGCCCTTCTTTCAGTGCATTGGCTAAAATAAATATACGCATATCGGTGGGCTCACGAAGCTCTTTTTCAGTGTTGCCCGCTTCAAATGCTTTGTTGGCCGTAAACCCGTGCATACCCTGTCCTATCATGCGTAAGCCTTTCTGTATGGCTTCTTCAAAACTTCTGCCGATGGCCATTACTTCACCCACCGATTTCATGGATGAGCCAATCTCTTTGGTAACACCGGCAAACTTATTCAAATCCCACCTGGGAATTTTTACAACCACATAGTCCAGCGACGGTTCAAAAAATGCGGTGGTTGTTTTGGTTACCGCATTTTTAAGCTGGTGCAAACCGTACCCCAGTCCCAGTTTAGCGGCAACGTGCGCCAAGGGATAACCGGTTGCTTTTGATGCCAGTGCCGACGAGCGCGACAAACGGGCATTGACCTCAATTACCCGGTAATCTTCCGAATCGGGATCCAGCGAATATTGCACATTGCATTCGCCTACAATACCGATGGCACGAACAATTTTAATGGCAATTTCCCTGAGTTTATGATATTCGGAATTGGTGAGGGTTTGCGAAGGGGCAACCACAATGCTTTCGCCTGTATGAATACCGAGCGGATCGAAATTTTCCATATTACAAACGGTAATACAGTTATCGTATTTGTCGCGAACCACTTCGTATTCTATTTCTTTCCATCCTTTTAATGATTCTTCCACCAAAACCTGTCCCGAAAAGGAGAAGGCCTTTTTTGCCAGCTCTTTCAGCTCTTTGTCGTTGTTGCAAAAACCGCTTCCCTGTCCTCCCAGGGTATATGCAGCACGCAAAATTACCGGATATCCTATGGAACGGGCGGCTTCCAAAGCCTCATCAATATTAAAAGCGGCAATACTTTTGGCTGTTTTAACATTTATCCGGCTAAGTTTTTCCACAAATATTTCACGGTCTTCCGTATCAATGATGGCCTGAACCGGAGTTCCTAAAACCCTGACGTTGTATTTTTGAAAAACCTTATTTTCATAAAGTTTTACACCACAATTCAGGGCAGTCTGTCCACCAAAAGCCAAAAGAATTCCGTCGGGTCGTTCTTTTTTTATTATTTCTTCAACAAATCCGGGGGTTACGGGCAAATAGTAGATAACATCGGCAATATCGGTCGAGGTTTGGATGGTGGCAATATTGGGATTTACCAATATTGTTTTGATACCCTCTTCCCGTAAGGCTTTAAGAGCCTGTGATCCGGAATAATCAAATTCGCCGGCTTCACCGATTTTTAATGCTCCGGAGCCCAGCACCAACACTTTTTTTATGGCCATCGTTTTTAAATTTTAGTGTTGTTTATTCTCTTTTATTGCATTTATAAACTCATCAAACAGAAATTCCGTGTCGGTTGGTCCTCCCGAAGCTTCGGGATGAAACTGGGTAGAAAAAAACGGTTTCGATTTATGTTTTAAACCCTCGTTGGTATTGTCGTTCAGGTTGACAAAATAATCTTCCCACTCTCCGCGAACCGATTTTTCATCAACAGCAAATCCGTGGTTTTGAGAGGTGATATATGCTTTATTGGTTCCGGTTTGTAATACCGGCTGATTATGACTACGGTGTCCGTATTTTAGTTTATATGTATCAGCGCCATCGGCCAGGGCCATTAGCTGATGTCCCAGGCAAATACCGAATATGGGTTCATCGTTTTTAAAAGCAGCGGCCAAATTACGGATTGTAACCGTACATTTTTCAGGGTCGCCGGGCCCGTTGGAAATAAATAGTCCGTCGTATTCTTCCCTGCTGATATCGTAATCCCACGGCACTCTGATAACGGTGGTATTTCGCGATAGCAGATGACGGATGATGTTGTTTTTTACCCCACAATCGACAAGCAAAACCTTATGTTCTCCATTTCCGTAAACCTGTTTTTCTTTTACACTTACCAAATCCACCAGATTGTCATTATCGGGATTATAAAAATCGACATCCTGATCATCAATAATCAGTTTTCCGAGCATGGAACCTTTTTCGCGAAGAATGGTTGTGAGCAACCGGGTATCGATGCCGTATATACCCGGAACTTTACTCTCTTTCATCCATTCATCCAGACTTTTATCGGCATTCCAGTGATTATACTCTTTTGAATATTCCGAGATAATCAGTGCCGAAACATGAATTTTGTCCGATTCGTAATAGGCTAAAAGTTGTTCTTTCCGGGTTTTGTTTGGCACACCGTAATTTCCAATGAGCGGATAAGTTGCAACCAGCAGTTGTCCTTTGTATGAAGGGTCGGTTAAACTTTCGGGATAACCGGTCATTGCCGTGTTAAATACCAACTCGCCGGAAGTTGAGTTCGGATAACCAAAGGCCGTACCCTCAAATTGGCTTCCATCTTCCAGAATTAATTTTGCTTTCATTTAACTTTTGGTATGTGAACAATTTGGTTTAAAGATTTACATTAACACGGATACTGTAAACTTCAGACACTTAAAACGGGTTACCCCCCTCCTGTGTTAAACCGTCGGCACCCGGATCTCCAAAATCATCAAGGTCGTTCATCTTTGAAGGACGGGTAACAAGTCCGGCGCTCACATCGGCAGCAGTGTATGAATCGTCCATGGGCGAAGCATCGTAATCTTCAAATTTAGCCAGATGTTTAATAAATTTCAGCCTCACATCGCCCACGGCACCGTTACGGTGTTTGGCAATTATAATTTCGGCCATACCGTCGGTAGGGGTGTTATCCTCAAAAACATCCAGTTTGTAATACTCCGGCCGATAGATAAACATTACAAGGTCGGCATCCTGCTCAATGGCTCCCGACTCACGAAGGTCCGACAGGATAGGCCGTTTACTCTGTCCCGGGCGGTTTTCCACATTTCGGCTTAACTGCGAAAGTGCCAATACCGGTATATCCAGCTCTTTGGCCAGAGCTTTTAGCGACCTCGAAATTTTACTAATCTCATTTTCACGGTTTCCTTTGCTTTCCTCTCCCCCGCTCATCAACTGCAAATAATCGATAAACACCATTTGGATGTCGTGCTGTTGCTTTAACCGCCGGCATTTTGCCCTGAGTTCAAAAATGGTAAGTGCGGGCGTATCGTCAATAAATATTTTGGCATTTTCCAGGTTATTAATTTTGCTGTTAAGCTGATGCCATTCGTGGTCGGCCAGCTCACCCTGCTTCAGTTTTCCGGCGGGAATCTCCGTTTCGGCCGAAATCAAACGGGTTACCAGTTGCACTGCCGACATCTCAAGAGAAAAAACCGCCACCGGAATGTCGTGGTCAACGGCAACATTGCGTGCAATGGAAAGGGCAAATGCCGTTTTACCCATGGAAGGACGGGCGGCCAGGATAATTAAATCCGATTTTTGCCAGCCTGACGTAATTCTGTCAAGGGCCGTATATCCCGAAGGAACACCTCTAAAATGAGTATCGGCATTTTTGGCCGCTTCGATATCCTGAATGGCCTGCTTTACCAACGAAGGCATATCTTCGTAATTTCGGCGAAGATTTGTTTCCGAAACACCGAAAAGCCCCTGTTCCGCTTTGTCTAACAGGTTAAAAACATCGGTAGTATCTTCGTAAGCATCGCGAATAATATCCGATGAAATTCGTATTAGTTCACGCTGGATAAATTTTTGCTGTATGATACGTGCGTGATACTCAACATTTGCCGCCGATGCTATTCTGCTGGTAAGCATGGTAATGTAATAGGGGCCTCCCACCATTTCAAGCTCACCGGTACTTTTAAGCTGATGGATTACCGTTACAATATCAACAGGTTCCGATTTTTCAAACAGCTTATGAATGGCTGCGAAAATTTTTTGGTGTGCCTCTTTATAAAAAACCGCAGGTGTTAAAATATCGATTACCGCCGTAACGGCATCCTTTTCCAGCATCATGGCACCCAGCACCGCCTCTTCGAGGTCAAGTGCCTGAGGCGGCACCTTTCCGTGCTCCAACAAAGTATCGTTCAGCAAATTGCTTTTCGGCAGGGTCGCCTTTTTTACCTTTTTTGTTACCTTTTCTTCCATGCGTTCAAAAGTACAAATAGAAGTGAAAAAGAATTAAATTGTTAATAAAAAAAAAGGCAGCCGTTTGGCTGCCTTTTTTTTCTAACTAAAATATTTTTTATTAATGCTTGGCGAGGTAGTTGGCAATACCATCCAAAGTGGGTTCAACCGCCTCTTCGCCCGGATGCCAGTCGGCAGGACAAACTTCGCCGTTTTCTTCAAAGAACTGTAAAGCATCAACCATACGCAAAGCTTCATCAATGCTACGTCCCAAAGGCAGGTCGTTTACAACCTGATGACGAACAACACCCTGCTTGTCAATCAGGAATAATCCGCGATAGGCTACAGGAGCACCGTTGAAAGTAGCATTACCGTCTTCGTCGTAATCGTACTCACCGGCCAAAACATCAAAGTTTTCGGCAATGGTTTTCGACAGGTCGGCTACCAAAGGATATTTTACACCCTGGATACCACCCTTATCTTTGGGAGTGTTCAGCCATGCCCAGTGTGAAAAGTTCGAATCGACCGAACAACCTACAACGGCTACGTTTCTTTTTTCAAACTCATCCATTTTTTCCTGGAAAGCTAAAATTTCGGTGGGACAAACAAAGGTAAAATCCAAAGGATAAAAGAAGAAAACAACATGTTTTTTTCCGATATACTGTTCAAGAGAAAATTTTTCTACAAATTCTCCGCCGTTTACTACGGCATCCGCTTCAAATAAAGGGGCTTTTTTTCCTACTAATACTGACATAATTATTTAGTTTAAATTGGTTATTATTATCTGGCGCAAAATTAAGAATAATTTTAAATAAGCAACTTTGTACAATTTATTTTAAACGGAAATTTAGTTTTTTTTAACGATTAGACTTTGGCAACAGTTATCCCTGTCATAATGGTTATAATGTGTTTTGCGGCCATTTGCCAGGAATGAGTCATTGTTTGGATTGAATCATAGCCTTAACCGGAAACTGTCAGGCTGAGCGTAGTCGAAGCCTGACTTAGCCCACATAAGTATTTCCAACTCTAAAATTTATAACTTGTTCAATAAAATAAACTATTTTTGAATTTAATAAATTGTTTTGCAAATGAATTCTTTCGGCAGGCTTTTCAGGGTATCGGTTTTTGGCGAATCGCACGGTGCAAAGGTTGGGGTTATTATTGATGGCTGCCCTGCGGGAATAGCCGTAAACAAAGATGATTTTAAAAAAGACCTTTCCCGCCGGAAAAGCGGAGCCAAAGGCACCACGCCTCGCATTGAGCCTGATACACCCGAAATTGTTAGCGGCATTTTTAACGGTTACACAACCGGAAGCCCAATAACGATTCTATTTAGTAATAACAACACACGTTCGTCCGATTATAATTTTTCCGGTGTTCCGCGCCCGGGTCATGCCGATTTTGTTGCAAACAGGAAATTTAACGGTTTCAACGATGCGCGTGGCGGCGGCCATTTTTCGGGAAGATTAACGGCAGGGCTTGTGGCGGCCGGCGTTATTGCCAAAAAGATATTAGACAAAATAGACATCAAAGCAACATTAACCGAAGCCGGTGGTACCCAAAATATTGAAAAGGCCATTGATGAAGCCCTGCAACAGGGTGATTCCATTGGCGGAGTGGTTGAATGCAGGGCAACCGGATTACCTGTGGGACCGGGGGAACCCTTTTTCGACCCGGTGGAATCATTAATCAGCCATGCCGTGTTTGCTATACCGGCCATTAAAGGCATTGAGTTCGGATCGGGATTTAATGCCGCCAAAATGAAAGGAAGTGAACACAACGATGCTTTTACAAACGAAACCGGAAAAACCGCCACAAACCATGCCGGCGGAATAAACGGTGGCATTACCAATGGAAACGAATTGGTTTTCAGGGTGGCGGTAAAACCCACCTCCAGCATCTCAAAACCCCAGGAAACGTTCGATTTTGCGGCCGGAAAACAAACAACACTGAATATTCAGGGTCGCCATGACACCTGCATTGCTCTTAGAATACCTGTGATTATTGAAGCGGTAACAGCCATGGTGCTGGCCGATTTGATGTTGATTGATAAAAGTATCAAAGCGTCATCACCCCAACCTGACGAACTTTGAGAAAAACAAATATATGTGAGAAAAATAGACACAAAACTTTTAAAACGATTAACAGAAGGTGATTTGTTGCCGTTGCTTAACTATATTAAAGGTGACAATGAGTTACGCCTGGAAGTTAGATCAAAAGGAGAAGCATTTGAAAAAAGCTGTTTTTGATTTACAGGGAATTGACCAGGAAAGTGGCCAAATTGTTTTCTTTGAGGTAAAAAAAGGAATGAATGCAACAAAAGGAAAATCCGGAATAGACGACCATATCAAAGATTTCAACACTTTTATCAAAG
>CAYNVN010000141.1:0-17813 GCA_964400655.1 uncultured Lentimicrobiaceae bacterium
GAAATCAGGTTTTCCTCATCATCTACAATGTCGATGTTCCAAACATGAGTGTTTTTACCTTTGTGTAATAAACTGGCAATACCGTACACCCACCCCTTTTTGGCGCTTTTAATATGGTTGGCACTTAATTGCGAACCCCGAACTTCGTATTCATTGAGGTTAACCATAAATGCCGATCCCACACTGCCCAGCGTTTCCGCCAGTGCCATGGAAGCGCCTCCGTGAAGCAACCCTGCCGGTTGAAAAGTGCGTTTATCAACAGGCATTCGGGCTTTTATGTATCCCTGTTTAGCAATAAGATATTCAATTCCCAAAACCTCCATCATGGTTCCCTTGTTGATGGCATTTAGTTTTTCTATTTCTGTTTTGTTCAGGTTCATTAAAATCTATTTTAATAAAGTCAGGCAAACTTTTGTTTTTCCGTTACTATGACTAATTTCCATTTTTCCTTCATGTATTGTCATCACCATATTTACAAAAGTAAGCCCCAGTCCCGTATTGCTGTCGCTGTGATCTTTTGCCAGTCCGAAGGGCTTAACAATCTCTTTTATCAATGCTTCATCCAACGGCTCGCTGCTGTTTTCAATACATATCCATTTGGCATTATCCGAACCACCCGAAGTAATCAGCACAGGGCTGTCGTCCGTCGAGAATTTATGGGCATTTATTAAAAGTTCGGTTAAAGCACTTACAAACCGTTTACGGTTTACAAACACCTCTTTATCATCATCGGATGTAACAATCAGCTCTTGTGAGTCAGGATTTGTATCTTTATATTCTGAAATTGCCTCTTTAATAATGTCGTTCAACGAACAATAATCTTTTTCTTCCGATTTACCGTTAATTTGCATTTCGGTAATTTCCAGTGCAAGGTTCGAGAGACGGTTCAGTCTGTCGGCCGAAACCTTAAGCATATCAATAAAATCGGTCATTTCGGGGTCTTCAACCGCCTCTTTTAAAAAATAAGCGGAACCCAGTATTCCGTTTAAGGGAGTACGCAGTTCGTGGCTGATAAGACGCAAAAACGTTGTTTTAGACCGGTCAAAGCCTTTAAGTTTTTCGAGGGCATCGGCAAGTTTACTGTTTGATGCTTCCAGTTCACGGGTACGTTCTTTTACTTTTTGATCCAATATTTCATTTATTTTTTTTAATTGCTCGCGCTGATTATGCAATTCAAGGTGTGTATTAACCCGTTGCAACAATTCGTGATGGTCGAAAGGCTTGGTTATGTAATCCTGTCCGCCGGATTCAAACCCCTTAATAACATCCTCGCGTGATGCTTTTGCAGTTAAGAAAATAACCGGTATATCAGCTGTTTTGCTGTTTTTTCTAAGTTGGCGGCAAACTTCAAAACCGTCCATACCCGGCATCATTATATCCAATAAAATTAAATCGGGGGGGGTATCTGAAAAAGCAATTTTCAATGCTCTTTCGCCGTTTATGGCTATTTTTCTTTTATATTTTAACAACAGGCCGTTCAACACGTCAATATTCTCGGGTGTATCATCAACTATTAAAATTGTTTTTTCAAAAAGTACGTTATCCATAATGTAGTTCTTAAAACATTTAGTGATTAATAAGAAAATTAAACCGCTTGTTTTTTCCGTCCGGAATAACCAGCCGTACAAATCTAAGAATTTTTACCTTAATTAACCGGTAAATTAACGTTTCTAAATATTAATAATCGTCAAATGAATGTGTTATTAATTTCCCCAGCTTTCGCGGTCGAGGCTCCGGTACTGAATGGCTTCGGCAAGGTGATTGGGCTGAATGCTTTCGGTACCCTCAAGGTCGGCAATGGTACGCGAAACTTTCAAAATCCTGTCGTAAGCCCTTGCCGAAAGACTTAACCTTTCCATGGCGGTTTTCAGCAGGTTTTTACCGTTTTCATCAAGACGACAAAACTTTTCGAGGTCTTTTCTTTCCATTTGCGAATTGCTGTGAATGTTGGTGCCTGCAAATCGTTTTTGCTGAATATTTCTTGCCTTAATAACCCTTTGGCGAATAATTTTGCTGGATTCGCCTTTAGGCAATTCCGTAAGGTCTTTTACCAAAACGGGAATGACTTCGACATGCAGGTCGATCCGGTCCATCAGCGGGCCTGAAATACGGTTAAGATATTTTTTTACTGCTCCCGGCGAACAGACACAGGCTTTTTCGGGGTGATTGTAATAACCGCACGGACAGGGATTCATGGCTGCCACCATCATAAAGGCTGCCGGATATTTAACACTCATTCTTGCCCTCGATATGGTTACAATCCGGTCTTCCATAGGCTGACGCATCACCTCCAGCACCGACCGTTTAAATTCGGGAAGTTCATCAAGGAAAAGCACTCCGTTTTGTGCCAGCGAAATTTCGCCGGGTTGCGGGTAGGTTCCTCCGCCAATTAAACCGGCATCCGAAATGGTATGATGCGGCGATCTGAACGGGCGTTTTGTAATAAGGGCGGTGTTGTTGGCCATGGCACCCGAAACAGAATGTATTTTGGTGGTTTCGAGCGCTTCTGTCAATGTCATGGGCGGAAGTATGGAGGGTAATCGTTTGGCGAGCATGGTTTTTCCCGAACCGGGAGGCCCTATCATTATCACATTATGTCCGCCGGCGGCAGCAATTTCCAACGCCCGTTTTATGTTGTCCTGCCCTTTTACATCCTCAAAGTCGAAAGGATATTCCGATGCACTTTGGTTAAACAGCTCCTCTTTATCCACCATCACCCTGTGAGGAGTTTTATCGCCGTTAAGCATTTCGGCCACCTCTTTAAGGCTGTTGAAGCCATAAACATCAAGACCTTCCACAACGGCCGCTTCGGGGGCATTAACCGCAGGTAACAAAAAACCTTTAAATCCGGCTGCTTTGGCATTTAGTGCCATGGGCAGCGCACCTTTAACAGGGTTCAGGCTGCCGTCCAGCGATAGTTCACCCATGATAAGGTAATCGCCAAGCAGGTTATTTCCTATTTGGTTTGAAGCGGCCAAAATTCCTATGGCAATGGGTAAGTCGTAAGCCGATCCCTCTTTTTTTACATCGGCTGGTGCCATGCTGATAACCACCTTGTTGTGAGGATAGGTAAAACCCGAATTCCAGATTGCCGTAAAAACCCGCTGATTACTCTCTTTAACGGCGTTATCGGGTAATCCGACAAGGTTAAACCCCGACCCCTTGCCCACACTTACTTCGATGGTGATAAGCATGGAATCGATTCCCTGAAGGGCACTGCCATAAGTTTTAACGAGCATGATAGAGTGAATGTTCGGTTATCAAACAAAAATAGCAAAAATCAAAATATATTAAAAGGTACAGGCTTTTTAAAACAGCAATGCTCAATTTACCGTGTCGGCAAGACGGTTTTCGCGTAAGCGCTCACTGTATTGCTGTAAAACGGCTTTTATAATCTGTTCCAGTTTTTTAACCTTTTCAGGTTGTTTTAAAAGCAAATTGTCAGAATGTTCCAAATCGGTTTCATTATTATAAAGTGCCAGTGTTTTATTTCCGTCAAACTCCAACGAATAGGGATATTGCGTTAACTGGTAAATTCCGTTGTAAAACTGGAAAGCAACCTGCGGGGCTGCCGTATCGTAAATGCTTTGTCCAAAAGCTACAAATGCGTTGTTGACATTAAGATAATGGAGCAGTGCGGGAAAGATATCGGATTGTTGAATGGTTTGATGCATAACACCTCTGATTGTTGTGTCGCCCGGAGCATAAAAAATAAGCGGAATGGCATATTTTCCCGTAAGGTTGTTATAAAATGCCATTTTGTTTAACGGAAGTTTCTCCGTATTTTCCTCATAGGTATTGTTATCGTTGGGAATAACCGATTGTGCGGGGTGGTCGGCACATATAACAAAAAGCGTGTTTTTATACCAGGGCATTTTTGATGCCGTTTCAAAAAACCGCTTTAACGAATGGTCGGCATAACTGATTACCTTATGGATTTTTAAAGGGCCTTCTTTAAATTTTCCCACATATTTTTCCGGTAATTTGTAAGGATAATGAGAGCTTAGGGTAAACTCGAAAGCAAAGAAGGGTTGTTTTACGCTATTGAGTTTATTGGCAACATACTGCAAAAAAGGTTCGTCGTAAATGCCCCATGTTCCGTCGTAATCGTTGTCGTTGTTGTATTCGTAGCGGCCAAAATAGTCGTCAAAACCTGCATGTGAAGCAAACCCGTCAAAATTCATGGTGCCGTTTGTACCTCCGTGAAAAAATGCCGTATAATAACCTTTTGATTTTAGAATTTCGGGCAGGCTCAGCATTTTATTCGAGCTGTACACCGAAGTTATTAACGCTTCGTTCATCAAGGCGGGAATACCCGAAACGATTGCAGGAATGGCATCAATGGAACGCAATCCGTTTGAAAAGGCATTGTCAAAAACCAGAGCTTGCGCGATAAGCGAATCAAGAAAAGGGGTATATCCTTTATAATGATTAAAATATCCCACATACTCTTTACTGAAACTTTCCAGCAATAAAACAACAATGTTTTTTTGATTCATCCTGTTAACATGGCCGTATTTATGCAAAACCGGATAAACGGATTGTGCTTTTTCATCGGTAAAATATTGCCTCGGAGTAATGCCCGTTTGCCCGAAGGTTGTCATAATGGAAAAAGGGGTATTAAGCACCAGAGGAATATTTTCGGCAGAAGCATGTTTGGAAGCATCAATAATGGTAACGGGTTTTAACTGCAGGCCTCCCCTGCCCCCAACAATAAAAAGGGCAATCAATAAAAGAAAAGCCGCAAACTGAAACCCGAAAGTTTTTTTATTAATCTTATTAACCGGCGAATACACCTTTTCAGGCAGCAACCACGCATAAACTTTCCATAATATCATAATGGAGAAAATCCATAACAGAGGAACAAACCAGTAGTTTTTTATAAATCCGGGAAGCAGAACTTTTATATCATCGCTTAAAAACAGAAAGTTAAAAATATCGGCCGTTGAGCGTTTTTGCGTAAAATGAAAAAAAACACCGTCCGACAAATCGATTAAAATAAGAAGGCTGTTTACCACAACAAACCATCCCCTTAAAAAGTAACCTGTCGGTTTATAATGCAAAGGGTTTTGGTAAGGAAAAATAAAAACGAGAATGATTGGAATGTTTAAATAGATAATTACGGGTAAATCAAACCTGATACCCGCAACAAACAGTTTCAGCAAATCCACAAAACCGTTACCGGCAAAAATGAAATAGTTATAAAAATAGAAAAACAAACGCGATAAAAAGAAGAGCAGCAACAGAAAAACCAGAAGCCTGAAAAGCGCTTTAACCCTATGGATATAATTTACCGACATATAAATACATTAAGAAAAAAAAGAAAAATTGACTTTGCCGTATTTACGATGTTCGTTAAAATGCGGATGTTCAGAGAAATCGTATTTGCGAGGGTGCTCCAACACAAAAATACCGTTACCGGTGAGCAAATCATTGTCAAAAATCAAATCGGGCAGCTTGTCAATTCCTTCCATTTCGTAAGGCGGATCGGCAAAAATTATGTCAAAATTTATTTTTGCACTTTTTAAAAACCGGAACACATCGGTGCGCATCACCTTTAAATTATCCATTTCAAAAGATGAAGCTGTTTTTTTAATAAACGAAACACACTGAAAATTAGAATCAACCGCCAACACCCTGTCGCATCCCCGCGAGATAAATTCGTACGAAACAGCTCCGGTGCCTGCAAAAAGATCAAGCACACTTTTTCCCTGCCACTCAACAATATTGTTTAAAATATTGAACAGACTTTCGCGCGCCAGATCGGTGGTAGGCCTTACGGGCAGATTGGCAGGAGGATGAATGAACCTCCGTTTATATTCACCCGCTATAATTCGCATTGCATGGCATTAAATAAAAGGTAAAACTGATGATGACGCAACTCGTCCAACACATACGACAGGTTTACCGCCTGATTTTTTTCAATAAAGCGATATGCACCAGTATATTGATGAATCATTTGAAAAACTTCGTCGCTTTTGTCGATGTTGCCCAGTAAAATTAGATGGGTATTTTCGGGGTTGAACCCAAGCTGCTCCATGGTAGCAAGTAAAAAATAGATAAAATCCTCTTTGGTGCGGTAATGGAAAATATTGTGGTAAAAGAGTTTGTTGTTTTTAAAACTAACCAGATGGTAGCTTCCGTTATTGGCATGTAAAAACAGGGTATCCTCTTCGAGCTTGTTTTTAAAATTCAGCGACAAACATTCTATCAAGGATGAAGCAAGGTGAGTAATGTTTGCATTGGGCCAAAAGTCGCGAACCTTTTCAACCACGGGATTGGGAATGTAATATACATTGACGGCATCGCTGTTTTTAAGTATATCGTAAACAATCCGGTGATTTTCGTTAAAGGGCTGATTAAACCCGAGAAAGAGACTTTTATGCTTTTCGTCGAAAAGAGGTGACGGTACAAGGGTTGAGTAACTGTTGTGATAAAGCAGTTTAAATTTCTTAAAAGGATAAGCAAACCATTCGATTCTGTTCAGAATAAGGTCGAACTTTCCTGAAATCTCTTTTATATCTTTAATATCACCAAAATGGTAGGCTTCCATCCCGAGATATTTGTTCTTATCAGGATTGTATATGGTAAAATAAAGACCATGCAGGCTAAGCTGCATGGTCATATAATACGAGCGTGTATGTGATTCTTTAAAAGACTTATCCCAAAGCGAAATATATGGTTTTATCCTTAAGGACATGGGACCGGTCTTTAAATTACTCCCAGTTACCGTCGGTTGACGGTTCCGTCATCGAACCAACTTTAATACCGGGATAGAGGTCGATATCTTTTTTTCCGGCGGTTAGATTAATGATGTATTGATTATCCATACCTTTTAAATAAACTTCGTACGGAATCTTGGCTTCAAACACCTGCACCGTAACACCGCCCCTGTCGATGCTTCCTGCATGTAATTCAATGGTATCACCTCCCGAAAACGGAGCAATCATAAACTCTTTTAAATCGGTAGTGCCTTTATGGTGGAAAAGCGAATCGTAAACCTTAACATAGCCTACAGTATCGTTAATGGTTCTTGTAAAGGTGGTATCCGTGGGATCGGGAACCATTTTAACAACAGGAATTTCTGCCGTATCAATAAACATTACAAGAGAATCCCATTTGTCGGTATATTTACCGTTTAGCTGTTTGTAAATCAGCTCGGCGCTTCTTAAATCTTTTAACCGCTGAACAACAACCGCTTCTCTTTTTGACTTTTCCTGGTTAAGCCTAACGGGCTCCATGATAGAATCATATACCAAATAACCAAGAACTACAATAATAATAAACAGAACAAATTGAATTACCGCTTTCATAGTTTTAATTAATTATTTTGAGAAGCAAAGGTAAAACAATTTTGTGTTACTTTTTGCTCAATTCCATTTTTTGAATAAAAAAGTAATGTATGCCTTTTGTTCCTCTTTAAACCTGTTTTAAGTAACCTCTTTATATTCGGGAATATCCTTTAAAAAAACGATGCTTTGATTTTTAAAATCAATTTCGCAACAATAGTGTTTCAACCCGTTGCTTACAATAAGATACCGCACCCTCAACAACTGATTGTAAACGGCTATCTGTTCAAAAACTTTTTGCCCGATGGATACCGATGCCGATTTAAATTCCATCAGTACAGCGGGAAAACCTTTGTTGTCAAAAGCAACGGCATCAAAGCGGCGTGGTTTTCCGTTTACAACCAATCCCTTTTCAACGGCAATCAGCGATGCCGGAAATCCTTTTTCACCAACTAAAAACCGCAGAAAGTGCTGACGCACATGTTCTTCGGGAGTAAGTAATACATATTTACTCCTGAAAACATCGAAAATTTCTTTTTTTCCGTTGAGCTCACGAATGGTAAAATTATACTCCGGCAGATTAAGTTTCATAATAAGGCAAAGGTAGTAATTCCTTATTTGGAAATTTTAAAGTTCAAAGTTTAATGTTTCAAGGTTTGAAAATCTGGCTGCTTGATGCTTGTTACCCTGCCGCACAGCCCGTCGGCATTCCGAGGGAAGCGAACCCGAAAGTTTTCGAGGAGCGACGAGGCCCGCCCGAACGTACCGGTACGGGCGGGAATCTCCCAAGAATCAGCCTGCCTTTGCAAACAAAAGGGAATTCTGTCGTTAAAAGCAGGGGATTCCCGCCTGCCGGCAGGGCATGCCTCCTCCTACGGTCGTCGGAGTGACGAGGTTTGTTTACTTCGTCCACCTGTATAAACTATCCAAAACCCTTTTGCGCTGGTAATCGGGAAGGTTACCGATTCGTGTAAGGTGGCTGCCGCCAGGTTTCATAATCCTGAACGAATTGGTGTGGCAGGCTGGCTGTGCCGCTGCCATCGACCAGGGGTCGGCCCCTCCGTAAATTAAAATCATGTTGACAGCCTGATGCCGGATAAAATAGTCAACACGGCGCATAATCTCGGGGTTGTAACAGATGTTAACCCCTTTGGGTGCCGTAAATTCAAAATTGGGATTATGGGTGTAGCTGGTCCATTCCTTAAAAGGTTCAATATTATAACCGTACATCCCCAGTTCACGCATGGCCTGATAAAAGAAAGGCTGCATTTTTTCAATTCCCTGATCAGATATCCACTCTAACGACGAAACTTTGTCAAGAAATGCAATCATCTCCTCCGGAGCGGTGTTTTCAGGCTTAGGTATTGAATCGCAGGAGTAATACCCCCACTGTAGAAATGCAAATGAAAACTCAAATACCGTTAATTCAAAACCTTTTTCTATGCCCATACGATAGGTTAATTTTTTCTTTTTTGCCAGCTTTTTGAACAAAGGGAGATACTTTGATTTATTTTTTAACAACTCCTTTTGAAAAGCAAAAATATTATCTCTGCACTGTTGGGTTCCAACCGTGTCGAAAAAAACATAAGCCCTTTTATCCTCGATAGAAAAATTGATGGGACATACATATCCAACCGTTGCATCCACATCTTCAGGGTAATAAAAGCGGTGATAAACCGCTGTTTGTCCGCCTTTGCTAATGCCGGTATTTACCCATTTACCATGATAGATATGTTTTAATATTTCAACTACCCTGTGATGATCGGAAGCGGCATTGAACACGGTAAGATAATCCCAGTTAAGTGAGTCGGGTACCGATTTGTTAAAATACCGATGTTCCACAACAATCTGGTTGGCATTCAAATATCCGGTAAGCTCGTTTATGTATTTGGGATTTTCGGCATAAGCCGCAGTGTAACCCTCTGTTACAAATACCGTTGGTGAAGAATAATCTTTGTGGCATAGAATTACCCGCTGGGTAAACTTCTCTCCGTCAGGAAAATAATGATCAACAGGCTGTTCTACATAGAGCATATATTTTTCGGTAAAAAATGTATCGGCCTTCATCTTTTCAAAGGTAAAATGATAGGTTTCGGATAATGCTTGTAACTCTTTTTCCAGTGTTTGCGCAACCAGCGAAAAACTGACGGCAATAAGCAGCAATGCCGATAAAAAAATACGATTTATCGTTTTCATTAATGAATCTGTTAAAAATGTTTTTACCAAAAATAAAACTGATTATGTTCCTTAACAACAACCGATACGGAAAATGTTTTAAGTGGATCTTTATGCGGATTTCCTATGGGAACATATTCCATCTTTAAATCGGTATTACCGGGTTTTAATGCTTTAAAAGTGTAAGTTACGGTTCCGGGTGCTCCGGTTAATCCGCTTTTGTTTTGTTGATAAACAGGCTCGTCCGTCAGTTTAATTATCTCTTTATCATAACTTAAATTTGTCCAGTCGTTTCCTGTGCTCCTGTTTGAAACCAGTTCAACCTTAAATTTTGCACCGTCGGCAACATTGATTGTTTTGCCGGAGTCGTTCATGGTCAATCTTATAGCTTTGCATCCCATTAAAAAAGGTATTAACGCCAATAAAAACAAAAGATGTTTTTTCATTTTTTTATTGTTTTGGTTCAGATAATTTATGTTAGAAAGAGCAAAGTTAACCGAACCTGAGAAACCGGCAATTATTTTTTCTTTCTTCCGCTTTTTTTAAGTGCTTCGTTTAAAATCCATTCAATTTGTCCGTTAACACTGCGGAATTCATCCTGTGCCCATTTCTCAACGGCCTCCATCATTTCGGGGTTAACCCTTAGAACAAATGCCTTTTTCTTTTTTGCTTCACCCATTGTTATTCATTAGTTTTTCCATTGCTCTTTTAATGGCCTCAGGACGTTGCGTACCAATCAATAATCGCTTATTTCCTTTAAGTAACAATTGTAATCCTATGTTCCCGTTCGCATTATATACTTTTCCTTTTCTTCCCTGTTTTACACCCCATCCGCCGTAATCGGCAACGGGTTTGTATTTTTTTACCTCATAACTTTCGATGGTATGGGGTTCAATTATTTTTTCTTTGATTAAAAAGGGTTTAAAAATAATATGGATTCCGTCGGGTTTGATAATCGTTATCAGTTTGGTGCCGAAAACCAGGTAAAGTATGCCAGCCATCAACAGCGTAATTAGTAAATCCATTATCAGCAAGCCGGTGTTCGATATGGGTTTGTTTCCCCATGGTTGGCCGTTACCGATTTGCATGATTGTACCGTAATATAAGGGGCCAAGTGCTGCTAATGTTGAGCCGTAAAGAATAAGTTTTAACCATAACTGATTAAACCGCTGCTCTTCTTTAAAATATGGATGTAATTTTTTCATTACAAAACGGGTTGGAATAATCTTGATTTATTGTTTAATACAGACTGCCCGTGTTAACCACGGGGGCAACATCTTTATCGCTGGTAAGAACCACCATTAAATTGCTTACCATGGCTGCTTTACGCTCTTCGTCCAGTTCGATAATGCCTTTTTTCGAGAGCTCTTCAAGCGCCATCTCAACCATACCCACGGCACCTTCCACAATGCGTGTTCGTGCAGCAATAATGGCGGTTGCCTGCTGGCGTTTTAGCATGGCACCTGCAATCTCCTGCGCGTATGCAATGTAATTGATACGGGCTTCAATAACTTCAATACCTGCAATTGATAACCTTTCTGCAATTTCCTTTTCCAATATATGATTTACCTCCTCGCCGCCGCCACGCAGGGTTATTTCGGCTTCTTCATCTTCAAAGTTGTCGTAAGGAAAATGTCCGGCCAGTTTACGTACCGCCGCTTCGCTTTGAATTTCCACAAAGTGGGCGTAGTCATCTACCTCAAAGGCTGCTTTATAGGTTTCTTTAACACGCCATACCAAAACCACGCCTATCATAATGGGATTTCCAAGTTTGTCGTTTACTTTAATGGGTTCGCTGTCAAGGTTGCGGGCTCTGAGCGATAGTTTTCTTTTAATAAAGAAAGGGTTTACCCACCAAAACCCGTTTTCGCGTACGGTTCCTTTATATGCACCAAACAGTGTTAAAACCGATGATTCGTTTGGATTAACCACAAGAAACCCCAGCGCGAGGAAAATACCGATTGCCGTAAGGAAAAGGAACCAGATGTAAGTTTGATTGTAAATGGCCAGCAACGGCGAGAGGATCATAGCCAACACAACAACCACAACCGGATACCCTGAAAATGGTTTAAATTCTTTTTCTGCTTTCATAGTATTGTTTTTTAAAAAGTGATATTAAAATGATAGCACAATAATACTACAATTAAAAAGGTTTGTCAAGTAAAAACCAAAAAAGTTTTAAACAAAGTTGGTGTGCGGATTTTGTTGATATGACGAAAGGATACGCTATAAGCCGGAGTTCGTGTCGTTTAACCTCTTGATTATATGGTGGCAATAAATTCGTAGATGCTCTTTCCTTTTTCCAGTTTCAGTTTCTTGCGTAATATATAACGTGTGCTTTTAACGCTATCGGGGGAAATATTAAGAAGTGCAGCAGATTCTTTAATATTGAAACGTAGTTTAATCAATGCAACAAGTCGTAGTTCGGAGTGGGTAATGGTATCGTTAATGCTGAGCACTTTGTCGTAAAAGTCGGGGTTTACTTCTTCAAAATGATGTTTAAAAAGCTGCCAGTCTTTTTCTGAATAGACATTTTTCTTTAGTTTTCGTTTAAGGGTCTTTAAGCTTTTTGACGGAATGTCCCTGTTTTCATTGGGTTTTGGGATGGAATCCATAATTTCGTTAAGCATCTGATTTTTTTGTATCATCATCAATGCCTGCGAGGTAAGTTGCTTTGATTTATATTTTAGCTCCAGTTCAAGTTTGCTGTTTTCCTGTTCAAGCAGTATGTTTTTTAATTTATCGTGTTTTCTTTTAACGCTAATCATTCTGTAAAGCAGAACAAATAATATCAGTAATAATATAAAACCTCCAATTAACAGAAATCTGATTTTTCTTCCGGCAATTTGTCTGTTTTTAAGTTGGTTGATTATAATTTTGTTTTTCTCGTTTTCAAATTTTGATTCTAATTTTGCGATGGCAATCTTTGCATCGGTAATATTAATTGAGTCTTTAACGGTATTGTATTTTTCGCAATAGTCAATTGCTTTTGAATAATTACCTGTTTTTTTGTTGATCAGGCATAACTGGTAATAGCTTATCAAAAGGTCATCATATTCATTACTCGCTTCAGCAATGGCTACCGTTTTATTAAACATTTTTTTTGCAGAAACATAATCACCAATTTCTGCATAAACTTTACCCATATTGTTATAGGCTTTTGCTTTAACACTTTCTATTACTCCGTTTGATTGTTTAAGGGCAAGATTATAATAATGCAGGGCCGAATCGGATTGATGTACGCTAAATGCGTAAGTATTTCCCATTTGAAGGTAAGCATTCGCAATTCCTTTCAATTCATTTGTTTTTTGAAACCTGTCAATGGCTTTGTTAAAACAGAGCAGCGCGCTGTCGCTTTTGTTCAAGTGATAAAATGCGATACCCATATTGTTATACAATTCGCCCAGATTGCTGTACTCGTGGTATTTATTCATTAATATCTGAGTTTGTTTAAGGTAGTGTATCGCTTTGTCGTACTCTTTTAGTTTGCTGTAAATTATACCGATGTTGCCGTTTGAAACCACAAGTCCACGGTGATAATCAACCGATTTAAAATAGTTTAGTGCTGTAAAAGCTGCTTTTATGGCCTTTTCATAATGACCCGTTTCGGCGTAAATCATTACAAGGTTTATGTATGAGTTACCGAGATCAAGCGTATCGTTGATGGTTTCCTGAAGTTTGATGGCTTTATAAATATAGTCTTCGGCGGAATAATAATTGCCTTTATAAAAGTCAATAACCGTTAGCCAGCTATAGGCCAACGATTCGTATTTGATGTTGTTTAGTCGTTTGGCTCCTTTTAAGATTTCATTGGCATAATAACGGGAGGTATCGATATCGTTGTAAATGGTATAGACCGTTAATTCATCCATTATTTTAAGGCGTTGTAACCCGTTTGAAGTTGCAAGTAACATTTCAAGGCTGTCTTTTTCAGGTTGAGCAGTCAGGTTAAAAACAGTAAGACAAATAGTGAGAAGAACAAGTGCTTCTCTATGATGTAGTTTCATCGAAGTAGTAATTAAATGTAGTCGAGTTTCTAATCTGATATAAAAGTAAATAAAATATTTGAAAATTTACAGGTTTTTGTTGTTTTTATTTGAGTAACGGGTTTGAAATGATGAGAATATGAAACGCAGCCTTTGTTTTGACTCTTTTTTATAAAGCTTAAAGGATGGACAATATTATTTGCTTCTGGTTTTGAAATTAATATTTTAGGGCAAATCATTATTATATGAGATGAGGACCGGATATAACCTTTCTGGTATTATCTCAAATGAGAACCTCGTTTTTTGTGGCGGGACAAAAATCAGTTTTGTTTTAAATATAATAGATTAGGATTATTCAACAGCCAGACTAACGTTGAAAATCTCTTTTCTGAAAATATTGTGATTCATCACTATTAAGTAATGGTTCTTATCTTACAAAGGAATTTTTGACAAAAGAAGTATCTTTTTTAAGTAGTTGTTATGCGTAATTATGACTACTAAGAACAGAAATTAGTGAACAGCTGTTTGCAGATTATGTGGTGTCCATTAATTCTATATTATTCCTGGCTAACTTTTCTACAGAAGCAGTTTTGTACAATGCTATTTTTCGGTATAATAGAAATTTCAATATTCTGTTTTACATGTAATATATTGCTGAATATAAGATTTGTAAGTTAAATAACCCGAGAATAACTCCGGTACAATAGTGTTTTAACCCGAGAAAACAACCGGTAAACGTTTGCTTTTTACATATTAATCCTTATCTTTGGCTACAAACAAAAGTGCTGTTTATGCCCTATTGGAAACTCTTATTGCAAGCGGAAGAGCTGTTATAAAAAAACCGGCAATTATGGCAAAAACAATAGTAGTTAGTTTGGTAAGCGGGCAAACAATACACAATGTCAGTTTTTTAAAAGAATTCAAATTCTATTAAAGAATGATTCGGTTTCTCACATTGGTAAAAACTTTTTATAAAAAAAATAAGGGTATAAATATTTATACCCTTATTTATATTTCATAAAATAATAATACTGATTATCAGTATTATATATTCTTTCTGGTGATCCCGGCAGGACTCGAACCTGCGACCCGCAGCTTAGAAGGCTGCTGCTCTATCCAGCTGAGCTACGAGACCATCGTTTGATTAAAGCGGGTGCAAAAATATAAAAAAAATAAAATGTATTATAAATTACATGAAATATTTAAAATATCAACAGCCTTTAATAAACAGCTGAAATTTAAGAAGTAGTAATTTTAAGAGATGATAAAAAGCAAAAACTTACCCGGCTTGATAAGGTAGTTACACTGTTTTGTTTATTTTTGGCCACCTCAACCATAAATTATGAAATCTTATGTCGTCACGAAAAACACTCTTTAAAGAAGTACAGCATCTGCAAAAATGGATCGTCTATCTGGTTACTGTAATTCTGCTTTTGGTTTTGAGCTATATGTATTACCATACCTATGAAATGAAACTAAAAGAGACTTCAATTTTGGGTTTATCAACGGAGTATAAACTTATGCTGGCTGCCGATATTATCGGAACCATTATAATTCTCGGGTTACTTTTTATTATTTGGACCTATAAAATGGTTGTAAAAGTATCGCACCGTTCTTTTTACTACAAGTTCCCTCCGGTTAAGCCTAATTATAAAAAAATACATACTCACCGTTTTCTTGAGGTAAAACGAGCCACAACCGACGACCTGCCTCGCGGTACCGTAAAAATAAGAATGAAAGGCAAAGAAGGGGTATTTATGGATTTGGAAGATGATAAAAGGGTTTTTGTGGGTTCGCAACACCCCGACAAACTTGAACAGGCCATTAAACGAATGTTGGAAGCCGAGCCTTAAAACAGCACTGTTACAAGATTTTTTTTGGCGAAAGCATATTAAAATCGCTATCCGGTAATTACAGATAAGAACCGCCTGTTTACCTATACCTTAACTACCTCCGGAACAAGTCCCTTTATGCTTCCTCCATGACGGATTACATCTCTTACAATTGAGGAGGAGATGGGTGTGTATTCGGCTTCGGTAAGAATAAAGATGGTGTCAATTTGAGGGGCAAGTGTACGGTTAACCTGACCGATACCACGCTCATATTCAAAATCGGCCGCAGTTCGTAATCCTCGCAAAATATATTTGGCCTGTTTTCTTTTACAAAAGTCAACCGTTAGTCCTTCAAATGTTTCAACTTTTATTTTCGGTTCATCATTAAAAGCTTCCTCTATCCATTGTTTGCGTTGTAAAAGGCTGAACATGCCATGTTTTTCGGAATTGATACCAATGGCAATTATAATTTCGTCGAAAAGAGGGAGCGCGCGTTTTACTACCGAAACGTGGCCTAATGTTATGGGATCGAACGATCCCGGGAATACTGCTCTTATCATTGGGTTGTGTTTTTCCTTTAATGTCAAAAATAGTAAATTAACCGTTCATCCGAAAAAATCTGCGGAGTAATGTATTTAATGTATGGTGAGAACGGCAAATATTTATCTTTGCGCAAAAAATATAATGCCGTGAAAATAGTGAAGAATTTTGTAGAGGAATTACGATGGAGGGGAATGATACATGATGTTACCCCGGGAACTGAAAAACAACTTATGCAGGAGATGACCAGCGGTTATGTGGGTATCGACCCAACAGCGGACTCGCTGCATATCGGCCACCTGGTGGGGGTAATGATGCTTCGTCATTTGCAGTTGGCTGGTCACCGTCCCATTGCATTGCTGGGAGGGGCTACCGGCATGATTGGCGACCCTTCGGGAAAGTCGGCCGAACGTAACCTGTTAAACGAAGAAACCTTACGCTCCAACGAAGAGGGGCTGAAAAAACAACTGGCAAAATTCCTCGATTTTGAAAGCGATAAGGAAAACAAAGCCCTGCTCGTTAACAATTACGACTGGATGAAAGATTTCAGTTTTCTTGATTTTATCCGCGACATCGGTAAACATATTACGGTAAATTATATGATGTCGAAGGAGTCGGTGAAAAAAAGAATTTCGCCCGACAATAAATCGGGGATGTCATTTACCGAATTTTCTTATCAGCTTGTTCAGGGGTACGATTTTCTCTACCTATATCAGCATAAAAACTGCAAACTTCAAATGGGTGGTGCCGATCAGTGGGGAAACATCACCACAGGAACCGAACTTATCAGACGTAAACTGGGACACGAAAACAATGCCTTTGCACTGACCTGCCCTTTAATTACCAAGGCCGATGGCGGTAAATTCGGAAAAACCGAAAGCGGTAACATCTGGTTAGATCCCGAAAAAACATCGCCTTACGAATTTTACCAGTTTTGGCTTAATGTTTCGGATGAAGATGCGGAAAAGTACATTAAAATTTTTACCCTGCTGGACAGAGAAACCATTGAAAAATTAACAGCCGAACATAAAGAAGCACCGCATTTACGACTGTTGCAAAAAAACCTCGCCAAAGAGATTACCATTACAGTCCATTCGGAGTCGGCATACGATTCTGCCGTGGAGGCTTCGCAAATACTTTTTGGAAAAGGTACAACCGACAGTTTGAAAAAACTGGACGAAAGAACATTTTTAGATGTTTTTAAAGGGGTACCTCAATCGGAAATTACCAAAGATGAGCTGTTTCAATTGGGATTGCTTGATTTTCTTTCGGCAAAAGCCGGCGCTTTTAAATCGAATGGTGAAGCACGCAGGATGTTAAAGGATAATGCGGTTTCGATTAATAAACAAAAAATTAAAGAGGACTACAGGCTTTCGGAAAACGACCTGCTTAACGATAAATACATTCTTGTTCAAAAAGGAAAGAAGAACTATTTTATTGTTAAAGTGAAATAGATTAAGGAGCAAGAACTTGATGAACATAAGGTTTATCAGGTGCATTGAATTTTACTCTTTTTCAACAAACAGCTCCTTTAGCTTGTTAATGTAACCGCTTTTCACTTTCTTATTTTCGCGGGAATATGCTTTCTCAAGCTCAGTTAAATAACGTTTGATAATCAACTTGTTGGAAGCGGGAAGAAAATAGTGCTCTTTATGCTTTAGTTTAACCTGTTTTATATAAAGCTCAATTTCATTGTCGGTAAAAACAGCTCCTCCGTTATACGGGTTAATGTAAAAAAGCACATCGTTACGGGTATAACCATCGTTGTTTTTAAGTTTGTGTCTGTCGTCAACGTAAGCAAGTATTAAATGGCCGGGTAAATTAACACCGTAAACCGGAAGTCCGAGGTGCTGTGCCGCAATAAGGTAAAGAAGCCCTGTTGAAGTTGGGTTACCCTCTTTGTAGTTTAAAAGATTAGAGAAAAAGAAATGCTGTACCTCCTCATTGTTGGTTTGTTTGCTGTTAAATCCGTGGACTTCAAAAAAAATATG
>CAYNVN010000142.1:0-22127 GCA_964400655.1 uncultured Lentimicrobiaceae bacterium
GTGGGTGGTGCCGATGCCGTTGATGTAATGGCTGATATGCCCTGGGAACTTAAATTCCCGAAACTGATCGGTGTTAAACTTACCGGAAAACTGAGCGGATGGCTGGCTCCTAAAGATGTTATCCTGAAAGTGGCCGACATCCTTACCGTAAAAGGCGGAACCGGTGCCATTATTGAATATTTCGGCGAAGGTGCCAATGCCTTATCGGCTACGGGCCGGGCTACCATCTGTAATATGGGTGCCGAAGTGGGTGCCACCACCTCTGTTTTCGGATATGACGATAATACCGCCGAATACCTGCGTCAAACAGGTCGCGCCGATGTGGCTGAACTGGCCGACGGTATTGCTCAATATCTGACCGGTGATGCAGAGGTGTATGCCGATCCGGGAAAATATTTCGATGAGGTTATTGAAATTAACCTGTCGGAACTGGAACCCGCATTGAACGGTCCCTTTACCCCCGATCTCAGAACCTCGGTTTCAAAGATGGCAGAAACGGCCAAAACCAACGACTGGCCCCTGAACATGGAAGCAGGTTTGATTGGTTCCTGTACCAACTCATCCTATGAAGATATTACCCGTGCTGCCTCGCTGGCACGTCAGGCACTTGAAAAGGGTTTGAAAATTAAAAGCGATTTGTTTATCACACCCGGTTCGGAACAGGTACGTTATACCATTGAGCGCGACGGCCTTATTGAACTGTTTGAAAAGGTTGGTGCCACTGTGCTTGCCAATGCCTGCGGACAGTGTATTGGCCAGTGGGAGCGCGAAAGCATTAAGGACGGCCACCGTAACTCGATTGTTACCTCTTTCAACCGTAACTTTGCCAAACGTAACGATGGTAATCCCAATACCTTTGCTTTTGTGGCTTCGCCCGAAATGGTAATGGCATATTCCATTGCCGGCACGTTGGATTTTAATCCGCTGACCGATGAACTGGTGAACGATAAAGGTGAAAAAGTTAAACTGGACGAACCCACGGGAATGGTTTATCCTCCCAAAGGTTTTGATGTGGAAGATGCCGGATATCAGGCACCTGCCGAAGACGGAAGTAAAGTGGAAGTGGTTGTTAAACCCGATTCAAAGCGTTTGCAATTGCTCACTCCTTTCCCCGAGTGGGATGGAAAAGATTTTGAGAAGCTGCATCTGCTTATTAAAGCCAAAGGTAAATGTACCACCGATCATATTTCAATGGCTGGTCCGTGGTTACGTTTTCGCGGACACCTTGAAAACATATCACAAAACATGCTTATTGGCGGGGTAAATTATTTCAATGAAAAAACCAACTCCGTTAAAAATCAGCTTACCGGCGAATACGGCCCTGTTCCCGAAGCTGCTCAGGCCTATCGCGACCAAAGTGTCGGTTCAATTATTGTAGGTGATGAAAACTACGGTGAGGGTTCATCGCGTGAACACGCTGCCATGGAACCGCGTTTCCTTGGTGTAAAAGCCGTATTGGTACGTTCGTTTGCCCGTATCCACGAAACCAACCTGAAAAAGCAGGGCGTGCTGGCCCTTACATTTGATGATAAAGCCGATTATGAAAAGGTTTTAGAGGATGACAGGATTGATGTTTTGGGATTGGCTGATTTTGCACCCGGAAAGCAGTTTACCGTAGTATTGCATCATGCCGACGGAACCACTGATGAGTTTAAGGTAAATCATACCTACAACTGGAATCAGATAGAGTGGTTTAAAGCCGGCAGCGCCCTAAACCTTATTCGTAAGTTAAGCGAGAAGTAGGGTTGTACCAGATAAGTCTCAAACAAAAAAATGCCACACATTGTGTGGCATTTTTTTGTTTGTTGTTTCTTTGAAACGGAAACAATGGAACAGCTCACCGGTTATTAATGGTGGTGACCACCATCGCCGTGTACGTGGCCGTGCGAAAGTTCTTCTTCGCTGGCATCACGAACATCAATGATCTTTCCGGTGAAGAATAAATTTTCACCTGCAAGCGGATGGTTAAAATCCATGATAACGCTCTCCTCTTTTACAGCCAAAACTTTTCCGTCCAGCGGGTTTCCGTTTTGATCCTGCATGGTAATGGTTTTGCCGATGGCAACCATTTCATCATCAATTTTTCCGTCAATCTCAAAGATTTTCTTCTCCAGTTCAATAATCATTTCGTCCGAAGGCTTACCGTAACCCTCGTCGGCCGAAAGTTTAAATCCGAAATTATCACCGGGGTTTAATCCGGCCATGTTTTCTTCAAAAGCAGGCAGCAAGGTGCCAACGCCAAATAAATGAACAAAAGGTCTTTGTTCGTCAACTGTTTGAATTACCTCTCCGTTTTCATCGTTTAAATGAAGTGTATAAGTGAGTGTAACTACTTTGTTTTTACCAACTTCCATGATATAGTTCGTTTAATAAATTTAAAATATGGTTCCGCAAAAGTAACCGAAAAACCATAACATAATTCAATTTTAACATATATTGTAACAATTGGCCTGCTTAATCGTTTATTTTATTAAAGCTGTTTCTGTCTGTGCTTTAATATAAAATTATCTTTGCAACATGACCAAAACACCCATACTTTCAATAAATAATCTTACCAAGTATTACGGCAAACTGAAAGCGCTTGATGATTTGTCGCTGGATGTTTATCCGGGTGAGATATTGGGGTTTTTAGGCCCCAACGGTAGTGGCAAAACCACAACACTTGGAATTTTACTTGGAATTTTAGAAGCAACTTCGGGAACGTTTTCGTGGTTTGGAAAACCACCAACACCCGGGCAGCGGAAAAAAATAGGTGCCTTGCTTGAAACGCCGCTTTTTTATCCCTACTTATCAGGATACGATAATCTTAAAATTGTTGCCCTTATTAAAGAAGTTTCTTATTCGGAAATAGATGAGGTGTTAAAGATTGTTGGGCTTGAGGAGAGAAAAAACAGCAAGTTTAAAACCTATTCGCTGGGGATGAAGCAGCGTCTTGCCATTGGTGCCGCACTGCTTGGTAACCCCGAAGTGATGATTCTTGACGAACCTACCAATGGCCTTGATCCAACCGGAATAGTTGAAATCAGAGAGCTGATTGTTTCAATAGCAAAAAGGGGTATTACCATTGTGCTGGCAAGCCATTTGCTGGATGAGGTGGAAAAAATATGTACCGATGTGGTGGTGCTTGAAAAAGGCAGGAAACTGCATTCCGGAAAAGTTTCGGAGGTGTTGCGTTCTTCCGAAATTGTTGAGCTTTCGGCTTATGATTTGGATAAACTTAAGGCTGCTTTGACGGAGGAAGCATTTGTTTCGTCGGTACGAAAGGAGCATGATATTCTTATTGTGGAGCTGAAAAGTCATATTGACCCCGCTGAGATGAACCGGTTGCTGGCCAACAAAGGAATTTTTGTTAACTACCTTTCGGCACGTAAGCAGTCGCTTGAAAATTATTTTCTTGAACTTTTATCGGAACAAAATGTTTAGATTAATAAAAATAGATTTTTACAAATACAGCAAAAGCAGAACGTTTTGGGTTTTGTTTATTACTTACATTGTTACCATGACGGCTTCGATAGTGGGTGTTGAACAGTTTTTAAATACTGCCTTATCAAAAGCGGGAACCGATTCGGCGGTACCCATCCCCAGGTTCTCGTTTTACAGTTTTCCGTATGTGTGGCACAACATGGCTTACCTCGCCGGAATGTTTAAGATATTTTTAGCGCTGATCATTGTGTTTTTCGTGTCCAATGAGTTTTCGTACAAAACCCTCCGGCAAAACATTATGAACGGAATGAGCCGCAATGAGTTCATCTGGTCGAAAATATTGTTTGTTGTTTTGTTGTCGCTGGCAGCTACGCTGATACTTTTCTTTCCGTCGCTTGTTATGGGACTGATTAAAACAAAAGTGCTTACCTGGAGTGTGGTTGTAAAAAAACTCTTCTTTTTACCGGCCTATTTTTTGGAGTTGATGGCTTTTGGCAGCTTTGCCTTGTTTGTTGCCTTTTTGGTGCGCCGGTCGGCATTGGCCATTGGATTGCTGGCTTTTTACTATTTTGTTTTGGAAAGGATTGTTGCTTATAAATTACCCGATGAAGTTGCCGCTTTTTTGCCCATTAAAGCAATGGGTAGTTTAATTGATGTTCCCAATTCAAATTTAATGAAACTTTTCGGGGTAAACTTCCGCGAATACGTTGATATGCAGGATATTTTGGTAACCCTGTTTTGGATGACCGTTTTTATTGTGAGCCTTTTTTATATGATGAGGAACAGAGATATTTAATATGGGAAGAGTTTACTGTCTGTTTATAATATTGGTGTTGTTTCAAAGTTGCACAACTAAACAAACAGGTAACGCAGACCGTCGTATTGCTGATAACCGTTACGATAGCGAACAACCCGCTCGAAGTATATCAAAAGAGCTTGCCTTTGTTTCAAATACCGTACGAAAGTTAAATGTGGTTGCTTTTTATATGACTTATGAACTGCCTCCGGGTGCCATAACGGAAAAGTCGAAACTATCAAGAGGAAATCTTATTTTAAAAGCCACGGCAACCCATGTTAGCAATCAGTCGGTAACGGGCACAGCAACCGTAATCTATAATAAGGAAAAACTTGTGGGTATGCTTACCTGTAATCATGTTGTGGATTTTCCCGATACGGTAATCGAATCGTACCGAAGCAGTGTGCAGGGGTTCCGGACGGTTTCGGTTAAAATGAAACAGCGGAATTTTGTTATGGGTATGCCCGTTGGGGAAGAGGTGGAGATTGTGGCTGCCGACAAAAACAACGACATAGCTTTGTTAAAACAACAAATTGAAGTTGCCGGAGCCAATGTAAAAGTGCTTGATTTTCCGTTGGGCAGCAATAAATATTTTGATTGGGGTTCAAGGGTGTGGATAGTGGGTTATCCGTTGGGAAACCTGATGGTTACAGGTGCTATTGTTAGCAAACCCGGTAAAAAAGGTGATTCCCGTTTTTTAACCGATGCAGTGTTTAATCAGGGCATCAGCGGTGCGCCCGTAATTGCCATTCGCGACGGGGTACCTAATTTTGAACTGGTTGGAATGGCTGCTTCCTCTTCAGCAAAAAGCATCTATTATTTAAAACCCGAAAACCCTGAAAAGTTCAGACAATCGGATGAGCCATTTGTTGGAGATGTTGTTTTGGCACATGAGCGGATGATAAATTACGGGGTTACCTATTCGGTTACCATTGACGAGATCAGAAGGTTTTTACTATCCAATGCAACCAAACTTGAACAGGAGGGGTTTAAAACCGAATGGTTTTTTAAATAGCGGTCGCTTATAAGTTGCGAACAATATCGAAACCTCTAAAAATAGAAATTCACACCAAAACTCGGCATAAAGGGTAGCTGGTAAACAATTTCGCTGGTAACCAGATCTACGTAAAAAATATTTTCACGATTGTAAACATTGTTGATGCTTAAATCGAGTACCAGTTTGGTGTTCTTATTAAAAAAGAAATTGCGTTTAAAGTCAAGGTCTAACCGGTGATAAACAGGGAGGCGTGCTCCGTACAGATCGCCGTAAATAAGTCCGAGCTGTCCGTTTTCGGTGGTATAATTGGTGTTAACTCCGCCGGGCATGCTAAGGTGTTCATAAAATCCCTGAACCTGTGTAAAAGGAAATCCGGTTCCTAAGTTCCAACGTAAATTAAATTCATACTGCTTTTTCGACCCCATTGCATACGATAAGATTACATTTACATTATGGCGGCGGTCGAAATGAGGATTGTAGGTGATCATTTCCCCTTTTTCGCTTTCGTAGGTGCGGTTAACATATCCCAACGAATAAACCAGCCATACGTAAATATTCCGGTAGTCATATTTCAGTAAAAAGTCAAGGCCGTAGGCATTGCCTTTTTCAATCATAAAATCTTTTGTTTGCTGGTCGGTAGCTCCGGGAGGTGCCGATCCTTCGTTGTAAATTTTCTCGCGGTTTACGTTGGTAAGTTGCGGGAAATATTTGTAATAGCCCTCAAGGTTAAGGTTGATGTGTTTTCCTACATCCAGTTCGGCACCTAAAATAAGGTGGTCGGCTTTTTGTATTTTTGAAGTAACATCTTTACCGTCGAAGGTTGAAGGAATGTTGTCGGGGCTGGTCAGGAACCCGTAAAAAAGATTGACCACATCGCGGTCGGAAGAGGCTGCCACAAAGTTTTGCGAATACAATCCGCCGGCCAGTTTAAGGCGGAACCTGTCGGTAACATTATATTTTATCGATAAACGCGGTTCCGGTGAAACTTCTGACAGGGAGGCGTACCATTCAACCCTGAATCCGGGTTCGATGATAAATTTACCCACCGTGGTTTTATATTTTATGTATGCGCCGATTTGGGTTGAATTCTCAATTTCGCTAATGGAAACGTCATTAACTCCGGTAAACGAATAATCGGTTTTGTATCCCTGTAACTCCACGCCGTATTGCATTTCGTTTTTGCCGAAAAAATAGGTAAAGTCGATTTTTCCGTTAAAACCTCCGATAAAGCTGCTGCGCGGTGTTAATGCAGATGAGTTTATGCGTGTAGCATATTCCGAGTAGGCGAAAAGTCCCTCGATTAATATAGGTGATTTTCCGGGAATTACCACAAAGTTACCGCCTGCACCCCATGAGTTCCAGCCAAAATCGGAAATGGCTTTGTATCCGTTAACATCGTCATTAAAGCTAAAACCAAACAGGCTTAATTTACTGCCTGTTGAGCTGTTGAGCGTAAGTTTTCCGTAAAGGTCGGTATAGTTAAACGGCAATCCGTCTTCATCAATATATTTGTAAATGGCTTTTGAGCTTTCGGCAAGATATGAGTTTTTGGCCGAAAGGGTAAAGGTTAAAGCCGTTCCGTTTTCTTCGGTTGGTTTAACAATGGGGCCTTCCAGCAAAATGCGAGCACCAAAGGTTGTAGCCCCAACGGCACCTGAAATCCGGTGTTTGTTACCGTCTTTATATGTAATGTCCATTACCGATGATATTCTGCCGCCATAATTGGCATTAAAACCTCCGGTGTAAATATCGGCACTACGGATAAGATCGGTTTCAAATACCGAGAACAGTCCGATGGAGTGGAAAGGGTTGTAAATGGTCATGCCGTCGAGGATAACCTTGTTTTGAATGGGACTTCCCCCGCGAATATAAAATTGTCCGCCCTGGTCGCCGGTAAAAATAACACCCGGAACAACTTGCAAATACTGGGCAATATCAGCCTGTCCTCCAACACTTGGTAATTTTTTTATACTTACCGGAGTAAGATGTACCACCGAAGTTTTGGTTTGTGTACGGGCGGCTTGTCGTTCGGCATTTACCTCGATGGTTTCCAAATTTATTGCCGAATGTTTTAATTGAAATTTTGTGTTTAATATATTATTGTTAATAAGTGTGACGGGCATCCTGATGGTGTCGTATCCCAAATAGGTGATGATTAGTGTATATTTTCCCGGAGCAGCCTGCGATATTAAAAAATAACCGTTTATGTCTGTTGAACTTCCGTATGTGGTGCCGTCGAGATAAACGTTACAAAACATGGCCGGCTCACCGGTTTCGGCTTCATAAACAAATCCTCGTACCGATGCGTTGTTTTCTTTTTGTGCAAAACCCTGAAATGCAAATAATACTAGTAATGATATAAATGTTGAGAGGTGAACTTTCTTCATGGTTTAATATCTTTCTTAAAATGCGATATCCTAATGACAACAGAATTGTAAATATGGGTGCAAAATAGTTAAAATGAAAACGGGAAAGACATTTTTGTACAATAAAAAGTCATCCGTGGTTTAAAACCCGACGGATGACCATTAAATAAGTATCTTTTACAAAACAGAATGTTAGTAGCGCTCTACTTTAAGATTAGATACGGCACTTTCAAGGTCGATGTAAATATGGTTTTCGGCATCCTCATAGTTGGGGGTGTAATATTTGCCGTTTATCTTGTTGAAACCTTTTAATGTTTTTCCCGAAAGGAAAGTACTTGCTGACACTTTACAGCCTGAATTTTCGGGAATCATCAAGGTGATATCGCAGGCTCCTGCATCAATGGAAATTTTTACATCGTCGTATTTGTCGCCTATTTTCAAATCGATATCGGCAGCACCTGCATCGATATTTACCTTTTTTACTTTAAATTTTGTCATGTCAAAGTCAATATCGGCGGCTCCGGCATCAATATCAATGGTCCATACCGGATTGTTGTTGAGTTTTAATATCCCTTTTGCCTGGTCGTTGTGATTCAGTTTTATATTGCTGTTGTTTTTAGCCTTTATGATTACCGTTCCCTGTGAGCCTAATGAATGCCCCGATATGCTGTATATATTTGTGAGTCTTCCGCTGTTTAATTTAAAAGTGGCAAGGTTCATGGTTGTGGCATTCAGAATAAAATGTCCGGCAACGGCATCCAGTTTAAGTGTTGCGGTTTCGGTTCCCGAACGGAAGGGTACCGAATAAACCGATTTGGTTATGGAATCGGAGGCGGTACTGTCGTACATAAATGTATCTTCATCTTCTGTGTCCTCCCAATCGTTGCTGCTCCAGTCGTAGTCGTAATCTCTGTTTCCGTCGGTGTAAACTGCCTGGTTGGAGATATAAAACATGGTAAGGGCAAGGGTGATTACAACAAATCCCAGTTTAAGGCCGTCTTTTACCGGAAGTATCGATATTCCCCACAGCATTAAAAATACGGGCCAGATGTTCCAGAGTTTTCTCCATGCAAGATCAATTACATCAAGGTTGTTTAAAATGGCGAGGGTTCCCACAAAAATCAGGATAATCCCCCAAAATAGATTTCTATATTTCATGGCTTTCGGTTTTTGATGGTTCATTTTCAACTTTTATTTCGGTTTTTCCTTTAGTTTCATTAATCAGCATCATTACTCCTGCTATAATCAGAATCAACGGCCAGAATTTGAAAATGGCCATATTGGGGATCAGTGTATTGAGCAGAAACAGAAAACCAATTAATATCAAAACAATACCGGCGATAAATGTACGGTTGTTGTTTTGTTTTTTTTCGTCAACAATTTCTGCATCGGTAATGTTTGGTGTGTCCGGTGCGCTGTTACCGGTTGAGTTTCCGTTATGGGGTGTTATCAAGGGCTCTTCGGGTGTGATTATCCATAAAACAATGTAGATTAAAACACCACCGCCTCCGGCAAAAAATACAATTACAAATAACAAACGTGTAAGAATTACATCCACGTTAAAATATTTGGCCAGGCCGCCTGCAACACCTCCGAGAACCCGTGGGGTTCGTGTGCGATAAAGTTTTGTTGAATTTGTCATTCGATTAATGTTTTTGTGATTTCATGGAGCAAAAATAGGGTGTGGATACGGGGTGTGAAACACTTTTTCGGCGAATGGTTGTGTTATGTCGGTAAACGGTGAAATGAATAAACAATAGCTTTTCTGCAACCGTAATCAATACGAGGATGTCAAATCAGATAATGATATGAATTAGGGTTGTTAAAAAGCCCGATGAAAAAAAAGTGGGTAATAAATTTGGACATTACATTTAATTTTTATTTTTGTTTGAGTAATTGACAGAGGGATCAAACCAATAAAAAAGCATGGAAGAACAAGGAAAATTTGAAAAACGTGAAGATATCTTTTCGCAGGCTGTAAGAGCAGGAAAGCGTACTTACTTTTTCGATGTTAAAGAAACCAGAAACGGGCAGCAATATCTGACCATTACAGAAAGTAAGAAGCGTTTCAACAGTGAGGACGGCAAATTTTTTTACGAGAAGCACAAAATCTTTCTGTATCACGAAGATTTTGAAAAATTCAGTAAAGGACTTGCCACTGCCATTGAGTTTATTGAAACGGGAGAAAAGCCTGAAGAAGAAAAAGAGTCAGTGGCTTCCAACCCCATCGAAACTACAACGGATGTTAGTTTTGAAGACCTTGGTAATGAAGAGGATAAGGGTGTAGCAGAATAAAACGTTCTCTTTTTTTATTTTTTTAAGATTGGTTTTTCAGGGTTGCGGTTGTAAAGTTGCATTACCTGCGATTCGGTGTCAGTTACTCTTTAGGTTCCCAAAATACTTTATCAAATTCCACTATTCTGTCATTTTCAATTTTTATTCCTTCACTTTCCAGAAGATTTTTCATGGTATCGGCACCTCCGAAGTGGCGCTTGCCTGTTAGCAGCCCCTTGCGGTTAACCACCCTGTGTGCCGGAATATTATCCAGGTTGTATTTTGTGCTGTTAAGTGCCCAGCCCGTCATACGTGCCGAACCTTTGCTGCCCAAAAATGCGGCTATGGCACCATAGGTTGTTACCCTGCCATAAGGGATTTTTTTAACCACCTGGTAAACGCGCTGAAAAAAATTATCCTGAGTAGGCATCTTTGTTTAATCTGAATTGGAGATATTTTATTTTAACGCCGTTGGCAAGCCACATCTTTTCGTAAAAAGTTTGTATTTGAGTAACTTCGTTATTCAGTTCCGAATGATATATATCTTCGTTTTCGTAGAGCAGGGTGTGTCCGTCCTGTTTGATAATATCCATGGTGTAGTCGTAAAAAATGATGTTGTCGGTTTTTAAATGGATGATGTGGTTCTCTTTTAGTAACGGTTTATAGCGGGCGAGGAATTGTGGCGAGGTCAGCCTTTTCTTTTCTTTAATACGTCTTGGTTGCGGGTCGGGAAAAGTGATCCATATTTCGTCAATTTCCTGCTTGTCAAAATAAAAACCTATCTGGTCGATGCGTGTTCTGATAAAGGCCACGTTGGATAAACCGAGTTTTTTGGCATTAACCAGCCCCTGCCAGATACGGGCCCCTTTTATGTCCATCCCGATAAAATTTTTGTGGGGATAGCGTTGGGCAAGTCCCACGGCATATTCCCCTTTTCCGCAGGCCAGCTCAAGTACAACGGGGTTGTTGTTTTTAAAAAAATCTTTTCGCCAGTTGCCTTTTAAATAAAAGCCGTTTTTTACCTCATCAAAGGTGTATTGAAACATATTGTCGAAAGTTTTGTTTTCGGCAAAACGCTGTAACTTGTTTTTGTTACTCATACTTTAAAAGGGGTGATTATTTTTTCATGATCCAGGCAGCGGGGTTTTCTCCACTCCTGATGATTGATAGTTTGGCCATTGCTTCCTGCATGGTTTCAAAACCGCCGTAAGCAATCCGGGTCATACCGTATTTGTTGATGCCGGCTGTTAGTGCATCGTAGCCTTTTGATTTAAGCTGCTTAAGTAGTTTTTCGGCATTTTTCTCTTTTTCAAACGAACCGGCAATGATAAAGTAATGCAGTTCAACAGATTTTAATTCAGGTGTGTTGGCGGGTTCGGCAGTTTCCGGCTCTTCGGTTATATTTTCTTCGACAGTACTAATCTCGGAATCTTTATTAAGGTTGGTTTCCTGTTCTTCGGCGGCAGGAGTTTTCTGTATGTTAATATCGCCATCTTCTTCAACTGTCACCGGTGATTCATTATCCTGCAAAACGCTTACGGCACCCTCTTCAGGTTGCGGTGTACGGTAGGTTTCTGCTTTGATTTCTTCTCCTTCGGAGGGTTCGCCGGTTTTATTTTCAACTTCCTCCGGCTTGTTGCCGAAAGTTAAATCATCGTTTTCCAGCGAAACTTCATTGTTTTCTTTTTTGTTTTTAAACAGTTGAACCAGCCACAGGGCCGAAGCGTTGTTGCTTATCTCATTAAGCGGAATTATTTCAACATTGTTGGCGATGTAACTTCCCGGATTGCTGTAAAATACCGGTATTTTGCTGCTGTACTGTTCGTAATAACTTTTTACGATATTTTTATTCATCACACTCCATCCCGCCAGCATGCTTATCAACAATAAAAGGATAAACAAAAACTGAAAACGGTAGGTTGATCTGCGTTTTGGTACAACAATGCTGCTTCCGTCGTTAAGGGATTGTTCTTTGTTTTTTGAAACGGCCCGTCTGTCTTTACGTTGTTGTTTTTCTTTTGAAGCCACCGGTTCCGCTTTTTCCTTTTTCGTCGGTTTTACTTTTTTGATGACTTCTTTTATTTTTTCTTCCTGTGTAATACGGTGAACGGCCGGTGAAATAAACGGAGAGAGGCCAAAAGCATTGGGGTTGTAATTTACGGAAGTGTCCTGAATAAAAATTACTTTATCGCTTTGGTCTTTTCTAATCGTCCCTACTTTGTCGAACCGTATCTGTTTTCCCGTATCAAGTGCATGGATACAGGCGCGGGCAAAAGCATCAATGCGTTTTTTGGCTTCCTGATAGGTAACGTTTTCTTCTTTGGCAATATAGTTCAGCAAAAGTCCGTCGTTGGTACGCAAATAGGGATTGAACATTATCTCGCGGAAAGGCGGTTTGAAATAGTGGGTGTCGTAATTGACCTGAGCCGGTTTGTCGTTAATAATAAAGCCTCCCAGACCGGGGATTACAACACATTCGTAATCAAATAATAAATCTCCTATGTACTTTGCTATAACCATTGGGTGCGTAACGTTAAATGGAACCTGCTAAAGTAGTTAAAAAGTTGCTGTATTTCAACTATTGCGGATGATTTTTTCCAAATCGGCAGGAGTGTCAACCGAAACGCTGTCAAAATCAGTTGTTTTAACTTTTATACGGAATCCGTTTTCGAGCCAGCGTAGCTGTTCGAGTTTTTCTGCCGACTCGAGGGGGGTGGGTTTTAACAGTACAATTTGTTTTAATACCTGGGAACGGTAACCGTAAATGCCGATGTGTTTATAAAAAAGGTGCCGGTTTTTTTTTGTGTTGTTCTCCTTTTCTCTAATATAAGGAATCGGCTGCCGGGAAAAATAGAGGGCAAAACCGTTAATATCCGTTACAACCTTAACCGTATTGGGGTCCTTAATTTCGTTGTTGTTATCAATTATTTTTGCCATGGTGGCAATGTGGGTATTGTCATCGGAAAAGAGGGCGGCCAGGTCGTCAATTTGTCGGGGCATGATAAACGGTTCGTCACCCTGAATGTTGATCACCGCATCAATGTTGTTACGTTCAACGGTAAGTTTAGTTAATACCTCATGGCAACGCGATGTGCCGTTGGTATGGTGCGATGCGGTCATTATCACCCGTCCGCCGAATTGCATTACATGGTCGAAAATACGTTGGTCATCGGTTGCAACAACAACACTGTTAAGGCTTTTGGCTTTGGATGCCTGTTCGTAAACCCTTTGTATCATGCTTTTGCCGTTTATATCGGCAAGCGGCTTGCCCGGAAAACGGGTAGAGGCATAGCGGGCGGGGATGATACCGGTGATGTTCATGGTTGTTAAAACAGGCCGTGTATTTCGGCGTTTACCTTATCAATAACAATGCTCAGGTCTTCGGGTTTTTTGAAATCCAGATTATCCACATCAATAATCAGCAGTTTGCCGAGGTTGTATTTGTTTATCCAGTTTTCGTACCTTTCGTTGAGTAGTTTGAGATAATCCAGACGAATGGATTCTTCATAATCGCGACCTCTGGTCTGGATTTGTTCAACAAGAGTGGGGATGTTTGCCCTGAGGTAAATAAGCAGGTCGGGGGCTTCAATAAACGAACTCATCAACTCAAAAAGTGAGATATAATTCTCAAAATCGCGGGTTGACATCAGGTTCATGGAATGCAGGTTCGGAGCAAAGATGTAAGCATCTTCGTAAATGGTTCTGTCCTGTATTACGTTTTTCCCGCTGCGGCGGATATCGATCACCTGACGGAAGCGGCTGTTGAGAAAATATATTTGAAGGTTGAACGACCAACGTTGCATATCTTCGTAAAAGCTGTTTAAATATGGATTGTTTTCCACATCTTCAAAATGGGGTTTCCATTTGAAATGTTTGGCCAGAAGCCTTGTTAATGTGGTTTTTCCCGAGCCAATGTTTCCTGCTACTGCAACATGCATATCTGAAATTTTAAATTTGTACGAAAGTAAAAAAATTAACCGATTGTTTTAAGAATATCGTCCACGTATTTTCTGTCGTTCGACATACGCGGCACTTTGTTTTGACCTCCAAGTTTTTTGCGATTCTTCATCCATGTATAAAAAGTACCCTCCGGAACAGGTCTGATTACAGGTGGTTTTAACACAAGGTTTTGATAACGTTTGGCTTCGTAATCGGAGTTCAACGATTTTAAAGCGTTATCGAACGTCTCTTTAAAAAAGTCCGGATTTTTTGGCGGTCGTTCAAATTCAATCAGCCACTCATGCGAAAGTTCATCTTTTCCCGTATTACTTTTAAAGCGTGGTGCTCCGGTATATTCGGTTATTAATGCACCGGTGCGTTCACATGCCATTGAGAATGCTTTTTCGGCGTTGTCAATAATAACCTCTTCGCCCACTATGTTGATGTATAGTTTGGTGCGGCCCGTTATGCGAATGCGGAAGGGTGATTTGGAGGTAAAGGTTACGGTATCGCCAATAACGTATCGCCATAACCCCGAATTGGTGGTAATCACCATGGCGTAGTTTTTACCCGGTTCAACATCCTGCAACAGAACCGTATCGGGGTTATCATCGTGGATGTTTTCAAACGGTATAAACTCATAGTAGATGCCATAATCGAGCATCAGTAGCAGATCGTTGCTTTCTTTTTGGTCCTGGATACCGAAAAAGCCCTCTGAAGCATTGTAGGTTTCCATGTAAACCATTTTGTCTGATTTGATAATATCCAGATACTGTTTCCGGTAGGGGTCGAAACTTACTCCGCCGTGAAAAAACACTTCAAGGTTGGGCCATACATCCATGATGTTGTCGGTTCCTTTTTTCTTTAATATCATTTTGAGCAGTACCAGCATCCACGACGGAACACCGGAGATGCTTGTAACATCGTGGTTCATGGTTGATTCAACCATAAGTGCCAGTTTGCTTTCCCATTCGTCCATCAAAGCGATGCTTAACGAGGGGGTTCGTAAAAATTCGGCCCAGTAAGGCAGGTTTTGCATTAAAATGGCCGAAAGGTCGCCTTCGTAATACGATGCGTTGCTTATTTCCTGTATTTGGCTGCTGCCTCCCATAACCAGACTTTTACCTTCAAAAAGTTTTGAATCGGGATAAAGATTGAAGTAGATGGAAATCAAATCTTTTCCGGCTTTGTAGTGGCACTCCTCAATGGATGACTGGCTCATGGGAATGAATTTGCTTTTTGCTGCCGTTGTTCCCGACGATTTGGCAAACCATTTTACCTCTTCGGGCCACAGTAGGTTCTGTTCGCCGTTGCGCAACCTTTTAATAACAGGTTCAAGGTCTTCGTATTTGCTGAGGGGTACCCGTTGCCGGAATTCGTTAACGGTGGTAATGCTTTCGTATTGATATTTTTTACCCCATTCGGTATTTTTTGCCGTGGCAATCAGTTTGCCAATCAGCTCCTCCTGAACATCAACAGGATAGATTTTGAAAAGCTCAATCTGATGGATTCGTTTTTTGATCAGCCAACTTATTACAGAACTGATGATTGCCATAAATGTGTGATTTCATATAAAAAAAGATGAGTTATCAAAAATAGTATTTTATGGGGATTGAAAAATATATTTAATAAAAAAGGCTGCCCAAATAGTTTGATAACTTTTTGGGCAGCCTTAAAGTAATATGATTGTTCAGTAATGAAATGTATTGTTGTAACTAAATAAGTTACAATGCTATTTTTTCATCAGTTTTACCGATGTTTTCGAGCCGTCGGACATGATAACATTTGCAAAGTAAACACCGGAAGCAAGATTTTCAATATCAATGGTGTTGTTGCCGCGTTCCACATTGGTGCGTTTAACAACTTTGCCTGTAATATCCATTAGGTAAAGTTGTCCGTTTTGTCCGGTTGTTATGGTAAAATATCCGTTGGCCGGATTTGGGTAAACCGCAATGTTACCGGCATTATTTTCGTTAATACCAACCGATTTAACGCCGTAAACCAACAGGTCGTCAACTTCCCATGTGGATGATTTATCATCGGTGGAGGTATATTTAAAAGCCAAATACATTTTGTTACCAAGATAATTACCAAGGTCTATTTCGCCTGAAGCAACCCATATATAGCTTCCGGTTGACCATATGGCTTCTTCCGAAAGGTCGTCCCATGTAAATCCGTTGGGGTCTCCCGAACCGTCATAATCAACAGAAGCAAGCAGTTGAAGTGCATTGCCGTCGTATTTGTAGGCATTGTTGAAGGTAAAAGTACCGCTGACAAAACCGGTAAAGTCGAGTTCGGGTGAAATCAGCCAGTCTTCGTTTGCATGACTTCCGCTGTCGTATCCCGACATTTTTGCAAATGTATTGTCATTATAGGTATAAGGTTCCCATGCCTGTGCCCCGGAAACATCGTAAGGAGTCCAGGTGCCCAGTGTTCCCGATTCAAAGTCTTCGCTGTTGAGGGTGGTAATGTCGGAAGTGGTAGCGGTTGCTTCGGGAGCGGTACCGTCGGTTTTGTAATCAATATTGTCGCCGCCGTTGGTGTAAGGATAGATGGTGAAGGTATAAGAAACGGCACCTTCAAGATTGGTAAAATCAAAATTCTCGGCTCCGTAAGGAACATTAACGGCTGTTGTACCATCGCTCCAGTCAAGATCGTCATTTACCGGAGTTCCGTCCTGAGGGGCTGTGGTTGAGTATCCTTCTTTGGCTCCTAAAATCAAATATCCGTCGGGAAGCTGGGTTCCCGTGGCATCGGTCCATGTCAGGGTTATGGTGAGTCCGCCGGCGGTTGCCGTAAAGTCGGTTGGGTAATTGCTTGGTTCAGGTTTAATGGTTGTTTGTCCGCTAAACGAGAAATCATCGTAATATACTTTTCCGCCGGTATTGTTGTTTTCTTTGTAAACACGTACTTCAAACCTGAATGAAGCTGCGTTAACGGGAGCGGTAAGCGTATTTGACCAGTGTTGCCAATCTCCGTTGTCGGTGCTGTAGGTGTTGGGACGAAGTATTTCGGCATCATCATCAATATAGGTACCGGAAGCATCCACCCAGTAGGACCAGATACGTGTTTTGGCTGCCGGGTCATTGTCGAAATACCAATAACTGATGGTATATTCGGTACCGGGTGTTACATTTTCAATGTCCTGACGAAGTTTTTGACTTGATGCGTCGGAGGTGTGGGCAGCCGAATAGGTTCCGCTGTGAACCGTTGTGTTCTCCTGGGTAATGTTGTAATATTTGTCCCAGCTTACAGGGGTTGTGGGATTTTCCCATTGTTCCAATCCCGGGTTTTCAACCATGTTTTGTCCGTTTGATAAAAACGGTACGGCCATGAAAGCCGTGATAACCAATAATGTGTAAAATTTTTTCATAATAGGTAATTTTAAGTGTTTATGTTTTAAAAAGGGTCGGGATTAGAAAGTTTTGTTTTCCTAATCCGACCCTTAATTTTATTATGTTAATTAAGTATCAATCTCTTAATAACGGATTCTCCGGTTGTGTTATCAGTAATTCTGACAAAATAAACGCCTTTTGTGAGGTTGTTTAATTTGAGCAGGCCTGAACCATTCAGTTGTGTGGAATACATTTTATTACCCAAAAGGTTGAGAACAGTTACTTCTGTTTTGCTGTTTGCAGGCAATGTCAAATGAACTGTTCCTGTTGACGGGTTCGGGAAAAGAACCACCGATGAGTTTAAGCTGTTTTCGTTAATGCCATCGGGAATGGTGTGGATATAGTCTGCTTTGGTCATGGTATCCGACCCGAAAACATTGGAGGCAACGAGTGTTACATCGTACAATGAGTCGGCCATAATTAAATAGTATATCTCCTGCGGGTTGGCTGCTGTGGAGGTATCGGGAGTAGCACCTTCAAAAGTCCAGTTATAGGTTAACTCTTCACCGGTACATAAACTGGTAAAGTTTGCATAACCGCCAACCACAACCGTTGTTGGTATTCCTTCAAAGTCGGCAACAGGAGCATTGCCGGCCCATATGTATTCTTCATAATAAGCGGTATCGGTTAAGTTGCCGTCGCTCACCACCAGTGTAACATCCCAGTGTCCTGCAGTGTCGTAAACAATGTAAGGCGGGGTTTGCCCCGAATAGGTAGCCGGTGTACCACCTTCAAATGTCCAGTCCCAGGAGGTGGGGTTGCCTGTGGTTAAGTCGGTAAACTGTACGCTGTCGCCCACTAAAACGGTGGTTGTGTCTGCTTCAAAAGCTGCCTGCAGCTCAATTTGACAGGCAAAGCCAGGTGTAGCCCAAATGGAATCTCCATCCGCATTTACCGCTTCAAAATGGACGGAAGCATTCCAGTTTTCGCCCAATGAGTTATCGGCATCGGGATTGCATAATGTTAGTGAGGGGCCATCCCCGTCAGGTTTGGTTGGCCATGGTGCTGCATCGTCGTAAGTAAGCGAGTCGATAACATTATCCACTTTATCCTGTATCTCTATTTTTTCGCCGCTGTTTTTAAGTGCGCCGCTTGTCCATTGTAAAACATTAATACCAAAAGTGTTAAGCATGGCTATAGAGTCTTTGGCCACAACCACAAATGTATCGGGTAACATTGTCCGGTTCGGGAAAGTGTATTCGATACCTTGTGTAAAATGAACGCCCTCCAAATTAATGGTATCGGTACTGTTGTTATAGAGTTCTATAAATTCAAGTGAATCTTCTCCCGATTCGGGGGGGTTATACATGATTTCGGTAATTACCAGATTGGGTGATGTGTAAGGCTCAATAATTGAAAAACTTTCATCGCTCATGTCCCAGGGTGTTGTATCAGGATCAATGCTTCTGATTTTAATTTTATAGTTGGTATCGGTTTCCTGATTATCCAGTATATACCATATCCACGATGAATCGGAAACGGGAATGTTTGAAACCAGCAGGCTTGAATCCTGTGCGCCGTGGAAGAGGTAAATTTCAACAGGGCCATCCCAGTATCCGTACGACCATTTGATGGTATATTCGGTTCCTCTTTCAATATTTTCGCCACCATTGGGGTCGAGAACGGTAATAAAAGGTTCGGGCGGGAAATTGAGTTCACCCGGGGTGCCGCCATCCTGATTGCTGGCAAGCCAGCTTCCCGGAAGGCTGTTGTCGTATTCGGGATCGATAAGAGATAAGGAGGGGCCGTCTCCGTCAGGGGCGGTGGGCCACGGATCGTTATCGTCGTAATTTACAATGTCAACCAAAATTCCGTCGGCATTCCACAGTCGTACGGCATCACCACCGTTACCAAGACTGAAGTTTCCGCTTCCGTCGTAATCGGGTGTAAAAGGGAAGTTGCCCGATGTGGCAATTTCAATGGTGAAGTAGCCGCCGGCATCAATGCTGTATCCGGCCGGTAGTACAATGGCGGTATGTGATGCGTTGTTATCAAGAACTTTCCAGTTTTCCAGGTCGATGGAGGCGGAGGTGTTATTATATAACTCTATCCACTCTTCATCGGCACCGGGTGAATTATACATGATTTCATTTATAATTAGTGCGGGGGTGGTTGGTACCTCCCATGTTTGCGTTTGGGCGGTTGTATCGGGAACCGTGAATTGCCAGTTTCCGGCAACCCAGTTGTGTTCGCTGTCGTTTACACCCCATTCCCAGGTGTTGGCACCGTTATCAACCACCAGATTTTGTTGGCAGGTCCATACGTGGTCGCCGGCTGTAGCATCGCCGTTGGTTCCGTCATCGTAAAAGGGAGTATGTTCGTTGCCGCCGTTCCACGTCGGGTCGTAATTACCATTGGCATCCCAGCTTCCTTTCAGATTGAAACCGTCGTAGTTTTGTCCGGCGGTGTCATATACAATAAAGGTAACCAGTGAAGACGGGGGAGGAGGGCCGGAAACCGATGTTGTGTTATCTGTAAAATCGTATGTAAATACGGTGGAGTCGGTACCGTTTGAAGTAAAAGCGGTATTGGCTCCGGTACTCTGATCCCAGTTATTATTTAAAGCAACTTTGCACTCCCAGTCGCCGTTAGGGACCAGTAAAGTAACCGTATAAACATCATCGCCGTCGTCATCGTTCATTTCGCCGGCCAGGTTGGAAGGATCCCAGTTTGAGCCGTTACCCATTGCTTCAAAGAAGTCACCTGTAACAACCGGTAGTGTGTGCATTACAAGTTCATCATCGGCATTAACACGCCAGGTTGTATCGGCGGCTGCCGATAAGTTGATATGCTGATTGGTGCCGGGATAATTGGGTGAACTCCATGAGTCGCCTTCAACTACTTTGTATTCGTTGTCGGCAGCGGGAAGGTTTTTGGTTAAAACATATACTCCGTTTGCATTCATGGTCATGGCATAATCGGGATCGCCGGGTGTCCATGGTGTTGACTGGAATGAACCGGTAATATAAACAGGAGGCGGATCGCCGGCAACGGTTATATTATCCACTTCCCAGGTTGCTGCACCGGCGGTGGTAGAAGTGTATTTGTAAGCAATATAGGTTGTTGCACCTGCATATGCCGAGATGTCAACAGTTCCGGCATCAATAAATGACCAGCTTCCCGGATCGGGAAAGGTGAACTGGGATGTGATGTCGTTCCATGTTCCGCTGGTATTGGGGTCGCTTATTCCGTCGTAGTCGTTGGAAACCATTACGTATAACCCGCTGTTGTCGGCATAATTCCGTGCATGATCGAAATGAAGGGTTACATTGCTGTATCCGTCAAGGTTAATGGCAGGAGTTATCATCCAGTCTTCGTTGTCCTGTGCGCCGCTTGCATAACCGTTCATTTTTGCACATCCCGGAGGATTGCCGTAGTTGGTCCAGCCCCATTCCTGATTAGGGCCTGTAATATTTTGGGTGGTCATTACATCCAGGTCGTCATCAAAAGGTTCGTAAAAGGCTGTGTAAGTAGTGTTTGTGCTTCCGCCATTACCATATTGCAGAACAATGTTGTCAAAACCGGCATAATCGCTGCCACCGTTTTGTCTTGCTCCCAGTAATAATCTAACATATTGTGTTCCGGCTGGTACGTTTACGGTAACCTGTGTCCAGGCATCTGTGTTTTTTTCCAGCTCAACATCACCCGAAACCGGCCATGTGGTTCCGTTGTCGTATTGTATGTTGTAGTAAATGGTATCGCTGCCGTCAAATCCGTCAGAATAGTAATAAAACGAAACGGAAACATCAGTAAACGATGATACATCTTCGGCATCAAATGCAAGGGTGTGTCTGAATGCTCCTCCTCCGTTGGGATTGTCAAGGTCACGCATCCCCCAAAAATAGGTGCCGTTTTGGGGGCCGGAGATATGAGAAGAGAAATCGGTAACCGTATCCCAGGTATCACCCGAAACGTTATAAGGTGCCGGATTGGCTGTGTAGTTCCAGTCGTCAGCTCCCGCTTCAAAATCCTGATATTTAATGGTTGTCTGGCTGAAACCGGCCAAAAACATTATTATCAGACCAAGTAAAAAAGTAAATTTTTTCATAAATAATTTATTTTAATGAATAATTCAGATTAACAAACTAAAATTCTTTTCTAATAAAAGTTGTAAGCACCCTGCCCTAAAAAAACGGAAAAGGGGCAGCTAAGTTAATACTATTAGTTTTATTGAGCATGTTTTTTTGCTTTGAAATAAAAGAGAAACAAACAGGTTGTTAACAAAAAGGAGCAGGAAAGTATGGTTATGAAATAACGGTGGCAACAATTTTTCTTCTTCCTCCGCGGTTGCGAAATTCACAAAGATAGATGCCCTGCCAAATGCCGGTATTGAGTTTGTGGCCGGTAATGGGTATGTTAACAGAAACACCTATAACAACCGATTTAAAATGGGCGGGCATATCGTCGCTGCCTTCAAGGGTGTGAACATAAAAGGGGGCATTTTCGGGAGCCAGTTTTTCAAGCAGCGAGTTAAGGTCGACCTGTACGTCAGGGTCGGCATTTTCGCTTATCATAATGGCTGCCGAAGTATGTTTTACAAAAAGATTGAGCAGTCCTGTTTCGGGAAGTCCTCCCAAAGCGTTGAAGATTTCATTTTCAATTCTGTGAAATCCCCTGCGTAATGCCGGTAATATGATTTCGGTTTGTTTAATCATGAATTTGATTTGTGCTGCAACATAAATGTTGTTTCAGGCAGCGAACAAAAGTAACAATAAACAGTGAAAACAAAAACCGGAAGTATTTGGGTTTAAGAGTTTGTCTGGTTGCTTGGTGCGGGATGCTTATTGTTGCCCCTCCCGCACCGCCCATCGTCATCCCGAAGGAGGCACGACTGAGGCCTGCCCGAACGTACCGTTCGGTACGGGCGGGGATCTCCCCAACATCAACCTACCCCTAGAAACAAAAGAGAGTTCGGGCATTTATAGCAGGGGATTCCC
>CAYNVN010000143.1:0-6343 GCA_964400655.1 uncultured Lentimicrobiaceae bacterium
TCTTTAATGATAGATAAAACATGTGGCTCGCCATTGATATTGATTCTTCTGGTGGAGATAATGGTTTCGATTGTTTTTCCGTTGTTAGTATTGATACTAAATTCGAGGTTTTGTGCAATACCTGTTTGTTGCAGCGAATTAATCAACCGCCGTCTGTTTTCGGGGGTAACAAATAATCCGGCATAAAACGGATTTTTTCCAACGACACGCTCGTTTGTGGTGTTAAATATTTTCAGAAAAGTATCGTTTACCTCTACAAAGGTTGTATCAAGTTTATTAATGGCAATTGCATCGGGGCTTGTTTGGAAAATGGTTCGATATTTTTCTTCGCTTTCGCGAAGTTTTTCGCGGGCTTCTATCAAATCGCTGATTTCGATGGCATAAGAGAAAAAAACATCCTTACCAAAATAGCTGCCTTTTTCTACCGTTACAAGTTTAGGGAATGAGGTTCCGTCAACTCTTTTACCCCAAAACTCAAAAGTTTGAGGGGTTCCGTTATATACTAATTCAAGATATTCTTTGAGTTTATCCAAATCGTTTTTGGAGTTATCCGACACATCGGCCGGCGATTTACCAATCAGGTCTTTCTTACTATTATAGCCGTACAATTTAACGGCAGCCTTGTTAACATCAATAAATATCCCGTCTCTGTCCTGTATATATATGGCGGTAACCGAATTATTAAAAAGGTTTAAAAATGTTTCGTTACTTTTTCTCAGGTCATCTTCAATTTTTTTAAGCGTCGATATATCCTTAACCAAAACAAGATCAACACTCTCGCCGTCGTAAACAATTTTTACACCACTGGCCAAAACAGGGGTTAACAATCCGTTTTTATTAATAATGGAGGTTTCAATGGTTAAATTGATGTTATCATTTAAAACTTTTGATAATACTCTCATCGCCCTGACATGATCTTTCTCCGGTATATACAATATCATGGGTTTACCATTTACCTCCTCTTTTGTATAGCCGTATCGGGTAATTTGATTATTGGTATATTTTATCAGGCCTTTATTGTTGATTAAAATAACCAGATCGGTTGTGTTTTCAACGAACGAATTATAGTTATCGCGACTTTGCTTAAGTGCCAGTTCCGACTGTTTTTGTTCGGTAATATCGTTAATCACCACCGCAACAAAATTAATCTTTCCATTGTCGTCAAAAACAGGTGCGGCAATTCTTTCGTAATAATTTACCGTACCATCTTCCTGTTTAACCTCAACAACCTCTTTTATTACCTTTTTTTGCTTAAAAACCTCAGGAACCGGACAGTTTTTACATACTTTACCCGAGTTAACAATTACTTCGTAACACTTCTTTTCAAAAAAACCGAGCTGATTAAACCTCTTTTCATTTAATATAAAGTTGTTAGGGTGATATATATTGAGCTTTCTATCCACCAAAAAAGCCGGTAAAGGAAAGTTTTTAAGAAACGATTTAAAAACAGCATTTTCTTTGTCTTTTCTATAATATCCTACCTCTCTGTTTCTTAAGCTGATATATGTATTTATTCTTCGCCTCCATACTTCTTTATCCGGATGGTCCGTAATTATATCGGTGATACAGTTGGAAAACTCTGCCGGTAAGCCCTTTAAAGATATAGCCAACACAGGGATAAACAGATTGGAGGTATTTTTGCTTTTAATGTAGCTGCAAACTTCGGAAAGTGATGATTCATCAACAACCATCATTGCAATTTCGTCAATATCAACGGCATATAACCTGTTTGTACCGATGAAAGATTTTATGCCGTATTTTGTTAAAGTTTCTGTAAGAAAGGTTTTCAGTTGGTCATCCGAAACAGATATACAGGCATATTTTGTTTCCATAATGTGATACATCAGGTAGTTTAATACTTTTTAAAACAGAGAAACGCGTTTTAAAGTACCAAAGATAAAAAGAGTAAACAATTTACGCCTATAGTTTAAAAAAAAATATTAACCGCGTTTTGACTCAAACACCTCGAGGTTATTAATGGTGCTGCCGTTGATTGTAAAACGTACAAACGTGATGAATTTATGAAAACCCGATTTTCCGGCAGCACCCGGATTGATATGCAGCAAATTGTTTTTATTGTCGGGCATCACTTTTAATATATGCGAGTGTCCTGTAATAAACAGCGAAGGTTCGTAAGCGGCAATTATTTCTTTTGCCTTTGGAGAATACCGGCCCGGATAACCACCAATATGAATTATGGCCGTTTTTACCTGTTCAATTTGAAAAAGGGCGGTTTCGTTAAACATCCGGCGGAGTTTTCCGCCGTCAATATTTCCATACACAGCCCGTAGCGGTTTAAACGATGCCAGCCGGTCGGCTGTTTCAATATTGCCTATATCGCCGGCATGCCAAACCTCGTCACAATCGCTAAAAAACTCAAACACCCGCGGATGAAGATATCCGTGGGTGTCTGATAATAAACCGATACGGGTCATTATATTATTTTAAAAATTCAGGCTAAGCCCAACCATCAAATTTTGTTTGAACTGAACTTTCGGGCCTTCGGGTATACCGGCTTCATCGTAAAACATTACATTGTCATCATAAAACAATTCGGTATTGAAGTCAACATTCAACCATGAGTTTACTTTCATCCTCAAAAGGGTTTTCCAGTTAACAATCAGGTTTTGAGGACTGTCTAAATAATCGGAAAAAAGTTCCAAACTGGTACCCAGTTCAACATTTTTAAAAATTTCATACTTAATGGCAGCCGTCAATTTGGCACCAAACTGAAATTTCATCTTATCGGCGTGTGTAATAATATTACCGTTTGTATCACGTACGGCAGGGTCAATACCATATTTACCATCATCGGCAAGCCTCTCATCGTTTACAAAGGTAAATCTTGCTGTAGCCGGCGAAAAATTAACAACCAGCCAATCGGGAAGATTGTATCCTATGCCCGGGCCAAAGTCGAGATAACCGGGAGCCATAAATTTAGAGATATAGGTACTTGAATCGGTACCGTAATCATACCCTTTTGCAAACTGCGAATTAAACTTCAGCATAAATGTTGCATACCAGTTGTTGTGTAATTGGTAACCCATTGTTGAATAAAGCTCAATAAGGTCTTCCGATTTCATAGGATCGGATTCACCTGTAACAGTATAACCCAAAGCAAGATTCACAATGTTGCTCCACTTAAATTTGTTTTTGTTGTAATCGGCTTTAAAGTGAAGCTTTGGCACACCGGCAAAGCTGTTTTCACCTCCTGCCGACCAGTTGCTAAAATATGCCTGAGCAAAATTAAAAGTAAGATTTCCCTCTGTTTTCCAGTACTTGGTGGTGTCCTGTCCGTAAGTTACGGCCGCTGTTAAAAATAATAGCGCTAGTAAAACTCTTTTCATAATCAATTGTTTATTAAAATTGTACTAAATTTTGTATTTATTTTTTCGGCAAAAATAACCATTTTCGCTATTTAGAATAATTTTATTGAAAGAAAATGAAAAGAAGTTATTGCCGCCGCTTTTAATTGAGTTGCGTATCTTTACCTAAAAAATATTATTATGGAGTTTTTATGGTTAGCAGTTTCGTTTATAGCAGGTTCAATGGTTGTTTATGCCTGGTTCAGCCAAAAGTTGAAAGCAGAAGCATTACAATGGCAACGTAAAAACGATGAAAACACCCGGTTGTTAAAAGATGAAATTTCTTTATGCGAAAGTCAAAAAACACTCTTAGAAGCCAAAGAGGTGGAGCTTAGGGAGGAGTTAAGACAGCTGAACGAAAAAGCAGAAGAGTTGTTAAAACAGAAAAACGATATTGAAGTAGAAACGGCCCGTTTGCAAACTCAAAACGCAAATCTTATCAAAACCATCAACGAACTGGAAGCGTTAAAAACGGAAATTGATAAGGAGCGGAACAAACGTATAGAGTACGAAAAGAAAGTTGCCGAATTAACTTCCGACCTGAATAATATGCAACAACTTCTTAGCGAAGAGAAGAAACGTCTTGAAGAGGTAAAACAGCAAATGAAGCAGGAATTTGCTTTAATTGCCGGTAAAATATTAAAAGAGAACAGCGAAGAATTCAGCAAAAACAGCAAACAAAATATTAACGAGCTGATCAATCCGCTGAAAGAGAAAATCGAAAAATTTGAAAAAAAGGTTGAAGACACTTACGAAAAGGGGTTGAAAGACCAAAGCGACCTGAAAGCCGAATTTAAAAAAATCTATGATTTGAGCGTACAGCTTGATAAAGATGCCAAAAACCTTACCAAAGCACTAAAATCCGATTCAAAGCAACAGGGCAACTGGGGCGAAGTGGTTTTGGAGAGGATTTTGGAAGAATCGGGATTAACCAAAGGTCAGGAATATTTTATTCAGGAAACGGGCGAAAATGTGGAAGGCAAAACCATCCGTCCCGACGTAATCATTCAACTGCCGGAAGAGAAATTTTTGGTAATCGATTCGAAAGTTTCATTAACGGCTTACCAGGAATATGTTTCGGCTGACGAAAAAGAGGAAAAAGAAAAAGCCCTAAAGCGCCATGTAGATTCGGTAAAACGCCATGTTAAAGAGCTTAGTGAAAAAAATTATCCGTCAATAAAAAACAAAAACACACCCGATTTTGTTTTAATGTTCCTGCCCGTTGAGCCGGCATTTTCGGCAGCCATTCAAACCGACCACAGTTTGTTTAACTACGCATGGGAACGTAAAGTGGTTATTGTAAGCCCCACCACCCTGCTGGCCACCCTGCGTACCATCGAATCGATTTGGCGACAGGAAAAGCAAACCCGCAATGCTTTGGAAATTGCCCGCCAGGCAGGCTCGTTATATGACAAGTTTGTGGGATTTACCGAAGACCTTGATAAAATCGGAAATTTTTTAAACAAAACACAAAAATCGTACGAAGATGCCCGTAAAAAACTGGTTGACGGACGTGGCAACATGGTGGGGCAAATTGAAAAGCTTAAAAAGATGGGGGCCAAAGCGCAAAAAAGTATCGATCAAAAATTATTGGAGGAGTAATGAAACATTACGAAGACAATCGGCAGGAGATGATTTACGGTATAAGGCCGGTAATTGAAGCCCTGAATGCGGGCAAAGAGTTAGAAAAAGCTTTTATACTGAGAGGGTCGGGAAGCAGTGCCTTTAAAGAAATGACAAAACTGTTAAAGGAGTACGAAGTTCCTTATCAGGTAGTACCGGTTGAAAAACTCAACAAACTTACCCGAAAAAACCACCAGGGAGTAGTTGCCTATATTTCGCCAATCAGCTTTTATAATATCGAAAACATTGTACCTGCACTATACGAAGAGGGCAAAAACCCGTTTTTACTGATTTTCGACCGTATTACCGATGTACGTAATTTCGGTGCACTGTTACGTACGGCCGAAAGCGCCGGAGTTGATGCCGTAATTATACCAGCCAAAGGTTCGGCGCAGCTTAATTCGGGAACCGTAAAGTCATCGGCAGGGGCAATTTATAAAATACCCGTTTGCAGGGCACATAATATTAAAAATGTAATTGAGTTTTTAAAAGCCAGCGGAATTATCATTGCCGCTGCTACCGAAAAAACCGATAAGCTCTATTTTGAAACCGACCTTACCGCACCCGTAGCCATTATTATGGGGTCGGAAGGAGAAGGGGTTTCGCGTGAGTATCTTAAAAAAGCCGATATCCACCTGCGCATCCCCATGCTGGGCGAAATAGATTCGTTAAATGTTTCGGTTGCCGGCGGGGTGTTAATGTACGAAGTGGTACGCCAAAGAATGAAGGTTAACGGCTAACCTTTCAATGTTTATCGTTAATGTGCCTCCAGCCAGTTCTCCCCGGTATTCATATCCACCACCAACGGAACATCCAGTGTGATGGCGTTGAGCATTTTGTCTTTTACAATGGCTTTTAGCTGTTCCACTTCATCACGATGTGCATCAAACACCAGCTCATCATGTACCTGAAGAATCATTTTGCTGCGCAGATTTTGTTTGCGCATTTGGTTGAACACATTAATCATGGCTACCTTAATCATGTCAGCCGACGAACCCTGAATAGGTGCGTTAATGGCGTTTCGCTCGGCATAACCCCTTACTACACTGTTGGCGGAGTTGATGTCGGGCAAATAGCGGCGGCGGCCCAAAATGGTTTCCACGTAACCGTGTTCGCGTGCAAACTGAATGGATTTTTCCATGTACGCTTTCACACCCGGATATTGCTCAAAATAATTATTAATGATGTCGGCAGCCTCTTTGCGCGGAATGCCAAGCCTCTCGGATAATCCGAAAGCAGAAATTCCGTAAATAATGCCGAAGTTGACCATTTTGGCGTTGCGGCGCATCTCTTTGGTTACCCTATCGGGAGCAAGGCCGTAAACTTTTGACGCAGTGGCTGTATGGATATCCATT
>CAYNVN010000144.1:0-13644 GCA_964400655.1 uncultured Lentimicrobiaceae bacterium
TTGTTATTTGGTGCTTGTAATTTAAAACCTTTTAAACAAGAAGAATTAACATAAATATAAATTAGTCATGTCAGAAAACAAAGCACTTAAAGGCGGTGAATTCCTGATTAAGGAAACCAAAGCCCGGGATATTTTTATTCCTGAAGAATTTAATGAAGAACAGCAAATGATGGCGCAAACCTGCCGCGATTTCAACGAAACACAGGTGTTGCCCGTTATGGACAAGCTGGAACATCACGACCATGAAACCCTTACCAAATTATTAAAAGATGCCGGTGAACTGGGTTTGCTCGGCATATCGTTACCCGAAGAGTATGAAGGTTTCGGTCAAAATTTTGTAACCTCCATGCTTACGGTGGAAGAGATGGGTAAAGGATTTAGCTTTGCCGTAGCTTACTCGGCCCACACAGGCATCGGTACGTTGCCTATTTACTATTTCGGAACCGAAGAACAAAAGCAAAAATATCTTCCCAAACTGGCCACCGGCGAATATATCGGTGCCTATGCTTTAACCGAGCCGGGAGCAGGTTCCGACCCCAACAACGGAAAAACCAAAGCGGTTCTTTCCGAAGATGGCAAACATTACATCCTTAACGGCGACAAAATGTGGATTACCAACGGTGGTGTAGCCGACCTGTTTATTGTTTTCGCCAAAATAGAAGACGACAAAAACCTCAGCGCTTTTATTGTTGAACGCGACACCCCCGGATTTACCGTTGGTGAAGAAGAAGACAAAATGGGAATTCGCGGTTCATCCACTACCCAGATATTTTTCGACAACGCCAAAATACCTGTCGAAAACTTGTTGGGTGAAAGAAACAGCGGTTTCAAAATTGCCCTTTACATTTTAAACCTGGGCCGTATTAAACTTGCCGGAGCATGTGTGGGAGCCGGAAAAGCAACCATCGATCTGGCCGTTCAGTATGCCAATGAACGCAAACAGTTCGGAACCAGTATTTCAAACTTCGGAGCCATTAAATACAAACTGGCCGAAATGGTAATCCGCACTTTTGCCAACGAATCGTTAACCTATCGTGCCAGTCAAAACATTGATGATGCCATTGAAGCGTTAAAAGCCGAAGGAATGGACAAAGGCCGCGCTATGGTTGAAGGCATTCGTCAATATGCCATTGAGGCTTCCATTGCCAAAGTGTTTGGTTCCGAAGCATTGGATTATGTGGTGGACGAAGGTGTTCAAATTCACGGAGGAATGGGCTATTCGGCCGAAATGCTGGTAGAACGCGCCTATCGCGATTCGCGTATTAACCGGATATTTGAAGGTACCAACGAAATTAACCGCATGGTAACCGTTGGAGAACTCTTAAAACGGGGAATGAAAGGCGAAATCGACCTGCTTACTCCGGCCAAAGAGGTGGCTAAAGAACTGATGGGTATTCCCGATTTCGGTAGTGTTTCGATGGATTATTTCGAAGAAAAACACAAGCTGGTGGTTAATTTCAAAAAAGCCATCTTAATGGTTGCTGGAGCCGCCCTTCAAAAGTACACCACCGAGTTCCAGAATGAACAGGAAATTTTGATGAATGTAGCCGATATGTTAATGTACACCTATGCGGCCGAATCGATGATGCTTAGAATTGAAAAACTCAACGGCATGTACGATGAAGAAAAGATGAAGTTGTACAAAAACATGCTGGACGTATTTATGTACGATACCGCAAGCCGTATAAACAAAATCGGTGTTGATGCCGTTAACTCTTTTGCCGAGGGCGATGAACGTCAGGCCATGCTGATGGGTATGAAACGTTTTACCAAGGTTAATCCTGTAAATGTTCGCGATGCCCGCCGCATGATTGCCGACAAACTGATTGAAGATAACAGATATAATTTTTAGAAATTACAGGCACCAAATCACAAATTCCAAAACAACAGATAATCCGAACGAAAACGAGAAGTTAGTTTTGAATTTGTGATTCAGCGTTTAATTTTTTTAACGAACCAACCACAGTTATGCCGAAGGGAGATAAAATAAGAAAAATGGCCTCAAACTCATGGGCAATGAAAATGTACATGTTAAAACATCTGCCCATGGGTGCACTGGCAGGGTTAAAGGTTGTTGAAATCGATAAACGGCATGCTGTGGTTACGGTTCCGTATAAACCGCTTAACAAAAACCCTTTCCGTTCAATCTATTTTGCAGTGTTAAGCATGGCCGCCGAGCTTTCATCGGGAATTTTAGCCATGGCACTGGTAGCCGACAGTTCGGTCCCCGTTTCCATGCTGGTGTTAAATATGCAGGCCTCTTTCACCAAAAAAGCACGAACGCTCATCCGGTTCGAATGCCACGATGGTGATAAAATTGCCGATGCCGTAAACGAAAGCATTAAAACCGGAGAGGGAAAAACCGTTGAAGTTTCAACCACCGGCTACGACACCTCGGGCGATGTGGTAGCCACTTTTCAATTTACCTGGACCTTTAAACCGAAAAAATAAAACCATGGAAGTAACCAGAACTTTTGATATTGTTGACCGGCTTTTGGAAAAATTTCCCCGCGAAGATGCCCTGTCCGTAAAACGAAACGGACAATGGGAAAAATTTTCAACACAGGATTATAAAGCAAATGTTGACAGGTTCAGCCTTGGGCTGCTTGCATCGGGTTTTAAAAAAGGCGATAAAATTGTAACCATTTCAAACAACCGGCCCGAATGGAATTTTATGGATATGGGGATGGCTCAGGTGGGAGTGGTTCATGTGCCCATCTACCCAAACAACGGTTTGCGTGAGTTTAAACATATTTTTGCCCATTCCGATGCAAGATGGATTATCGTTTCATCAAAAGATTATTACAATAAGATTAAAAAAATTGCCGACCAAACCGACAACATCGAAAAGGTTTGGACAATTGATCATGTGGAAGGTGTACCCGATTTCCACGAAATCGTTGAACTTGGTAAACAAAACGAAAAAAAATACGGCGAAAAACTTCAACAGCTTAAAAACGAGATAAAACCCGACGATCTGGTTTCAATTATTTACACATCCGGAACCACCGGCCTTTCAAAAGGAGTGATGCTTTCGCACCGTAACTTTATCAGCAATGTGCAGGCCACCGAAAAAATATTACCGGTGGGCTACCCCGATACGGCACTGAGTTTTCTGCCGCTTTGCCATGTGCTTGAAAGGATGGTAAACTATCTGGTTCAATACAAAGGCATCAATGTTTATTATGCCGAAAGCATTGATACCCTCGGCGAAAACCTGCTGGAAATAAAACCCAACGGATTTACAACGGTACCAAGGGTTCTGGAAAAACTTTACGATAAAATAATGCTGAAAGGCAAAGAGCTTACCGGTATTAAACGTAAACTTTTCTTCTGGGCGGTTGACCTTGGATTACGTTACGAAAACGACGGTTCCAACGGCTGGTGGTATTATAAACAACTGGCCCTTGCCAACAAACTTATTTTCAGCAAATGGCGCGATGCACTCGGCGGAAATATTAAGGTGATTATTTCGGGTGGCGCTGCACTGCAACCTCGCCTGGCACGTATATTTAATGCAGCGGGAATTCCGGTAATGGAAGGTTACGGAATGACGGAAACTTCGCCGGTTATTTCGGTAAATCATCCCGACAAGATACGTTTCGGTACCGTGGGACCTGTTCTCGACAATGTGGAAGTGAAAATTGCCGATGACGGTGAAATACTGATGAAAGGCCCCAGCCAAATGCTCGGATATTATAAAGACCCCGAAAAAACCCGCGAAACCATCGATAAAGAGGGATGGCTTCATACCGGTGATATTGGTGAGTTAAATAAAGAAAAAGTGCTGCGTATCACCGACCGTAAAAAAGAGATCTTCAAGCTCACCACCGGAAAATATGTTGCTCCCCAACTGGTGGAAAATAAATTTAAAGAATCTCCTTTTATCGACCAGTTAATGGTTGTGGGCGAAGGAGAAAAATTTGCCGCCGCTATTATCAGTCCCGATTTTGAAGTATTACACAAATGGGCTGCCAACAACAACATTACCTATCGCGATAACGTTGACCTGATTGAAAATCCCGTAATTATTGAACGTTATCAAAAAGAGGTTGACCGCATTAATGCAACACTCGGCCGTCATCGTCAGGTAAAAAAGTTTGCCCTTACCTGTAAACCGTGGACTACCGATACCGGAGAGTTATCACCCACTTTAAAGCTAAAAAGAAAGCAGCTTAAAAAAACCTATAAAAAGAAATTGGATTATCTTTATGGCTATTCTGACGACCCCGGACATTTGGTGGTTAGAAGTAAAGAGTAATTTGTAAATAAGTAAGTTATATGTTAATTGCGGAAATTGAGGCAAATAACAAAACGCTAAAACGTTTAGAAATAAAGAGGAAATAAGAATAATCTTACCATAACGCCTTTGCGGTAAAATTAAATAAATTAAAAACCAAACAACCAATGGAAAAGCAGATTGTATTCCTTATCGTATTGCTCATCACGCTGGGCATTTTTGCATTTTCGATTTACCGTTATGTACAATTTTTTAAACTTACCAAACCCAAAAAAATAGGCGACTGGGGAAAGCGCTTTAAAATGATGATTGAAATTGCTTTCCTGCAAAAGAAAATATTGCGCCGCCGTTGGGTAGGCTTGATGCACGCTCTGGTGTGGTGGGGATTTTTACTGATTCTGTTCGGAAGCATCGAAATGGTTATTGACGGCCTTTTCGGTACCGAAAAGATCTTTTCTTTTATGGGAGGATTTTACGATTTCCTTATGGCTTCAGGCGATATATCGGCACTGATTATTGCTTTTGCGGTAACAGCCTTCCTTATCCGCCGCCTGTTTATGCACATCAAACGCTTTTACGGCCCCGAGATGCGCAAAATCGATAAAATGGATGCCAATATCGCCCTCACCATTATTCTGCTTTTAATGTTGTCACTTATGGGAATGAACACCTTTTATCTGGTGTGGGCCAAACAATCGGGCCATGAAGTTTTAGGCTCTTATCCCGTAAGCAGCCATATTGCCGGTTATTTTTACGGCATTCCCAACGAAACGGCCTGGTTCTGGTATCAGTTCAACTGGTGGACACATATCCTGCTGATATTCATCTTTGCCAACATCCTGCCCTATTCCAAACATTTCCATGTTTTTGTTTCGGTTCCCAATACCTTTGTGGGACGGTTGGAGCCTCTGGGTTATGTTGATAACATGGAAGACATCACCAAAGAGGTAAAAATGATGCTTGACCCCAATGCTGCTTTTGAAGAGCCTGCCGAAGGTGAAGATGACGCACCCGCACGTTTCGGTATAAAAGATATTGAAGATGTTACCTGGATCAATTACATGAACTCGCTGGCCTGTACGCAGTGCGGGCGGTGTACCTCCGTTTGTCCGGCCAACATTACCGGTAAACTGCTTTCGCCGCGAAAGGTGATGATGGATACCCGTAAACGGATGAAAGAAAAAGGGCCCGGATTGATTAAAGATGCAGGTTACGACGATGGCAAAGCTTTGCTGGGCAGTTACCTTACCGAAGAGGAACTTTGGGCATGTACGCTTTGTAACGCCTGTGCACAGGAGTGCCCCGTTAACATCAACCAACCCTCTGTTATTTTGGGTATCCGCCGTTATATGGTTATGGAAGAGTCAAAAGCTCCGTCGGGGTTAAACACCGTTTTTGCCAACATCGAAAACAACGGAGCCCCGTGGCAGTTTTCGCCTGAAGACAGGCTGCTCTGGGCCGAAGGGTTGGATGTGCCGGTAATGGCCGATGTGGTTGCCGAAGGTAAAAAACCCGAATATTTGCTTTGGGTAGGTTCGGCAGGTGCTTTTGACGACCGTTACAAAAAAGTAATGCGCGAGTTTGTTAAAATACTGAACCACCTGAAAGTAGATTACGCCGTATTGGGTGTTGAAGAGTCGGACAGTGGTGATGTGGCCCGTCGTGCAGGTAACGAAATGCTTTTCCAAATGCAGGCACTTACCAATATTGAGGTGATGAACGCTTATGAAATAAAAAAAATCATCACCGCAGACCCGCACGATTTTAATACCCTTAAAAACGAATACCCCGACCTTGGTGGCAAATACGAAGTTTTGCATCACACACAATTCCTGCAGCAAAAAATTGCTTCCGGAGAACTGCATCTTGAAGGCGGCGATTTGAAAGGTAAAAAAATAACCTATCACGACCCCTGTTATCTGGGCCGCGCCAACGAAGAGTACGATGCTCCGCGTGAGGTGCTTAAAGCCATACCGGCCATGACCGTGGAAATGGAGCGTAACCGCAGTTTCGCCCTTTGTTGTGGTGCCGGTGGCGGACAAATGTTTAAAGAAGCCGAAAAAGGCGACAAAGAGATATTTATTGAGCGTACCGAAGAAGCCCTGCAAACCGGTGCCGACATCATTTGTACCGCCTGCCCCTTCTGTATGACCATGATGACCGACGGTATTAAATACACCAACAAAGAGGAAGAGGTGAAAAACTACGACATCGCCGAACTGGTAAGCATGAGCATGGGGCTTTAGGTAATGTTGAGTGGTTTGAACTATTCAAAGTTTGAGGTTTGGAAGTTTAGTGAATATTTGCCCCTTTAACTTTACCTTTTCACAAACTTCTTGTTAATAATCCCCTTGTTGGTTTCAACTTTTATAATATAAATGCCGGGGTTCAAAAACTCAATATCAACACCTTTGTTCTGTAATTGAGTGTTTTCAATAACCAACGAACCTGTTATATTATAAATTCTGAATTTTATTAATTGCAGGTTACCCATATCAATTTGCAGTTTGTTTTTCGCCGGATTTGGAAATATTTTGATGATGTCTGCTGCTGGTAGGGTTTCCGTACCCGAAACTTCATCCGACAGTTTTATTAATGCACCGCTTCCGGGACTCAGCACTATATTAAAATGAATAAGTGATTCATCTTCCGAAAAAGGAAGTCCCTTACCTTCCGTAAGGTTTACTACGCTTTTAACCGAATATCCAACGGTGCTTTTTTTCACCGACAAGGCTATTTCAGAAGTATCAAAAACATTGGTATTAACAGCTATAAGATATTTTTCATTTATTTCGGTAGTGTAATCAACGTGCATTTTTACTTCACCAAAACTTGTTGAAACGGCCGTGCTGTCGTTTACCACCCTTAACTTTAACAGGATATCACTTATTTTGTTGATTTCCGTATTTACGGCAATTGCCTCTGTTAACCTTTGGGTTGGCTGACCCGATACATCCAGCATTCCCAGCAGGTATGGAAATTCCGATTCATACAAGAAATACCACAAACCTTTTGCCCCCTGCATAATGGAAAGATAGACCTGCAAACGAATCTCTTTGGGATATACCTGTCGCCAAAAACCCCAGTTTTCAGGAGTTTCCATATCGCCGAATGCCTGAAACACCACCCACATCGGCCGGTTTAACGATTCGCAATGATTTATCCTTACGGTATTGATATAATCAGAAAACGGCGGTGGGTCGGGCATACTGGTAAAATAGGATGGCATATAGTCGCTTAAATCGCCAATGGCATCGCCGTCTTCCAGCGGATAACTATCCATCATTAATACATCGGGGTGTATGTAGCTGTCGATATAGCTCATTTGCTGTTCATCGTTCCATGTTGACAAAACCGGATGGTTTCCGCCGCTCTCTTCAATCAAAATATCTTTTGCTCGTTCCAGAACCTCAAAATCAATCCAGCCCTGCAAAGGTTCATCATACAAATAATAGCCCAGTGTGGCAGGAGAGGTTCGTATTTGTTCGATTCCGTCATTACTCAATGCTGCCCGAATAGCACTGTCGGTTACTTCGTTTTCGTTGCTTGAACCAATTAACTGCTGCAGGTTAATGAATGGGGGAATAACCTTCATATCATACATCACGGCAATATCCAAAATGGTATCCAGTGTATAACTAATGGGGTCGTATGATAAAAATATTGAGTTAAAACCCTGTTCTTTTAAATTCTGAAAGGATGTGTGGTGAAACTCAGCCGCCGTTTCAGGGTTAAACAAAAAGTCGTCAACGTTTCTGAAATCACCACGCACCGACCAAACACCAATGGGGAAAAAAGTTGAATCGTAGTTTTGCGGATACAGTGTTTTGCTAAAACCGATAGTTGTAAGCAGAACAATAAGGGTAAAAATAATTGTTTTCATAGGTTTTTTTATTGTTTATAAAAATCAAAAATAGACTTTTTACCGGGCAGGCATTTATTTGGTGTAAAATCAGCCGGTAAATCAAAACATTCAAATGCAGAAAATCCGGTTTTTTTGAGGTAGCTGTTTTACGAAAAAGTTTTCGGGCTGTAATCAATTATTTTACATGATAAACCAACAGGGGGATATTGGTTTGATACAAAAACCGGTGGTCAATATCCTGTGCAAAGAGTTTCATCAGTAAATTTCGCCGGTGGGTTGAAAAGGCCATAATATCAATTTCACGCTCATCAATAAACTTCTCAAGGCCCTTTTGCATATCTGCCGATTCAAGAATACCGCACTCAATAGCGGTAATACCAAGTTCTTCCAACAGGTAATTTTTTATTTTCTTCATCCGTAATTCATCCTCTTCGCTGCTTTCGATTTCGGAGGTGTGGATACAGATGATCTTTGCATCAAAAAAACGGGCAAAACCCGTCAGGCGCTCCAGGGCATGATAATCGGTATTGTCGATATTGGTCAGATACAACACTTTTGAGGGTTTTTTCAGGCGGTAGGCATCGTAACCGGGTGGTACTGCTATTACCGGAACATTTGCATTTTCCAGCACTCTGGTAACCTTTTTACCAAAAGGTGTTTGACCCTGAGCCTGTTTTCCGGCAGTCCCCATCACAATTACACTCGGATTATACTCATCGGCATAAGCCAAAATGGTTTCGGTGGCAAATCCCTGAACAATATCAACGTTAACCTTTACATTGCTTATTTTCTCTTTTTCAATCAAATTTTCCAGCATCTGTTTAACCGCCTCAAGGTTAAGCAGTGTCTCTTCCTCAATCCGGTTCATATCAACGTTTATCCCCATCGTGTATGAGTAAGGTTCAAAAGAGCCCGGTGTGGAAAAAACAGGATTAAAACAGGCGTTAAGCAACACAATGTCGGCATCAATACCTGCAGCAATTTGTAAAGCGTAAACCGCTCCGTTTTCAGCATGTTCCGTAAAATTTACCGGAACCAGTACCATATTTTTATTTTCATCCATAAAGGTCGGTTTTCATTTGTTAAATATACTGAAATATATACCATCATGCAAGCCGTCGGCTGCTTTTGTGTATTTTTGCCGTCCAAATAATTGATTAACTATGAATAAGAAAAAAGGCGGGTTCGATAAATTTATAAAAAAGACAACTAAAAAAAGAAAAAGTTTTGAACCCAAAGCGGACTCGACAGAACGTAAATTTAAAAAGAAACCGGCAAAAAAGGAAGGCGACGGGCTGATAAGGTTGAATAAATTTTTAGCCGATGCAGGCGTGTGCTCGCGTCGCGAAGCCGATAAATTAATTGAAGCCGGTGTTGTTACGGTTAACGGAAAAGTGGTAACCCAACTGGGCACCAAAGTTAAACGTACCGATAAGGTGGTTTACGGGGGACAGCTGCTGAGAGCCGAAAAGCTCCAATACATTTTGCTTAACAAACCCAAAGGATATATTACCACTTCGGAAGATACGCACGACAGAAAAATAGTAATGAGTTTGGTGCAAAATGCCTGTCAGGAACGAATTTACCCTGTGGGGCGGCTCGACAGAAATACCACAGGTCTTTTATTGTTTACCAACGATGGCGATTTGGCCAAAAAACTCACCCACCCCAAACACGGTGTAAAAAAACTATATCATGTGGTGCTCGATAAACCGCTCACAAAAAATCACCTGCTTGAAATAGCCGCAGGACTAAAACTGGAAGACGGGGAAATTAAACCCGATAAAATTGCCTACGACATGAAAGCTGCCGATAAACGCGAAATAGGAATTGAACTGCACTCCGGAAGAAACAGAATCGTGCGCAGGGTTTTTGAACACCTGGGTTATAAAGTTGTTAAACTTGACAGGGTGATGTTTGCCTCACTCACCAAAAAAGACATCCCCAGAGGCAAGTGGCGGCACCTCACCGAAAAAGAGGTTAATATGCTTAAAATGTTGCCCTGATGCAAAAGCAGAGACCAATAACCGGAATAAAAAAAGCCGTCAATCATTGCATTTTGATTGACGGCTTTTTTGTTACTGTAAGTGGTTACCCTTACGAGATTTTTATCTCACGAGAAACTTTGGTTTCTTCTTTTTTGGGTAACACAATGTTCAAAATACCGTTTTTGTAGTCAGCCTTAATACCCTCAAGATTGATGTTCTCGGGTAAGTTGAATGAACGGCTGAAGGTATTGTAATAAAACTCGCGACGTGCGTAGTTTTCTTTCTTTTCTTCTTTTTCCTCTTTGTGTTCCGACGAAATGGTTAAAACATCTTTTTCAACATTGATGTGGAAATCGTTTTTCTTCATTCCCGGTGCAGCCATCTCCAAAACAAACTTATCGTTGTCTTCTTTGATGTTGACTGCAGGAATGGTTCCTTCAAATTTTTCTTCGGTGTTGAAGAAATTTTTTTCCAGTGCATCAAATAAATCGGTTAAAGCCGGATACTGATTAAATCTTACAAGTGCCATAACTTTGTCCTCCTTTTATTTTTAATTTAATTATTAACTTTTGTTTTTCGTTTCGCTTTTCTCCTGTTCAAACCATATACCAATGCGAAAAAACAATACGATAAGCATAATAAACTGCCTATATGGCATTATTGATTAATTACAGCTGTCATTTTGACTCTTTTATGATATTTTCACATATAAATAAGGTTTCAGTATTTATCTTTGCCTTTAAAAGCTGTATTTGTGGAAAAGATTGTACAAAGCCTGAGTCCGAAACGTATTGTATGGCCTATTTTAATAGGTTTGGCGGTTAGTGGCTGGCTTTTGTCGCGTAACTTTAATCCCGAAACCTTTACCTTTATCACTTTTACCTGGCATACGCTGCTCTTTTTATTGATTGCCGTATTGATGATGTTTGTAAGAGACATTGCTTACATGTATCGGATAATTGTTTTAACCGATTCGGAGATAGGGTGGAAACAGGCATTTAACATCATCATGCTTTGGGAGTTCAGTTCGGCAATATCGCCATCGGTGGTGGGAGGTACCGGTCCGGCAATCTTTTTTCTTTATAAGGAAGGTGTAAGCAGCGGAAAAAGCACGGCCGTAATACTGACGGCCATATTTTTAGACGAGTTGTTTTTTATCCTCTCCGTTCCGTTTGTTTACATTTTGTTTGGCAATCATATTTTTCCGCCCGATTCGGTAAATATCGACGAAATAAGATGGGCATTTATGGGCGGTTACATAGCCCTGCTGGTTTACACCCTGTTTTTGGCTTACGCCCTGTTTGTTAATCCGCATCTTTTTAAATCGTTTATTTCATGGGTTTTTCTTTTCCCTATCTTAAAAAAGTGGCGCATGCGTGCACGCCGGTCGGCCAACCAGCTTATATACACATCAAAAAAAATTAAGGGGAAACCCTTTTCCTATTGGTTTAAAAGCATGACTGCCACAGCTTTTTCGTGGGGTGGCCGTTACTGGGTGGTTAATTTTATGCTGATGGCATTTTTCGGAAACGTTTACAGCCTTTCCGATCATCTGCTTATTTACGGCCGCCAGCTAACCATGTGGATAATTTTACTGGTAAGCCCCACCCCGGGCGGAAGTGGTATTGCCGAATTTATCTTTTCAAATTTCCTCGGTAATTTTATTCCTGATGCTTCGTGGTATGCTCCGCTGGCCATTTTGTGGCGACTGATAAGCTATTATCCTTACCTGTTTATCGGGGCGGTTATTTTGCCGGTTTGGCTAAAAAAAGTATTTAAAAACGAGGTGAATTACAAAGAGATTAAATAGCATGAACGAATATATGGCACTTGCATTGGCGGTTTTGGCAACTTTTGTAACTAATGTACCGTTTGGTTACGGCCGGCAGGGAACCAAAAAATTTTCGTGGCAATGGTTTTTGTATGTCCACTTGCCCATTCCTTTGGTGGTTGCCTATCGTTATCTTTTTGAACTGGGGTTCCAGCTTTATACCTATCCGTTTATGGTGCTCGGCTTTTTTGGCGGGCAATGGGTGGGAGCAAAAATCAGAAAAAGAAGAATGGCCCGAAATTCATAAATAATAATGTTTGTAATTTTTAATTCTCCCGAATAGTATTTGAAAAGTAGTTTTATAAATTTTACTTTTCCGTACAGCTTGTGATGGCTGATAAAAATGTATTTTTGCTAAAAAGCGAGTTTATGAATGTAACAGAACTATTTAACAGACCTCAAAAACAACTGGCGGTTTTGGTTGACCCTGACAAATTGAGTAATGATCAGCTAATTTCGCTGACAAAAAAAGCACAAAAATCGGGTGTGGATTACTTTTTTGTGGGAGGCAGTTTGCTTACATCCGGAAGTTTGGATACATGCGTTAAAATTTTAAAAGAGAACAGCAACATCCCCGTAGTTCTGTTTCCGGGTAACACTTATCAGGTAAGCAGCCGTGCCGATGCCATACTTTTTCTTTCGCTTATTTCGGGAAGAAATCCCGATATGTTAATAGGCATGCACGTAATAGCGGCACCTTACATAAAAATGAGCGGCCTGGAAGTGGTTCCCACAGGGTATATGCTGATTGACAGCGGAAAACCTACGGCCGTTACCTATATGAGCAATTCGTTTCCCATTCCTTCCGATAAAAAAGATATAGCCGCCTGTACTGCCATGGCGGGAGAAATGCTCGGGTTGAAAGTAATTTATATGGATGCCGGAAGCGGTGCCCATAATACCGTTCCGGAAGAGATGACAGGTTTTGTTAAACAATCGGTGGAAGTGCCGGTTATTGTAGGAGGCGGAATTAAAACCGTCGAAAAACTGGAGAGCATTTTACTGTCGGGTGCCGATATTGCCGTTATTGGCAACAAATTTGAATCGGAACCCGATTTAATTGAAAGATTTGCCGCTAAAATAAAAGAGATTAACGGTTTTTAATCCCCCAAAACATACACATACAGAAAAGAAGTGTTTGGAAATTTTAGGATTTGGTTGCCTGGTGCTCATTGATTCAAGGTTTGGAAGTTCAAAGTTTGAGGAACAGCGAAGACGGAGAGGCGCGAAAGTTCAGAAGTTGAGCTGGTTGCTGGATGCTTGATGCTTGTTGTTGCCCTCCCGCACAACCCAGCGTCATTCCGAGGGAAGCGAACCCGAAAGCTTTCGGGGAGCGGCGAGGAATCTCCCGGGCAGCAGCCTGCCACTAAAACAAAAGAGAGTACGGTCGTTCAAAGTAGGGGATTCCCGCCCGTACCGAACGATACGTTCGGGCGGGTCTCGGTCGTACCTCCCTCGAAATGACGGAGTGATAAAGGAACGACTTAGTTTTAACTCCAAGTACTCCGCACTTCAGGCACTCCAGTCACTTTTGATTTATGATTGCAAATTTTTGATTTAAGATTTTTGATTTGCCTGCCCTTTAAAAAGGTAATTCGGTCGTACCTCCCTCGAAATGACAAAGAAAAAAAGTGAAAAGTGAAAAGAAGGCGCGGCCGAAGCCGAAGCCCACCCGAACGCCAAACGCTGAACGCTCAACTCTAGGCACTCCCAACTTCAA